>CAYUAX010000063.1:0-23661 GCA_964442845.1 uncultured Bifidobacteriaceae bacterium | reverse complement strand
TTCATCGACATGCACGTGCACCTGCGCGAGCCGGGGCAGGAGCACAAGGAGACGGTGGCCACCGGGGTGGCGTCGGCGGTGGCCGGCGGCTTCACGGCCGTGGCCTGCATGCCCAACACCCGGCCGGTCAACGACAACGCCGGCGTCACCGAGCTGATACTCAAGAAAGCCGCCGACGCGCGCCTGGCGCACGTCTACCCGATCGGCGCGGTGTCGCGTGGCCAGCTCGGCGAGCAGCTGGCCGACATCGCCGAGTTGAAGCAGGCCGGCTGCGTCGCCATCAGCGATGACGGCCATCCGGTGTCCACGGCGCTGCTGGCGCGGCGGGCGATGGAGTACGCCGGCATGTTCGGCATGCCGCTGATCGAGCACTGCGAAGACCCCTCGCTCAAGGGCGAAGGCGTGGCCCACGAGGGCGCGGTCGCCGCGTCGCTCGGCCTCAAGGGCATCCCTGGCATCGCCGAGGCGATCACCGCCGGCCGCGACATCCTGATCGCCGAGATGGTCAGCGGCCAGGTGCACGTGGCGCACATGAGCGCGTGGACGACCCTCGAAGCGGTGCGCCAGGGCAAGAGCCGCGGCGTGCAGGTGACCTGCGAGGTGGCCCCGCACCACTTCACCCTCACCGACGACCTGCTCGCCGCGCCGGTGCCCTACGACACCGACGCCAAGATGAACCCGCCGCTGCGCGAGGCGAAGGATCGCGACGCCATGCTGGCCGGCATCGCCGACGGCAGCGTGGACGTGATCGCCACCGACCACGCGCCGCATCACGCCGACGAGAAGGCGGTCGAGTTCGACCGCGCGCCGTTCGGGATCGTCGGCCTCGAGACGGCGATTCCCATCGCCCTCGACCGGCTGGTGCACGGCGGCGTGATCCGCCTGCCGCGGCTGGTCGAGCTGATGTCGGCCAATCCGGCGCGCATCCTCAAGGTGCCGGGCGGCAGCCTCACCGAAGGGGCCGCCGCCGACCTCACCATCCTCGCGCCCGACCTGGCGGTGACCATCGACCGCGCGGCGCTGGTCAGCAAGTCGAAGAACACGCCGTACCACGGCTGGCGGTTCCGCGGCGGCGTCGCCGCGACGATCGTCGGCGGCCGCGTGGTCTACGTCAACACGGCGTCGGGCATCGCCCTGGCGCAGGCGGCGCGCTGATGGATCCGCGACGCGACGACATCCGCGCCCGGGCGGTGCAGGACCTGCGCCGCTTCGAGGTCGTGATGGAAGGCCACTTCGACTACGGCAACGGCTACCACGGGCGGCTGTATCTCAACCCGCACCAGCTGTTCCGGTATCCGTCGACGATCTGGCGCGTGGCGCAAGACCTGATCGACATCCTGCCGCCAGGCGTCGCCGAGTCGATTGCCGTCGTGGCCGGGCCAGTGACCGGCGGCGCCCTGCTGGCGCACACCATCGCCGGGCTGCTCGACGGCCGCCGGCCGCTCACCCGCGAACCCTACTCGTTCGCGCCGATTCACCACCGCGCCGACGGCGCCGAGGCGTTGTCGACGTTCTACGCCAAGGTGGTGAAGGGCGCCCGCGTCCTGTTGGTGGACGACGTCCGCAACACCGGCCAGACGTTCCAGCACTGCGCCGATCTCATCACCGCCGCCGGCGGCACCGTGGTGTGTACGGCGCAGATCGTCGATCGCGGCGAGGCGATGGTGACGCTGCCGGTGCCCAACATCGCGCTGGTGGAATACCCGGCGCCGGAGAACTACGCCGCCACCGCCTGCCCGCTGTGCGCGCAGGGGCTGCCGGTGACGGCGTTCTGACCGCGGCTACTTCTTGCGGCTGGCCGTGAAGGTGCCGTTCAACTGGCCGCCGGCGATGGCCACCGTGCCCTTCATGGTGTCCTTGTCGACCGTGCCTCGGTAGACGCTGTCGACCGCCTGTCCCTGGGCGTCCGCGGTGAACGAGAACTCGATCGCCGAGCCCTTCACCGTGCCTTTGAGGTTCGCGCTGCCGAACGTGCCGGCATAGGTGCCGGTGATGGCCTCGCCGTCCTGCTTGAAGGTGATGGCCGGCGTGCCGCTGCCCTGGTCGGTCTGCACGGAGAACGTCCAGTCCCCGGTGACGTTCGCGGCCTGCGCGAGGATGGTGCCACCGGCCAGCCCTGAGACGATGAGCGCCGCCGCAGCGACGCGCCATGCCGTGGATCGATGCATATTGCTCGAGCCTCCCGAAGGCCGATTGTAACTGAATGTGGATTCACCAGCCGGTCGCCGGGCCGAAACCGGACGACGGCGCCTCCAGCGCGGTCATCAGGGCGTCCACGTCCCGGGCGTCGTTGTAGACGTGCGGCGCGACGCGAATCGCGCTGCCGCGCAGCGACACGAACACCTGGCGGGCGCGCAGCCGCTCGCCGATCGCGGTGATGTCGGTGCCGGCCGGGGCCCGCAGGCCGAACAGATGGGCGCCGCGCCACGCCGGGTCCTCCACGGCGTAGCCCCGCGCCGCCAGGCGGTCGAACAGCGGGGCGGTGAGCACGCCGCAATACTCCTGCACCCTCGCCGGCTGCCACTCCAGCACCTGTTCGAGGGCGGCGATGGCCATCGGCAGCAGCGCGAAGTTGGTGCGTTCGCCGACGTCATAACGGGCGGCGCCGGGCTGGTAGTCGTCGCGGTAGTGCACCAGCTCCTTGAAGTTCTCGCTGCCGGCGCGGCCGATCCACGTCTCCTCGAGCGGCTCGCCGTCGTCGAAGCGCGGGCCGAGGTAGGCGAAGCCCAGCGAGTAGGGACCCATCAGCCACTTGTAGGTGGCGACGACCAGCGCGTCGGGCTGGATGCGGGCGGCGTCGAAGGGCAGCGCGCCGACCGACTGGGTGCCGTCCACCACCAGCGCGGCGCCGACCTCGCGGGCCCGGGCGCCAATCGCCTCCAGGTCGAAGCGGGTGCCGTCGGTCCAGTGGACGTGGCCGATGGCGACGATCGCCGTCGTGCGGTCGATGGCCTCGAGCACGCGCTGGTTCCAGCCGCGGCCGCGCCCCTCGATCCCGTCGGGTGGATGGACCACGCGGATCTCGACGCCCCGCGTCGCCGCCAGCTTCCGCCAGGCGTGGACGTTGGCCGGGAACTGCTCGTGGGTGACGACGATGGTCTGGCCGCGGGCCGCCGGCAAGTTGCGGGCGGCGATGGCCAGGCCGTACGACGCCGCCGGGACGATGGCGACACGCGACGGATCGGCGGCGTTGATCAGCCGCGCGAACAGCGCCCGCGCCGCGTCGGCGGTCGTGAAGAAGTCGTCCTGGGTGATGCGCGACGGCACACGCTTGCGGGCGACGCCGGCAACTCCCGCCGCCTCGACGGCCTTGGAGATCGGCGACATGTAAGCGCAGTTCAGATAGTGCTCGTCGTCGGGCAGCGAGAAGGACGGCTTCTGGCAGGGCAGCATGCCCGAAGTGTACCTGTCACCGAGGTCCGCCTCAGGTGCTCTCCGCTTCGGCGGTCGACTCAGTCACCTCGCGTCACCGACAGCGTCACCGAGGTCCGCCTCAGGCGCTCTCCGCTTCGGCGGTCGACTCAGTCACCTCGTGCGCTGACAGCGTCACCGAGGTCCGCCTCAGCCGCTCTCCGCTTCGGCGGTCGACTCAGTCACCTCGCGCGATCTCAGGCTCGGTGACAGAGTCAGGCGTCACCGAGGTCAGGCGTGATCGGTAGGCGCCGGGCACGTCGCGGGCGGCGATGGCCAGCCGGTTCCAGGCGTTGATCGTCGCGATCGCCAGCGTGAGATCGCTCAAGGCGCGTTCGTCGAAGTGCTCGCGGGCCTCGAGGTAGACGGCATCGGGGACGCGGCTCGACGCCACCACTGTCACCGCCTCGGTCCACGCCAAGGCCGCGCGCTCGCGCGGCGAGTAGTACGGACTCTCGTGCCAGGCGTCGAGACCGTACAGCCGCTGCTCGCTCTCGCCGAGCGCGCGCAGGTCCTTCCAGTGCATGTCGAGACAGTAGGCGCAGCCGTTCAACTGCGAGGCGCGCAGCTTCACCAGATGGACGAGCGGTTGTTCGATCGCGCAGTCGGCGAGGTAGGCCTCGAGCCCGCCCATGGCGTCGTAGGGATTGGGATCGTGCGTGTCGTAGCGGAAGCGCGCGGTCATCGACGGTCTCCTGGTGGCGCGGGCAGCGTGGTGACCGGGATCGAGCGGGGCCCGTCCTGATCGCAGGTGAAGAAGGCGAGGAACTTCGCCGGCGCGGTGTCGCTGGCGTTGGCCGACACGGCGTGGACGTCGGCCGGCGTCTCGGTGAACGTCTCCCCGGCGGCGTAGGTACGGGCCGGTTGCCCGTGCAACTGCATGCGCACCGCGCCTTCGAGCACGTAGCCGACGACCGGACAGGGATGGCGATGCGCCGCCGACCAGCCGCCCGGCGCGTAGGCCACCTCCACGACCTGCATGGCCAGCCGTTCGCCGTTCATGGGCGGCACCTTGTGCGTGACCAGCTCCCGGGCTGCTGAGCCCGCGGGCGGCTTGGCCGTCGCCGCCACCCGGTAGATGAAGCCCTTGTTGTCGTCCGAGATGTACAGCGCGCCGTCGGCACCGGTGACGACGCCGACGGGACGTCCGGTCACGGTGTCGCCGTCGAGCCAGCCGGTGACGAAGTCCTCGGCGCGCACCGGGCGGCCGTTCTCCATCACCAGGCGCAGCACCTTGTAGCCGGCCTTGGCGGTCCGCGTCGTCGAGCCGTGCACGGCGAGGTACATCGACGAGCGGTACGGCTCGGGGAAGCGCGTCCCCGTGTAGAAGGCGAGCCCCATCGGCGTCAGGTGCGCCGGCAGCTCGAAGGCGGCGGGCGTGGCGTCGGCCGCCGCGAGCGGGGCGGGGCCGGGCGGCGCATCGGGCGCGGCGCTGGACAGATTGCGGCCGTAGAAGAACGGATGGCCGTAGTGCTTGCCCTCCTCGACGAGGTTGATCTCCTCGCTCGGCGCGTCGTCACCGACGTTGTCCTGGCCCGGTTCGCCAGCCCACAACCGGCCGGTGGCCGGATCCCACGCGAAACCGATCGCGTTGCGCAGCCCGCGCGCGAACGTCCGGCCGCCGCGGCCGTCGGGTTCGTAGACCTGGATGGTGGTGCGGCGCGGGTCGCTCTCGACGCACGCGTTGCACGACGAGCCGATGCTCACGTAGAGCTTGCCGTCGGGGCCGATGGCCAGCGACCGCGAGGTATGAAGCGAGGGCGTGGACGTCGGCAGCTCGACGATCGGTTGGGGCGATCCGACCGGCGCGCCGTTGGTCCATTTCACCCGCAGCACCGCCGGCGTCGTGGCGATGTAGAGGAAGCCGTGGCCGAACGCGACGCTGTGGGCGTAGGGCAGGTCGGCGAAGAGCACGCGCGGCTCGGCGCGGCCGTCGCCGTCGGCGTCGGGCAGCGCGACGACGTCCGTTCGGCGGGCGACGATCAGGACGCCCTCCGGGCTCACCGTCATGAGCCGCGGCCGGCCCTGGTTGGTGGCGAACACCGAGACGGTGAAGCCGTCGGGCGCGTGCAGGGTAGCGGGCACGGGCGGCGTCGCCGCGGCCGGCGGAGTCTGGGCTGGGGCGACGGCCGCGCCCCCGGTGAACGCGGCGGCGAGGCCGATGGCACGAAGCGACGACAGGTGGGTTGACAGCTCGGGCATGGGGCGCAAGGTATCCTCTCAAGTGGCCCATCGAACAGAGCCAATTACCGTCACTAGACAGGACCATTTGCGATGCCGCGCCGCTCGGTGACCTTGCCCCTCGTGTTGCCGCCCCGCGAGCCGCGTACGCCGGCCTACCAGTGGCTCTCCCGGGCGCTTCGCGCGGCCATCGGCGCCGGCCACCTCGGGCCCGGCCATCGTCTGCCAGCGACCCGCGACCTGGCCCGCCAATACGGCCTGTCGCGGGGCACGGTCGTCGCCGCGTTCGAGGTGCTGCACGCCGATGGCTACCTCGAGGGCCGAATCGGATCAGGGACCCGCGTCTCCGCCGCGCTGCCTGCGGCCAGCCGGGCCGCAGCTGCCGCCTCGTCGGCCGCCAGCCCGTCGCCGCGCCGCCGTCTCTCGACGGCGGCGGCGCGCGTCACGCCGTTCGTCCTGCACGGCACGGCGTCGACGCGGGCGTTCCGCGCCAACCAGCCGGCGCTCGATCTGTTCCCGGCGTCAGTGTGGGCCCGTGTCGCCGCCGCCGCCGTCCGCCGCGCCTCGGCTGACCTGCGTCTGGGCTGCGAGTCGCTCGGCTATCCGCCACTGCGTGCGGCGATCGCCGACTACCTGACGGTGTCGCGCGGCGTGTCGTGCCGGCCGGAGCAGGTGGCCGTCGTCTCCGGCGTGCAGGACGCGCTGGCGGTGATCGCGCACCTGTTCGTCGATCCAGGCGACGCCGTGGGCCTCGAAGACCCCGGCTACACCGGCGCGCACCGCCTGTTCGCTTCGGCCGGGGCCCGCCTCGCGCCGATCGCCATCGACGCCGACGGCGCGGTGGTGCCGGCGCGGCGCCGCCGGCTGCGTCTCGCCTATCTGACCCCGGCCCACCAGTTCCCGCTCGGCATGGCGATGACGCTGGCCAGGCGCCTCCAGTGGCTGGCGTGGGCCCGCGCCACCGGCGCCGTACTTGTCGAAGACGACTACGACAGCGAGTTCCGCTACTCGGGCCGGCCGATGGCGGCGCTGCAGGGCCTCGACCACAACGGCAGCGTGATCTTCGTCGGCAGCCTGAGCAAGGTGCTGTGTCCGTCGCTGCGCGTCGGCTACCTGGTGGTCCCCGACGACCTCGTCGATCGCGTGGCGGGGTGGCTGTCGGTGTCCAGCCGCCACGTCTCGCCGCTGCTGCAGGCGGCCCTCGCCGACTTCATGACCGAGGGCCACTTCGCCCGCCACCTGCGCCGCGCCCGCGACGTCTACGCCGCCCGGCGCGGCGCGCTGCTCGACGGCGCCGCTCGCTGGCTCGGCGGCCGGCTCCACGTGACGCCGGTCGAGGTCGGGCTGCAGACCGTCGGGTATCTCACTGGGGGCGTCTCCGCCGAGGCTGTCGCCCGCGCCGTCGCCGCGCGCGACGTCGAGGTGCGGCCGCTGGCCCGGTACGCGCGGACGCTCCCCGTGCGAGAGGGGCTGCAGATGGGGTTCGCCGCCGCCGACGAGGCCGAGATCGCCCGCGGCGTCGAGACACTCGCCAGGGCGATCGATCACTCGCGCACGTAACCCATCTTCGCGCTGCGCTTGCCGCCCTCGGCGTGCGCCTCGTCCGACAGGGCGTGGACGCCGATGGCGTCGATCCAGCGGTTGTAGAAGTTGAACAGCGCGCAGACGGTGATCGCGAAGTAGAGCGCCTCGTCCGTCCAGCCGAGCGCGCGCAGCGGCGCCATGTCATCGGGCTGGATCCGCGGCGAGTCGTGGTTGACCCGATCGATGAACCGGAACAGCGCCTTGTGCTTGTCGTCGAGCCCGCTGGTCTCGACATCGGCGAGCACGCCCTCGACCAGCGCGGCGTCCCCCAGCAGTTCCGCCGCGACCGCGGCGTGGGACTTCGTTCAAAACGGGCAGTGGTTGCGGACCGAGGTGTAGGCGGCGATCAGCTCGCGCAGGCCGGGGCTGAGCGGCGCCGGGCCGCGCAGGATCGCCTGCGTGAACTTCGCCAGGTGCGTCGTGGCGTCGGGCAGGTAGGCGAACAGGTGCCAGATCTGCGGATACTCGGCGCCGCGATCCTGCATGGCCTTGATGGCGGCGCTGTACGGGCCGGGGGCGTTGTCGCGCTCGACGTCGGGCAGGAACAACGGATCCATGGCGGGCAGGGTACTACGCCGTGGTGTCCACGTCTCCGCCTCGCGCGAATCCGGGCTCGGCGGTCGGCTCAGTCACCTCGCGTGAGGTCGGGCTCGGTGACAGAGCCCGGCGGCTGGCAGCGGTAGGATCGGATCGATGACGGGACGCCGCGGCGAACTCTGGCTGTCGATGGCGGCTGCGGTGCTGGCCCTGTCGCTGGCGCTACGGGCCGCGGACCAGGCCCCGGTGCCGTTTCCAGGACTGCTCGACGAGCACCCGGCGATCCAGTACGCCAGCCGTCCGACGACCGACGCGGTAGCCCGCTTGAACGACGCGCTGGCCGGCGGCTCGCGCACCCTCGGGCACGAGCCCGGGCTCGGTTATCTGCGCGCGGTGCTCGCCGCCCTCGACGTGCCCGGCGAGTCGCAACTGCTGGTGTTCGCCAAGAGCGGCATCCAGCGCGCCTTCACCGGCCCCGACACGCCGCGCGCGCTCTACTTCAATCCACGCGTCGTCGTCGGCTACATCGCCGGCGCCCCGGCCATCGAACTGGCGGCGCAGGACCCTCAACAGGGCACGATCTTCTACACGCTCGATCAGGGCGCCACGGCCACGCCGCGCTTCGTGCGCGGCGCCACCTGCCTCACCTGCCACGTCGCGGCCGGCACGCTCGACGTGCCCGGGCCGATCGATCGCAGCCACCGCGTCGCCGCCGACGGCGGCCTGCTGCAGCGCGCCGGCCCGGCCATCACCGTCAATCACACCACCCCGCACACGCAGCGCTGGGGCGGCTGGTTCGTGACCAGCAGCATCGCCACGCCCCCGTACCAGGTGCTCGGCCACCTCGGCAACCTGACCGTCGCCGACTACAAGGGCGGCGACGAGCCGGCCATCGTGTCCACCCATGCGCTCGTGCGCTGGCTCGACAGCGTGCCGGAGCGGCGCGGCTACCTGTCGTCGGTGAGCGACCTGTCGGCGCTGCTGGTGTTCGACCACCAGATGCACGCGATGAACCTGCTGACGCGCCTGAACTGGGAGTGGCGTGTCGCCATCGCCGAGCGGCGGGCTCGCCTCGACGATCCGGCATTCGCCCAGCGCCTCGACGAGGCCGCCGACTACTTCGTCTTCGTGGACGAGGCCCCGCCGGCCGTCGAGGTCACGCCTCGCCCGGGGTTCGCCGAGCGGCTGCTCGCCGCGGCGCCGAAGGACGGCCGCGGCCGGTCGCTGGCCGAACTCGACCTGACGACGCGGCTGATGCGCTATCCGCTCAGCTACATGATCTACACCGAGGCGTTCGACGGCCTGGCGCCCGAGGTGAAGGCGGCGCTCTACCGGCGGCTGCTGGCGCGGCTGGCCGGCGCGCCAGGGCCGCGCTACGCGCATCTGCGAACCCCGCAGGGCCGGGCCGCGGCCGAGATCCTGCGCGCCACCAAACGCGACGTGCCGCCCGGCCGGTGACGCCCGCGGTGGCCCCGCGCATCATGGGCGCCGGCAAAAGGCGCGTGGGATAATGCGCCCCTCATGACGCCACGCCGCCTGCTGCCGTCGATCGTCGTCCTCGTAATCGCCGCGCTGGTCGCGACCCCGCGATCCGTACTGGCGCAGACGCCGCCCGCCGCCACCCTGCCGCTCGTCTGGGTGCTCGCCACCGGCGGCACCATTTCCGGCAAAGGTCCGTCGTCCACCAGCCTGGCCGACTACAAGGCCGGCGCGCTGACCGGCGAGGAACTGGTCGCCGGCGTGCCCGAACTCGCCCAGGTGGCGCGCGTGCGGGTCGAGCAGATCGCCAACATCAGCAGCACCGACATCACCACCGCGCACTGGCTCATGCTGGCCGCGCGCATCAACGCCATCTTCGACGCCGATCCGACGGTGGCCGGTGTGGTCCTGACCCACGGCACCAACACCATCGAGGAGACTGCCTACTTCCTGAACCTCACGGTCAAGCACGACCGCCCGGTGGTGGTCGTCGGCTCGATGCGGCCGGCGTCGGCGATCAGCGCCGACGGCCCGCTGAACCTCTACAACGCGGTGCGCGTGGCGGCGTCGAAGGAAGCGGTGGGGAAGGGCACGCTGGTGGTGCTGAACGACGAGATCAACGCCGCCCGCGACGTGACCAAGACCAACACCTACCGGGTGGAGACCTTCAAGTCGAACGAACTCGGCCTGCTCGGTTACGTGGACGCCGACGGCGTGGCGCTTTACCGCGCCCCGCTCAAGCGGCACACGACGCGATCGGAGTTCGACGTGCGCGGGCTCACCGCGCTGCCCACGGTGGACATCCTCTACTCCTACGTCGAGGCCAATCCGGCGATGGCGCGGGCGCTCGTCAGCGCCGGTGTCCAGGGCGTGGTCGTGGCCGGCACCGGCGCCGGGCTGATGTCCACCAAGGAGCGCGAGGTGTTCGCCGGCCTGGCGTCGGCGAGCGCCCGGCCGGTGGTCGTGCGCTCGAACCGCACCGGTAACGGCCGTGTGATCCGGCAGGCCGAGACCGACGCGCTCGGCATGGTGCCCGGCGACAACCTGTCGCCGCAGAAGGCCCGCGTGCTGCTGATGCTGGCGCTCACCAAGACCCGCGATCTGGCCGAGATCCGCCGGATGTTCACCGAGTACTGACCCGTGGCCCTCGAGTCGTCGGACATCCTGCCCGGCATCTACGCCGGCTTCGTGTCGGTGGCGCTGTTCGTGCTGATCACCGCGGTTTTCGTCGGCGCGACCACGGCGGCCCAGGGCACGCTGGTGGCCAGCGCGCTCGGCTCGGGCGGGCTCGGCTTCTTCAGCGTCCGGCGGGCGCTGGCGACGCCGGTGCGCGGCACGCTGCAGTACACGCGGCCGTGGCTGTGGTTCACGGCGTTCGCCGCCGTCGGGCTCTACGACGGGCGCTACCAGCCGCTGGTCGCGTCGCTCGTGCTCACCGTGGCCATGGCGCTGTGCCATCTGGCCGGCGGCGCGATCGCCTGGTGGCGTCGCGCCCGCTGAGGCGCTGGTAGGATCCGCCGATGGGCCGCCGCCTCCTGACCCAGCGCATCGACCAGCTGCCGGTCCGCATGGAGCAGCACGAGCTGCTGGTCGGCTCGAACTTCGTCACCTACGGCACGCTGGTGCCGAAGGCGGCGGCGCCGGCGGCCGGCCACCCGCTGATCGTCGCGCTGCACTACGGCACCCCGGAGGGCCCGGGACTGTCGCCGTACTTCGGCTTGGGCTACGTCGGGCAGCTGGTGCTGCCGGCGATGCAGGATCTGAACGCGGTGATCATCGCCCCGGACGCCCCGGAAGCGAGCTGGGCGCACGCCGGGTCCGAAGAAGCCGTGCTGGCCGTCATCGCCGACGTGAAGAAGCGCGTGACGATCGACGCGCGGCGCACGCTGGTCACCGGGTTCAGCCTCGGCGGCTTCGGCGCGTGGTTCTTCGCACAGACGCATCCCGAGCTGTTCCGGGCCGCCATTCCGATGGCGGCGGCGCCGCGCGGCGAGGGCGAGGATCCGGAGGCGCCGCCGCGGCCGCTGAAGATGCCGGCCTACGCCATCCACAGCCGGGCGGACGGCACCGTGCCGCTGGCCCGCGTCGAGCGCGGCGTGGCGGCGCTGCGCGCCCAGGGCGGCGACGTCACGCTGCGGATCCTCGACGACATCCCGCATCACCTGATCCCGGGCTACATCGACGCGCTGCACGAAACGCTGCCCTGGGTGCAGAAGGCCTGGGCGCGCTGAGGCGCGCTCCCGCCCGTTGGCGACGGCCCGGCCGTCGCGCGAGGACCGCATGACGCCCGAGGAATTCCGCAAGCACGGCCACGCCGTCGTCGACTGGATCGCCGACTACCGCGCCCGCATCGAATCCCGCCCGGTGATGTCGCAGGCCGAACCCGGTCAGGTGAAGGCCAGCCTGCCGCGGCATCCGCCCGAGGATCCCGAGCCCTTCGAGGCGGTGTTGAGGGACCTGGACGCCGTGGTCGCGCCCGGCCTGTCGCACTGGCAGCACCCGCGCTTCTTCGGCTACTTCCCGTCCAATGGCACGCTGGGCAGCGTGCTCGGCGATTACGTGAGCACCGGCCTCGGGGTGATCGGCCTGGCCTGGCAGGCCAGCCCGGCGCTGAGCGAGGTGGAGGAGGTGGCCACCGACTGGCTGCGCCAGATGGTCGGCCTCTCGGACGCCTGGCAGGGCGTGATTCAGGACACCGCCTCGACCAGCACGCTGCTGGCCCTCATCTGCGCCCGCGAGCGCCGCACCGACTACGCGCTGAGCCGCGGCGGCCTGCAGGGCGAGCCGCGGCCGCTGGTCGTCTACACGTCCAGCTACGCCCATAGCTCGGTGGACAAGGCGGCGCTGCTCGCCGGCTTCGGCCGCGCCAACATCCGCCACGTCGCCTGCGACGGCCGCTTCGCGATGCGCGCCGACGCCCTCGCCGCGGCGATTGCCGACGACGCCGCCGCCGGCCGGGTGCCCTGCGCCGTCGTCGCCACCACCGGCACGACCACCACCACCGCCATCGACCCGGTGGCCGACATCGCCCGCGTGGTCGCCGGCACCGGGATCTGGCTGCACGTGGACGCGGCCATGGCCGGGTCGGCGATGGTGTTGCCCGAGTGCCGCTGGATGTGGGACGGCGTCGAAGGTGCCGACTCGGTGGTGCTCAACCCGCACAAGTGGCTCGGCGCGGCCTTCGACTGCACGGTGTACTACGTGCGCGACGCGCAACACCTGGTGCGGGTGATGTCCACCAATCCCAGTTACCTGCAGACCGCCGCCGACGGCGTCGTCAAGAACTACCGCGACTGGGGCATCCCGCTCGGCCGGCGCTTTCGCGCCCTCAAGCTGTGGTTCCTGATCCGCGAGCAGGGCGTGCGCGGCCTCCAGGCGCGGCTGCGCCGCGACCTGGACAACGCCCGCTGGTTCGAGTCGCAGGTGGCGGCCGCCCCCGGCTGGCGCGTGCTGGCGCCGGTGCCCTTGCAGACGGTCTGCGTCCGTCACGAGCCGCCCGGCCTGGCCGGCGAAGCCCTGGACCGCCACACCCAGTCGTGGTGTGATCGCCTGAACCGATCGGGCGCCGCCTATCTGACACCCGCCGTGCTCGACGGCCGCTGGATGGTCCGGGTGTCGGTGGGCGCGGAACAGACCGAGCGCCGCCACGTCGAACAGCTGTGGACCGCGATGCAGAACGAGGTACGCCGATGACCCCCATCACCAAATCGCCGAGCCCGTATGCGAGCGCCGCCGCCCGCGCCGAACACGTGGCGCGCGGCGTCGCCGAGACGCACCCGATCTTCCTGGCCCGCGCCGAAGGCACCCGCGTCTGGGACACCGAGGGCCGGGAGTACCTGGACTTCATCGGCGGCATCGGCGTGCTCAACACCGGGCACCGCCATCCGCGGGTGGTCGCCGCGGCGCGCGCCCAGCTCGAGGCGTTCACGCACACCTGCTTCCAGGTGGCCAGCTACGACGGCTACGTCGAGCTGGCGGCGCGCCTCAACGCGCTGGTGGCCGGCGGCCCCAACAAGACGCTGCTGCTCACGACCGGCGTCGAGGCCACCGAGAACGCCGTGAAGATCGCCCGTGCCGCCACCAACCGGCCGGGCGTGATCGCCTTCCACGGCGGGTTCCACGGCCGCACCATCCTCGGCCTGGCGCTCACCGCGTCGAGCACCGGCTACCGGCAGAACTTCGGGCCGTTCGCCGCCGAGGTCTACCACGCGCCGTTCCCCTACGAGTATCGCGGGGTCACGAGCGACCAGGCGCTGGCCGCGCTGCGCTACCTGGTCGACACGCGGATTCCGGCCAGCCAGGTGGCGGCGATCATCATCGAGCCGCAGCTGGGCGAGGGCGGCTTCGTGCCGGCGCCGCCGGCGTTCATGCGCGAGCTGCGCGCGTTCGCCAGCGCCCACGGCATCGTGCTGATCGTCGACGAGATCCAGACCGGGTTCGGCCGCACCGGCAAGATGTTCGCCTACGAGCACTACGGCATCGAGCCGGATCTCGTGACCATGGCCAAGAGCCTCGGCGGCGGCCTGCCGCTGTCGGCCGTGGTCGGCAAGGCGGCGATCATGGACGCGCCGACGGCGGGCGGGCTCGGCGGCACCTACGCCGGCAACCCGGTGGCCTGCGCCGCCGCGCTCGCCGTGCTCGCCGTGTTCGCCGAGGAGCGCGTGCTCGAGCAGGCGACGCGCCAGGCCGAGATCACCCGTGCCGCGCTCACCGCGCTGCAGGCCCGCCACCCCGCCGTCGGCGACGTGCGCGGCCTGGGCGCGATGCAGGCGATCGAGATCGTGACGCCGGCCACCGGCGCCGCCGACGCCGCCAGCGCCCAGCAGATCGTCGATCGCTGCCGCACGCGCGGCCTGCTGCTGCTGAAGTCGGGCACCTACAAGAACGTGATTCGGCTGCTGCCGCCGCTCACCACGCCGCCGGCCGAACTGGAGCGCGGCCTGGCCATCCTGGCCGGCGCCTGCGCCGAGGTGTTCGCATGAGCCCGACGTTCGACGTCCAGAACCCCGCCACCGGCGCCCGCGTCGAGAGCGTGCCCAACGCCGGCGTGGCCGAGGCGCGGGCGGCGGCGCGCCGCAGCATCGACGCCTTTCCGGCGTGGCGCGACCGCACCGCCTACGAGCGCGCCCGCATCCTGCGCGCCTGGAACGACCTGATCCTGCGCGACGAGGATCGGCTCGCCCGTTTGATTACCGAGGAGATGGGCAAGCCCATCAGCGAGTCGCGCGGCGAGGTGAAGTACGCCGCCGCGTTCGTCGAGTGGTACGCCGAGGAGGCCAAGCGCGTCTACGGCGAGACGGTGCCGAGCCAGCTCGCCCACAAGCGCCTGCTCGTGCGGCCGCAGCCGGTCGGTCCGGTGTATGCGGTGACGCCGTGGAATTTCCCGGCGGCGATGGTCACGCGCAAGGCGGCGCCGGCGCTGGCCGCCGGCTGCACCGTGGTGCTGAAGCCGGCGGAGCAGTCGCCGCTCACCGCGCTGCGCCTCGAGGCGCTGTGGCGCGAGGCCGGCGGTCCGCCCGAGGTCTTCCAGGTGCTGACCACGGCCGAGCCCGCCGCGGTGTCGAGCGTCTTCTTCGACGACGCCGGCATCCGCAAGCTCACCTTCACCGGCAGCACCGAGGTAGGCATCCTGCTGGCCCAGCAGGCGGCGAAGACGGTGAAGCGGGTGTCGCTCGAGCTGGGCGGCCACGCGCCGTTCCTGGTGTTCGACGACGCCGACCTCGACGCCGCGGTGCGCGAGGTGGTCGCCTCGAAGTTCCGCAACACCGGGCAGACCTGCGTGTGCGCCAACCGCATCTACGTGCAGCAGGGCGTCTACGACGCCTTCGCCGGCAAGCTCGGCGAGGCGGTGCAGGCGCTGCGCGTCGGCGACCCGCTCGACGTCGCCACCCAGGTGGGGCCGCTGGTGGACCAGGCGGGCCACGCCAAGGTGCTCGCCCACGTGCAGGACGCCGTGGCCCGCGGGGCCAGGGCGGTCGTCGGCGGGCAACCGCGCCAGGGCCTCTACTTCGACCCCACGGTGCTGGTGGACGTGGCGGCGGGCATGCGCATCCTCGAAGAGGAGACGTTCGGGCCGATTGCCCCGCTGGTGCGCTTCGCCACCGACGCCGAGGCCGTGGCCCAGGCCAACGGCACCCCGTTCGGCCTGGCAGCCTACCTGTGGACCCGCGATCTGACGCGGGCGTTCCGGGTGTCGGAGGCGCTCGACTTCGGCATCGTCGGCGTCAACGACGGGCTGCCGTCGGCGCCCCAGGCGCCGTTCGGCGGCGTGAAGGCCTCGGGACTGGGCCGCGAGGGCGGCAAATGGGGGATCGAGGAGTTCCTCGACCTGAAATACGTCTCGATCGCGCTGGGCTGAAGCCGGTGCGGGATCGGTATACTGCCCCGAGCTTCCCGGGAGGACCGATGCGCCGGACCGTCGCCCTGCGTGCCTTCGTTGCCGTGACCATCCTGGCGTTGGTCCCGGTCAGTCTGCTCGTCGCCACCGAACGCTCGGCGGCGACCATGACCGCCGCCGCCGGCGACTTCCTGGCCGCGCTCTCCGCCGACCAGCGCCACCAGGCCGTGTTTCCCTACGCCGACGCCGAACGGCTGCGCTGGAACTTCATCCCCAACGAGATGTTCCCGCGCAAGGGCCTGTCGTTCCGGACGATGACGCCGGCGCAGAAGGACAAGGCGCACGCGCTGCTCAAGTCGGGGCTGAGCCAGAAGGGCTACATGACGGCAACGGCCATCATCGCCCTCGAGGACACGCTGCGCGCCATC
Organism: uncultured Bifidobacteriaceae bacterium; assembly: GCA_964442845.1. Lineage (GTDB taxonomy): Bacteria > Acidobacteriota > Vicinamibacteria > Vicinamibacterales > UBA2999 > CAWAYR01. The sequence goes on along the minus strand of CAYUAX010000063.1, from coordinate 7,704 downwards.
GAGAACAGCCCGCGCTTCGCCCGCTCGCCGCTCGACTACCAGTTCACCGTGTTCGGCACGCCGGCGCCGCGCGGCACCTGGGGCTGGCGCGTCGAGGGCCACCACCTGTCGCTGCACTTCGCCGTCGCCAACGGCCGCGTCGCCGCCACGTCGCCGACGTTCACCGGATCCAACCCCGCCACCGTCAAAGAGGGGCCGCACAAGGGTCTGCGCGTGCTGGCGCCGCTCGAGGACCTGGGCCGCGCCGTGGTCGAGGGCCTGACCGCCGATCAGCGCACCGCGGCGATCGTCACCGACGTGGCGCCCAACGACATCGTCTCGGGCAACAAAAACGACATCGGCCCGTTGACCCCGGCCGGCCTCGGCGTCGATCGGATGACGCCGGCGCAGCGCGACCAGATGCTGCGGTTGATCACCGCCTACACCTCGATGATGGCCGACGACCTGGCCGCCGAGCGGATGAGCCGCGTCCAGGGCGCCGGCCTCGACCGTGTGACCTTCGCGTGGGCTGGGCCGACGGCGGTCGGGGCCAAGCACTACTATCGCGTGCAGGGGCCGACGTTCCTGATCGAGTACGACAACACCCAGAACGACGGCAACCACATCCATGCGGTGTGGCGCGACTTCCAGGGCGACTTCGGCCGCGACCTGCTGCGCGAGCACATCCGCGAGGATCACGGCCGTTGACCCGGCGCCACCCGCCAAAGGATCGTCGATGACTCTGCGCCTGCTCGCCTCCCTTCTGGCCGCTGCCGCGGTCGCCTCCTGCACGGCACCGCCGCCGGCGGCCTCGGGCAGCGGCGGGCAGGCGGCGGCGCCGGCCAACGACGCCGCGGCGCGCTGGTTCGCGCACGTGGAGTTCCTGGCCGACGACGACATGCGCGGCCGCGAAACCGGCAGCCCCGAGCACCGCAAGGCCGCCGACTACGTGGCCGACCAGTTCGAGCGCGCCGGCCTCGAGCCGGCCGGGATCGCCGGCTACATGCAGCCGGTCACGTTCCGCTCGCGACGCATCGACGAGTCGAAGAGCAGCCTCGCCCTGGTGCGCCGGGGCAAGGAGGTGCCGGTCGTTCTGGGCGACGAGGCCACCTTCAGCATGCGGATCGACGCCGCGCCCCAGGTGGAGGCGCCGCTGGTGTTCGCCGGGCATGGCCTGGTGATCCCGGAGCTGAATCACGACGACTTCGCCGGACTCGACGTGACGGGCAAGGTGGTCGTGCACCTGTCGGGCAGCCCGCGCAACGTGCCCGGCGCCCTCAGCGCCCACTACCAGTCGGCGGCGGAGCGCTGGAACGCCCTCAAGCAGCGCGGGGCGATCGGCACGATCACCATCCCCAACCCCAAGGCGATGGACGTGCCATGGGAGCGCTCGGCCCCGAACCGCCTCAACCCGTCGATGGCGCTGGCCGACGCCAGCACCGACGACACCGCCGGGGCGCAGGTGTCGATCGCCTTCAACCCGGCGAAGGCCGAGCGGCTCTTCGAGGGCTCCGGTCACACGCTGGCCGAGGTGCTCAAGGTGGCCGACGAGGGGAAGGCACTGCCGCACTTCGCGCTGGCGACGTCGATGAAGGCCACCGTGGCCGTCGAGTCGCAGGCGGTGGAATCGCAGAACGTGGTCGGCTTGGTGAAGGGCAGCGACCCCGACCTGGCCGACGAATACGTGGTCTTGAGCGCGCACCTCGATCACGTCGGCGTCGGCGCGGCCATCAACGGCGACGACATCTACAACGGCGCGATGGACAACGCCTCGGGCATCGCCACGCTGATCGAGTCCGCCAAGGTGGTGGCGGCGGCGCGGCCGAAACGGTCGGTGCTGTTCGTGGCGGTGACGGCCGAGGAGAAAGGCCTGCTGGGTTCGCGCTACTTCGCCCTGCACCCGACCGTACCGAAGGCCAACCTGGTGGCGAACATCAACATGGACATGTTCCTGCCGCTGTTCCCGATGAAGACGGTGATGGTGCTGGGCCTCGACGAGTCGTCGCTGGGGGACGACGTGCGCGCCGTGGCGCAGGGCCTCGGCGTGGCCGTGCAGGCCGATCCCGAGCCGCAGCGCAACCGCTTCATCCGCAGCGACCAGTACAGCTTCATCCGCGAAGGGGTGCCGGCGCTGGCCATGAAGGTGGGCTACGAGGAAGGCTCGCCGGAGGCGAAGATCGCCGCCGACTGGACCCGCGAGCGCTACCACGGCCCGGCCGACGACTTGGCCCAGCCGATCGACCGCACCGCCGCCGTGCTGTTCACCGACCTCACCGGCAAGCTGTGCGTGCAGATCGCCAATCGCGCCGAGCGGCCGGAGTGGAAGGCCGAGAGCTTCTTCCGGCGCTTCGCCAAGCCGGCGCCGGACACCACGCACTGATCGCGATGCACAACCCGAGCGTCCACGGGGGCGTGGAGTCTCTCGCGGCTCACGCTTCGGTCCGGGCTGGCGGGAGGGCACGACCTGACGCTGGGCCAGTCCGCCACAACGCCCGGTCCTCAGATTTCGCCACGACAGACCCCACACCCCCGCGGACGCGGAACGCTGCGCCACTGCTTCTGTTGGCGATGACGGCGGTGGTGGCTTTCCTGGTCGTCGGCTCGCGAGCGCAGGAACCGCGGACGCATCGCCTCGAGGCGACGCCGGCCACGGTGGCCTATGGCTACTACTGGAGCGAGGCGACGCCGGCGCTGAAGATCGCGTCGGGCGACATCATCGACGTCGACACGCTGCTCACCAACTCGCCGGCCGGACTCGAGAAGGCCGGGGTGCCGCCGGAGAAGGTGCAGGCGTCACTGCGCCGCATCGTCACCGAGGTGACCGGCGATCGACGGGGGCCCGGCGGGCACATCCTGACCGGGCCGGTGTTCGTCGAGGGCGCGCAGCCCGGCGACGTGCTCGAGGTCAAGGTGCTGTCGATCGACCTGCCGATCGACTACGGCTACAACGGCTGCGCCGGGTTCCTGCCCGAGAACTGCGATCGCAACGTGCCGCAGAAGATCGTGCCGCTGAACCGCGCGGCGATGACCGCGGAGTTCTTCCCCGGCGTGGTCGTGCCGTTGAAGCCGTTCTTCGGCAGCATGGGCGTGGCGCCGCCGCCGGCGGTGGGCCGAGTGAGCAGCAACCCGCCGAGCCGGTTCGCCGGCAACCTGGACAACCGCGAGCTGGTCGCCGGCTCCACGCTCTACATCCCGGTGTTCGTGCCCGGCGCGCTCTTCGCCGTGGGCGACGGCCACGCCGCGCAGGGTGACGGGGAAGTGGACCAGACGGCGATCGAGACGTCGTTGCGTGGACGCCTGCAGCTCACCGTCCGCAAGGGCGAGACGCTGAACTGGCCGCGCGCCGAGACGCCGACCGACTACATCAGCATGGGCACCGATCCCGACCTCACCGTGGCGACGCGCATCGCCGTCCAGGAGATGATCGACTTCCTGGCGCGCACGCGCGGGCTGACGAAGCACCAGGCGTATCAACTGGTCAGCGTCGCCGGCCACGTGGCGGTGACGCAGCTGGTCGATCGGCCGACCATGGGCGTGCACGTCAAGCTGCCGAAGAGCATCTTTACTAGCGGCTAGCGGCTAGCGGCTAGCGGCTAGCGAGCGGCGGCTGGCGGCTCGAGCCGAGGAGGTTTCGTGGCACTGCTGGTGGGAACGCTCCTGGCCGTGGCCGTTGCCATGTTCGCCAGGGTCGTCGGGTTGGACCGCGATCGGGCGTTCTATCCGACGGTGATGGTCGTCATCGCCGCCCTGTATTCGCTGTTCGCGGTCATGGGCGGCTCGACTCCCGCGCTGCTCGCCGAGATGACGGCGGGCGTCGTCTTCGTCGTCGCGGCCGTGTACGGCTTCCGGTCGTCGCTCTGGATCGTCGCCGTGGCGCTGACCGCTCATGGCCTGTTCGACTTCGTGCACGGTTGGGTCATCGCCAACCCCGGCGTGCCGGCGTTCTGGCCGGCGTTCTGCGGCGCCTACGACGTGACCGCTGGCGTGGTCATGGCGTGGCTGCTCGGCACCGGCCGCCTTCGCGTCCGGGCCTGAACCATGTCCACCCTCGAGCACCGGATTCCGCCGCCGGCCGTGGCCGCCCTCGTCGCCGCCGGCATGTGGAGCGTCGCCGGCTACGGGCCGCGCCTGTCCTACGCGCCCGGCCCAGCGCGTTGGGTCGGCGCCGCGCTCACCGTGGCCGGCATCGGCATCGCGCTGGCGGGAGTCGTGGCGTTTCGCCGCTCGCGTACGACGGTCAATCCCCTGCAGCCGGAGCGCGCCTCGGCGCTGGTGACCGGCGGCGTCTACCGCGTCACCCGCAACCCGATGTACGTCGGCATGGCGCTGCTGCTGGTGGCTTGGGCGGTGAGCCTTGCCGCGGTCCTGCCGTTCGTCGGCGTTGTGGTGTTCGTCCTGTTCATCACCCGGTTCCAGATCGTGCCGGAGGAGCGCGCGCTGGTGCGCCTCTTCGGCGACGAGTTCGCGACCTATGCGGCACGTGTGAGGAGGTGGCTGTGACGTCCCCCGAAAGGATTCTCCAGACCGGCCTGGCGTTCTTGCCGGCCAAGACCCTGTTGAGCGCCAGGCGGCTTCGACTATACCGGCGCCGATCGCGCTGGCTGGATGCGCGACGCCGGCTTCAGCGAAACGCGCGTGGAGCATCTGGTCGGGCCCGACTCGATGGTCATCGGGATCAAGCCGTAGACGGGTGCCGAGTGGCCCTGCCGGGCACGTCACCACTCGCCGCTTGCACCGGCCGCGCCGCCTCGCGATGATGGCCGGCGGAGGCCGCATGTCGTCGATGGCCAAGCTCTGCTGTTCGCTGGTCTTGCTCGTCGGCATCGTGAACCCGGCAGGCGCCGACGTCCAGCCGCCTGGCGGGGCTGCCGTGGGCCGGACGCTGTTGACGCCGGTGGCGCCGCCTCGGAATCCGTATGGTTCGCTCTTCCTTCTGCCCGGGCAGACGTCGACGGCCACGACACCGCGGCTGACGGTCGCACGAACGCCGCCGCGAGCGGTGGCGGCGTCGATGCCGACGGTGTTGTGCGGCACCCGCCTCGTCCCGATCGACCCGACGATCGATCCTGGCATCCGTCGCGTTCCGGATGGCTCGGCGCCGCGACCGGCGGTCCGCGGCGTCGAGCCGACGCTCTGCCGCTGATCGCATGACCACGGCGGCGCGGGCCTGACGCTCGGGCACGCCACCTCAGCCTTACGAATCCGGCGCGCTCCCGATCGCGCCAGCGCGGTTGGCCCCGGCTCGGCCTGCGCTTGACCCACCTCAACCGTACCGGATCCAGTGCGTTCGACACCGCGTCCATGCGGTTGGTCCCATGCCCACCGCCGCCGTTCGCGCTACTGCCGCACCGATCCTGCCCCTGCTGGTCCTCGTCTTCTTCCTGTCGGGCGCCACCGGACTCATCTACCAGGTGCTGTGGCTGCGGCTGCTCGGCCTGGTATTCGGCGTGACCGTCTATGCCGCCAGCACCGTGTGGGCGGCGTTCATGACAGGGCTGGCGCTCGGCAATGTCGTCGGCGGCCGGCTCGGCGACCGGACCCGACGGCCGCTGGCGTGGTTCGGTGCCGCCGAAGCCGCGGTCGGCCTCTCGGCGCTGGCGACACCGGCTGCGCTCGACCTCCTGCTGCGGCTGTACGTAGACGCGTATCCATCCCTGCCGACGTCTTCGTTCGTGGTCTCGGCGGTGCGCGGCGCCATGGCGTTCGCGGTGCTGCTGGTGCCGACGACGATGATGGGGGCGACGCTGCCCCTGGTGATTCGATCGACGGTCGGGCGATCGACGGCCGTGGCGGGTCGCGTCGGCTTGCTGTACGGGACCAATACCTTGGGCGCCATCGCCGGCACGTTGCTGGCCGGCCTCTACCTGATACCGGCGCTCGGGATTGCGTCCACGTTCCAGGCGGCGGCGTTGATCAATGTCAGCGCCGGCCTGGTCGTGCTGGTCCTCGGGCTCGGTCGCGGCGACGGCCGCGAGGCCGAACCCGCCGCCGCGGTCGCGTCGCCACCGCCGACCAGCGCCACCGGTCCGGGCGGCGTCGACCACACCGGGCTGACGCCGGCCGTGAGGCGTCTCGTCCTGGCGACGTTCTTCGTGTCGGGGCTGGCCTCCCTCGCCCTCGAGGTGCTCTGGTTCCGCATGGTCGTCCTGGTCGCACGTCCGACCGTCTACGCGTACTCGGTCATGCTGGCATCAGTGCTGGCCGGCATTGCCCTCGGGAGCTATCTCGTCACGCCGTGGCTGCGCCGGCCGTGGCCGTGGCTGCGCATCCTGGTCGGGCTCGAACTTGCCATGGCGTTCTCGGCCCTGCTGTCCTTCAACCTGCTCGGCGACGTGGACCGACTGACCCGCCTGCTCCAGCCGTACGTCGCGGCGGTGCTTCCGACCTACCTCGCCCACCCGATCGCCGCCTCGCTGCCGACCATCGTCCCGACCTGCCTGCTCATGGGCATGGCGTTCCCGATCGGGCTGGGCCTGTGGGTGGAAGGCGCACGGGCGGGACGCCAGGTCGCCTCCCGCCTCGGCGGCTTCTACGGCGTCAATCTCGCCGGCGCCATCCTCGGATCGCTGCTCGCCGGCTTCCTGCTGCTGCCGGCGATCGGCGGCCGCGCCAGCCTGATTGCCGTCTCGGCATTGCTTCTCCTATCCGGCATCGCATTGCTGGTCGCCCCGCCCGGCCCGCGCCAGCGTCGGTTCGTGGTCGCCGGGGCCGTGGTCCTGGTGTTCGCGGCGAGCGCCGCGTCGATCCCGGACCCGTTCGGCATCTATCTGGCCGTGCGCTACCCGTCGCAGCCGGCGATCTGGCGGCAGGAGGGCGTGCAGAGCACGGTCAGCGTTCACGCCTACGGCGACCGTCGCAGCATGATGCTGGACGGCAACCACCAGGCCAGCGACGCCGGATCGATGGTGGCCGTGCACCGCCGCATCGCCCATCTGCCGCTGGTCATCCACCCCGAGGCCCGCGACGTGCTGGTCATCGGCCTCGGCGGCGGGGCGACGGCCGGGGCGGCCAGCATCCACGAGGGGGTGGAACTTGACGTCGTCGAGCTCTCCCCGGAAGTCGTCGCCGCCGCCGACTTCTTCACACACATCAACTTCGACTTGCTGCGTCGCCCCAACGTCCACCTTCGCGTCGACGACGGACGTAATCACCTGATGCTCGGACGAAAGAAGTACGACGTGATCACCGCCGACATCATCCTGCCCATCCACGTCGGCGCCAACAACGTCTATTCGCGGGAGTACTTCTCGCTCGTGCGCCACGCGCTCAAGCCAGGCGGGCTGGCCATGCAGTGGGTGTGGGGCACCGAAGCGGAGTACAAGACCATCGCCCGGACATTCCTGTCCGTGTTTCCGCACACCACGGTCTGGACCGATGGCTCGCTGCTGCTCGGCGCGGTCGAGCCGCTGACGCTCAAGAAGTCCGACTTCACGTGGAAACAGCAGGTGGCCGGGCGTCGCGAGGCGCTGGCCGCGCTCGGCGTCGACAGCTTCGAGCGGTTACAGGCGGAGTATCTGGCCGGACCCGACGAATTGCGCCGCTTCCTGGGCGACGGGCCGGTGCTCACCGACGATCGGCCCCTGGCCGAGTACTTCCTGTCGCTGCCGCGCGATCGCGACCCAGACCTGTCGTCGCTGCGTGGCGACGTGCGCCGGCACGTCGCCGAGTAGGGCGGCTAGAGCGTTTTCCCCTTGTACGTAGTACTCGGGTCATGGTACCTCTCTG
>CAYUAX010000062.1:0-23752 GCA_964442845.1 uncultured Bifidobacteriaceae bacterium | reverse complement strand
GCTCCCATCCGTTCGCGGCGATGTTCGACCGGGAGGGCGTGCCGCACTGGGACGACCTAGCCGGCTACCTCGCCGTCCTCGACCAGGCGCCGGCGACCATCAATCTCGGCACCTTCATCAGCGCCGGCGGCGTCCGCGAGTCGATCGTCGGCCGCGGTGATCGCGCCGCCACCGCCGACGAGTTGGCCCGCATGGAAGCGCAGGTAGCGGCGGCGATGACCGCCGGCGCCTTCGGCCTCTCGACCTCGCTGCAATACGTGCCCGACCGCTTCGCGCGCACCGACGAGCTGATCGCGCTCGCCCGCGTCGCCGGCCGCCACGGCGGCAGCTACATCACCCACCAGCGCTCGGAGGCCGACGCGATCGACGACAGCCTCGACGAGGTGTTCCGCATCGCCCGCGAGGCCGGCGTGCCGGCGACGATCCATCACCTGAAGACCGCCTACAAGCAGAACTGGGGCCGCATGCCGAAGGTGCTGGCGCGCATCGAGCAGGCGCGCCGCGACGGCCTCGACATCGCCGCCGACCAGTATCCCTACGTGGCCGGCAGCAACCCCCTCGACGCCAGCCTGCCGGTGTGGGCGCGCGAGGGCGGACGCGCGGCCACGGTGGCGCGACTGAAGGACCCGGCCACGCGGGCGAGGATCAGAGCCGAGATCCTGCAGCCGTCCACCACCTGGGAGAACCAGTACCTGGGCTCGGGCGGTGCCGCCGGCATCCTGGTGTCGGCGGTCGGGCGCGCCGACCTGAAACGCTTCCAGGGCCGCACGTTGGACGACATCGCCACGGCCGAGCGCAAGGACCCGCTCGACGTGCTGATGGACCTCATCGCCGACGACGACACCACCGGCAGCGGGGTGATGTTCTTCATGCACGAAGACGACGTGCGGGCGGCGCTACGTCACCCGCTGGTGATGCTCGGCACCGACTCGGGCGGCATGGCGCCCGACAGCGGCCCGCCCACCGCCGGCGTGCACCCGCGGGCGTGGGGCTCGGCGGCGCGCATCCTGGCGAAGTACGTGCGCGAGGAGCGGCTGTTGACGCTCGAGGAGGCGATCCGCAAGATGACGTCGCAACCGGCGCAGCGCATGGGCCTGTGGGATCGGGGCCTGGTCCGTCCAGGCGCCTTCGCCGACCTGGTGGTGTTCGACCCGGCGACGATCCGCGATCGCGCCACGTTCGCCGAGCCGCGCCAATACGCCGAGGGCATGCGCTACGTGCTGGTCAACGGCCAGCTCGTGGTGGACGGCGGACGGCTCACCGCGGCCCGGCCGGGGCGCGCGCTGCGAGGCCCTGGGGCCCGCTCCGGCGCCGCCTCCGCGGTGGCCACCGACCTCGCCCCGGTGCGGCGCGTCGTCGACGACTACGTGGCGCTCTACACCAAGGACAGCCTGCCGCGCTGGCGCGAGCTGTTCCTGCCCTCGTTCACGGCGACGTCACCCGCCGCGGCCGGTGGCGCCACGGTTCGCACGCTGGACCAGTTCTACGACGCGCAGGCCCGCGGTTTCGCTCAGGCGACGGCGATGTCCGAGACGCTCGAGCACGTCGTCGTCGACCGCACCGGACGCATCGCCACGGCGCGCGCCGACTTCGTGTTCCATCAGAACGGCACGTCGCGGCGCGGACGTCTCGCGCTCACGCTGGTGGACACCGGGCCGGCGTGGAAGATCGCCAGCCTGCTGTTCTCGTATTGACGAGGACGACCACCGATCGGGCACGCTCGTAGGCCAAGCCTTCAGATCTGCCGCCCCTCCGTCACGAGGTTCGCCGTCGCCGCGCCAGCCACCAGCCGATGCCCGCGCCGACCAGGAGGCCGACGGCGCCCGCGGCGCCGGCAGCCGGCAGCAACGCCCGCCGGCCGAACTCGCGTACGAAGGCGTTGTCCACCGGGTCGATCGAGCCCTGCATCTGCCGCACCTTCCAGACGCCGTCGATCTTCTGCAGCGTGGCGGTCCACAGCGACGTGAAGCGGAACTCGCGGCCCTCGCCGGTCACGACGACGTCTTCGGTCGTGCCGCGGGCCAGAGCGATGTCGCCGAGAATCACGCTGCGTTCTGGATTGAGCGTCGTGGTGTAGCGCCCGCCCGGGCCAACCAGGCCCTGGATGTCGGTCCAGTACTGTTCCAACTCGGCCACGCTGGTCACCAGGCGCCCGGTGACCATCACGCCGCGAAAGTCGCTCGCCACGTGCGGCGCCAGCAGGCCCGGCGTGCCCTCGCGAATGGCCCGCTCGTAGAGCCCGCGCAGCTCGCGGATGGCGGCATGTTCGGCCTCCTCGGCCGCATCGACCGCCGGCGGCGGCGCGGCTGATGACGGCGGGGCGGCCGGCGACTGCGCCGCTGACGACGATGCGGTGAGCCACACGGCCACCACTAGTGCGACGCTCCGAATGCCTCCGATCGACATGCTGGCCCCTCTGCTCCTGGCGCCCCCAAGGGGCGGCCGAGTTTCGAACGCAGTTCCCGCCGCGACACGAAGTTGGCGGCCACGAAGAGCGCCGCCTGGCGGAGTGTACGCGCGTTCGCGCGCAGATTCACCAGCCGGGACGCGGTGGCGCCGGCCGCATAGAACGCCTGCCGGGCCGTGACACAGGCCTCGGTCAGCTCGTCGGGGGCCATCCGCGCCGGCAGGAACGTGGCGTCGCCGTATCGGTAGCCCGGGTCGAGCCACCACCGCTCGAAGCGCAGGCGGCGCGCCGCCCGGAGTCGGTCGTACAGCCGCGACCCCGGCATCGGCGTCAGCGGGCTGATGTTGGCCAGGAACAACCGGGCCTCGAGCGCCGCGTCCACGGTGCGGCGAATCGTCTCCGGCGTGTCGTGGTCGTACCCGAAGACGAACGACCCGTAGACCATGATGCCGTGGCGGTGGAATCGCGCCGCCGCCGCGGCCAGGTCGAGATGCTTCAGGCTCCACGCCTTGTTCATCTGCCGCAGGTTGTCGGCGTCGATCGACTCGAAGCCGATCAGGGCGGCGATGCAGCCGCTGGCGGCCATCAGGTCGAGCAGTTCGGGGCGGCTGGCGACGTCCACCGACACCTGGCAGCCCCACCGCACGCCGAGCGGAGCCAGCGCCCGGAACAGCCGCGCGGCGTGGTCGGGGTCGATGAACAGGTTGTCGTCCACGAAGAGGACGTGGCGGCGGCCCAGCGCGGCGACCTCCTCGATCACCTGCGCGATCGGACGGTGGCGGACCCGCGAACCGTAGAAGCTGTGGATCGAGCAGAAGTCGCAGGCATAGCGGCAGCCGCGTCCGACCTGCACCGAGGCAATCGCGGGGTACGGCAGGCCGCGGAAGATCCGCCGATCGAAGCGCACGCCGTCGAGCGGCGGATCGCCGTCGCCGCGGTAGGTGCGCTGCAGCCGGCCCGCCGCGGCATCCTGCAGCACCGTCGGCCAGACCGCTTCGGCATCGCCGAGCACGACGGCGTCGGCATGCGCCAGCGCTTCGTCGGGGAGGAACGTCGGGTGGTAGCCGCCCAACACCACGGGCACGCCACGGCGACGGAGGGCGTCGGCGATCTGGTAGGCCCGTCGGGCCGTGTAGGTCTCCACCGTGATGGCGGCCAGGTCGATCGGCGCGTCGAGCGGAACGGGCGCCAGCCGTTCGTCCGCCAGCGACACCTCGACGTCGGCGGGCGTCAGGCCGGCGAGCACCGCAAAGGCCAGCGGCTCCAGGGCGTCGGAGGCGCGGTCGTCGAACAGGTGGGGACGGATGAAGCGGACCTTCATGACAGCCGCCGATCGACCGCGACGGCCAGCAGCAGCCCGGCGGCGAGATCCACGGCGTAGTGCTGCTTGGTCGCCAGCGCGGCGTACGCCACGGCAAGGGCCCACGCCGCCGCGCCGCCGACCAGGATGCCGCGCGCCCACGGGGACAGGCGACCGCGCGTCGCCCGCGCGGCGACCAGCACGGTGAACGTCAGCAACGCCACGTGCAGCGAGGGGAACGCATTGGTCGGCGCGTCGTAGGCCGCCAGCAGCGCGTACGCGCCGGTCGACGGCACCACCGCGGGGCGCGGACCGGCGATCGGCAGGACCAGGAACACCAGGAAGCCGGCCAGGCTGATCCCCACGAACCCGCGAGCATAGCGCCGCAGGTCGTCCCGTCGATCGAGGGCCCACGGCACCACCGACAGCAGCACGTACCCCGACTGATAGAGCCAGGTCCAGGCCGGGTCGAACGCCACGGCGGCGTCGAGGCGGCTGAGCGGCAGCGTGCGGGCGGGCCACAGGTCGAGCCGCTGCAACGCGAAGTACGGCACGCAGAAGAATGCGGTCAGGCCGATCGACCAGCCGACCTTCTCACGCCAGCCGGCGCGCGACGCCGGCACCCCGTCACGGTCCGTCGACATCGTCCAGATCGGGAATGTCCGCACGCCGGGTGCGGCGGCCCGCTTCGAGGCGCGAGTAGGGATGGATCGTCCGCAGCGGCGGCGTCATCTCGCCGTCAGCGACCTGGCAGCCGGCCATCAGCAGCGAGTAGCCGCCGACCAGGACGTCGTGGCCGATCGAGATCGGCGCGACGAACAGCGCGCCGCGGCCGCTGCGCAGCGGCGCGATTACGTGGGGATTGAGACGCACGCCCATGCCGAAGGCGACGCGATCGCCGATGTGCACCAGCGGGCGGTCGAGGATCGCCACGCCGGGCGACCAGTAGACGAGCGAACCCACCCGGGCGCCCCAGAGACGGAGCCACGCCGAGTAGAGCCCGGGCACCAGGCGCAGCAGCTCTTCCAGCCACGGCAGGCGGGCGAAGATCACCTGGCACTGCGCCGTCGCCCACCAGCGCAGGTAGCCGCCCGACGCGAGCTCGACGCGGCCAATCGGCATTGGCCGCGCCGCCAGCAGCGCGCGGACCGCGAGCGGCGGCAGCAGGTACAGCACCGCGACCGCCAGCGCGGCCAGCCGTCCGTCGCGGCGCGCGATCGCCAGGCCGATCGGGGCGGCGACCAGCAGCACGTGGGCGAACGGAATCCAGCCGATCACCACCATCGCCGCACGGGCGGCCGCCGGGACGGCGAAGGCGCGCTCAGCGGATGACTCGGCCGGCATAGCGGTTCTCGACACGGTCGGTGGCCCGCCGCGGGCCGCGCCACATGCGCAGGTAGTGCCACGGCAGGAAGCCGCGCTCGGGGTTCTCGCGCCGGCCGATGTGCGGCAGGTGGATCCACGGCACCGTCGGGTGTTTGTGGTGCGTGAGGTGCCAGTTGTGGTGCAGCCACAAGCGGTCGATCGGCGCCCAGAGCCACAGGTTGCGGGCGCCCTCCAGCACATGGCGCACGGTGCCGAAGTGGTGCACGTACTGCATCGCCGACCACGACACGCCGAAGCCGGCGTACATCACCGCGTAGCTGGCCACCGGAATGCCGAGGCCGACGACGAGCCCGACGTGCACGGCGATCGTCGCCAGCGCCTCGAGGCGGATGAGGCGGGTGTAGGCCGGGTTCAGCGCGTCGAAGAATGCCGCCGACGGCCGGTCGAACGTGAAGTACTCCCGGCGCATCACGAACGGGAACACCAGCACCACCAGGTTGGCCAGCACGGCCATCAGCCAGTACAGACCGGTGAGCGTGCCGTAGAGCTGCAGCCACTTCCACACCGGATGCTCGCCGTCGAAGTACAGATCGAAGGCCTCGTCGTCCGAGCGGTTGCGCATGTGGTGGCCGAGGTGGCCCTGGCGCAGGAGGTGGAACGGCGCCGGGAACCACAGCGACATCAGCATCCCGCCGGCGTCGTTCCACCGGCGATCGCGGAACAGCATGCCGTGGTCGGCCTCGTGGATGACGGCGTAGACCGAATTCATCAGCAGCCCGAATACCACCGCCAGGGCCAGCCGCTCGCCGGCGCCCTCGACGCGGCCGGCGGCCGCCACGCAGCCGGCGATGCCAGCCAGCTGCGCGGCCACGATCGCGGCGTTCGTCTTCTCGGGAATCGGGTAACGGACGCTCATCGGCCCCTCCGCGACGGCGGATCGTAGGCGCGCAGGACGCGCCCCAGCGAGCGGAACTCCTCGAAGCGGTCGAACCATGCGAAGGTGATGGGCGTCCCCTCGCGCGAGTACATCATCCGGTGGTAGGCGTCGTCGTCGGCCAGTGCGGCCAGCTCGCGGCGCATCCGCGGCAGGAGCGGCGCCAGTTCCGGATACTCCGTGGCGAGCACGCCGGCGACGCGCACCGTCGAGCGCATCGGCCGCAGGAACACGCCGCCGATCAGCCGCCGGAAGATCGCCGCGCTGAAGCGGCGCACGGCCATCGAACGGGTGGCGTAGAAGCGCTCGATCAGATGGCAGTCGACCTGCACGTGCCGCACCTCATCGCGCAGGTGCTCGCGATAGGCCGCGGCGTAGCGCGGTTCGAGGCGGTCGGCGGGCAGGCGCAGTGACCGGCGCGAGATGTCGATCGACCGCTCTTCCTGCGCCAATTGCACCCAGAAGACCACCGGCCACCACAGCGGCCGCGCCGCCAGCACCCGCGCCAGCCCGCGCAGACCCGGCGTCGGCCGGCACAGCACGTGGTCGGTATCGGCGTACCAGCCGGGCTCGCTCAGCCGGCTCAAGCGGCGCCAGATGTCGGCATGGCGGCGTTCGTCGGCGGCGAACTGCCCGACCGCGGCGCGCAGATCGTCGTCGGCCGCGGCGTGCACGGCGTCGAGCGTCGCCGTCAGGCACTCGGTTTCGAGCAGCAGGATCAGCTCACTGGCGACCATCCCGGTGAGCTGGTTGTAGCGGAGCCGATGGTGCGGCGCGAGTTCCTGGTAGACGGCGGTGTAGGCCAGCGGCGTGAGCGTCTCGCAGATGAACTGCCGCGACCGATCGATCGGCGTCGTCCAGTCGATCGCCAGCGCCGGGCGGTCGACTCCGCCCGCCAGGCGGGCCAGCGGCGTGACGCGCCGCGCCGCGCTCAGCACGGCAGCACCTCGCGCCAGTCCGATCGATGGTGCAGCGACACCGGCTTCACGTCGCCGAGACGTTGGCCGCGGCGCACGCACGCCTCGAGGTAGGCCTGCCCGGCGCCGGGCCCGACCGCGGCCAGGCGGGCCGGGGCGAGCTGCCCCAGATCGACGCACCAGGCGTAGTGCGGATTGCGGCGCAGCTCGCGCTCGAGCGCGTCGCCCAGCGCCGGACGGGTCGCGACGTCACGATCGACGAACAGCGTATAGGCCAGGCCGGCGGCCGACGCCTCGGGCGCCAGCATCGCGAACGACGGCCGCGGTCCCGACGCGAACACCGCGTCGAGCGCGGCGGCGACGAAGCTGTCGCTCAGCTTCTCGCCGCGCTGATCCGACACGCGATCGTCGCGGCCGACGAAGGTCAGCGACGGCGTCGCCCCGACGCGGCCGTCGACGCACACGCGGTCGCCGAGCCGGTAGCGATAGAGCCCGCTGCCGGTGGTGAGGACGACGGCGTAGTCCACGCCCGCTTCCAGCTGATGGGCCAGCCGCACGGTGCCGTCCGGGGCCAGGAACTCGTAGAAGTGCGACCGCACCGCCAGCGGACGGAGGCCGGCGAACGGCACCGTCACCACGCCCTCGGTGGCCATCAGCCCCTTGCGCTGCAGGTCGACGCCGGGCAGGCGCGCCGCCAGGTCGCGGGCCGGCGCCGCCGCTGGTCCGTCGCCCCAGCAGCTCACCAGCGCGAGATGCGGCCAGAGCGCCCCAACCTCGGGCCGAGGGTCGCGGCGCAGGCGGGCCGCCCGCCGTGGCTGGGTGCGGGCCAGGTCGTCGAGCAGCCCGTCCCACTCCTGCGGCAGGGCGTCGAGCAGCAGCGTGAAGAACGACGGGTGCCACACCGAGACGAGCCGCAGATCCGCCGCCTGCACGAGCGCGCGCAGGGTGGCCCGGCGGAAGCCGTCCATGCCGGCGGCGGCCGGCGTCGGCGGGGGCACCACCAGCGCCGCCCGCGCCAGCCACTGCCGCGCGCCGCCGAGATATTCGCTGTCGTCGGCGAAGCCCACCGGCACCCGCGTCGGCGGCAGCGCCGGGGCCGACCACGCCGGGGTGATCGACCAGTACGACGGACCGCCCAGCAGGCGCGGCCGGCGCAGGAACAGATCGGCGATCCACGCGTCGACCGCGCGGCCGAGTTCGCGCTGCCCCTCGCGAGTGGTCGGCAGCAGCTTGACCGCGCGCGTAGAGCCGCTCGACGGCGCCAGGCGGTGCACCCGCGCGCCGGTCAACACCCCGGCCTCGCCGCCGGCGACGCGGTCGATCCATGGCGTCAGCTCGTCGTAGGTCGCCAGCGGCACGCGGCGCTGGAAGTCGGCGATGGACTGGACGGCGGCGAATCCGTGCGCCCGCCCGAAGGCGGTGTCGTGATTGGCCGCGAGCAGCCGGCGCAGCACGGCGGCCTGTGCCGCCGCCGGGTCGTCGAGCGCGGCCCGCAGCCGCTGCCAGGCGCCGAGACTGGCGCCACTCCAGAGGACCTGGGCTGCCGCTGCCCGCCACCGCATCAGCCGCGCTCCAGGTGGCGGGCGATGCGCCGGCCCGCCGCCGTCAGGTTGTCGTCGTGGATGCGGGTCAGGCACACCAGTTCGTCGCCGGCGGCGTGTCCGGGATTGCGGGCGAGAAAGAAGCCGACGTGTGGATCGACGGCGCGGCCGCTCGGCACGTCGAGCAGATCGGCGGCCAGCCGCTGCGGCCGCGGAAACCGGACCACGCCGGCGGCCGCGTCGAAGTGCGCGCCGAAGCGCTCGCGCGCCAGCGCGGTGAGGAGCGCCGTGTCGCCGGGCGCAGCCGGGCCAGCGGGCCGCGGCTGGAACTCGCGGAAGAACACCGGCAGGAACCGGTAGGTGCGGAAGCCGGAAGTGATCAGCAGCCAATAGACCTCGCCGCCGTTGGCAGCCAGGCGCCGAACCGCGCCGAGCCAGCCCTGCGCCAGCGCCGGGCTGCCCCACCACGCGCGATCGACGATGGTGTCGCCCGAGTAGACGACCGTCACCCGCCGCCCGGCGGCGTCGCTCGGGTAGACGAGCAGCGTCGAAAAGCCGCGCACCGCGCCGGTGCCGTCGCGCAGCAGGATCGCCGCGGTCTTCTCGGCCAGGTCGCGCTCGAAGACGTCGCGCTCGACGCCGGCGAAGTGCGCCGTGAGCAGCGCGAACATCGCGTCGCGGGTCGCCTGGTCGAGCGCGGTCCGCTCGACCAGCATGCCGCGCAGCGTCGCGGTCGGCGTCGTCGGCGCCTCGACCAGACCGGCCGGAACGGGGGTCATAGCAGCGCCACCTCGGGGTGCAGCGCCCGGCCATCCAGCGCGGCGACGGCGTTCACGTCGTCGTCCCAGGCCGCCGCGAAGAGGTCGCTGTCGTAGGCACGGTGCCGCGCGATTGCCGGGACCGCGGCGAACAGCGGATGCCCGGGCACGAACGCGACGACCACGTGGCTGAGACCAGCCGCGCGAGCGCGCCGGCACTGCGCCCGCACCAGGGCGGCGAACACCGCGGGATCGTCGTCGTCCACCGCGGCATGCGAGAGATACGCGAACGCGAGCGGCTCGCCGAGCGCGGGCAGGTGCGGCAGGCCGATCCACGGCGCCACGGCGTTGAGCCCCGGCCGCAGCAGGCGCAGCCGTCGCGAGTAGCCGCGCACCACCACCTGGCGGAACGCCCGCTGGTCCCACGACGCCAGGCAGCCGACGACGCGGGCCCCGCGCCGCGCGACGACGAAGTCGGTCGGCTGCAGGCCGCGCGTGCGGTCCGATCGGAAGTCGGCGGCGGTCCAGCGCGACGCCAGCTGGAAGCGCGGCTGGTGCCGATCGAGGCAGGCGACGATCTCGTCCATCGCCGCGTCGTGGCCGGCCTCGATGCGGAGCCCGGCCACATCCGGTGGCCCGACCCGCGTCGCCAGGGCGAAGGTCCGCAGTGTGGCAAGCCGGATCAGCCGCGGCGCCGTGCCGTCGCGCGCTGTGGCGACGAGCCGCCGCGCGGCGTCGTCGCCGGCGACGACGCTGAGCAGATGGAAAGGGACGTCGCCGCGATCGTGCAGCGCCCGGCAGCTCGCCAGCCCGGCGGTGATCACCGCACGCAGGTGCCGGCACCCCGGGTCGAGCCGCAGCTGACTCAGATAGCCGACGCGCCCCGGCCGGCCGTTGACGAACACGGCCCGCTCGGCCCGCGACGCGACGCCGGCGAGCACGCCGGTGTACCGGTCGCGGGCGACCAGCCACTGATGGACGTCGCCGTCGATGCTCCCGGCCGCCAGCGGACTGGGCGCCCGTTCGAACGACAGGCGAATCTCGCCGGGCAGACTCGTCGCCGCCAGCAGCACGGCGATCGCCGCGTCGTCGGACGGCGCGGCGAGGCCGCACTCGAAGCGCCCCGCCGCCGGCGGCCGCCGATCGGCTACTGCACCGGCAACAGCGGCTCCGGCCACGTCGCGTCTCCCAGGGGGTAGCCGTCGCGGCGATTGGTGTCGACGCGCAGCATGGTGTTGATCGGGAAGAAGTTGCGGAACATGAACGGGTCGGCGCGGTTGACGGCGTCGAGGCCGCGCCGGCCGATGCTGGTCCAGCTGTAGAACCGTCGCCGCGCCTCCAGGCAGTGGCGCTGCAGTTCGGGCGGCGTCATCGTCGCCGGCTGGAACGGAATCATGTTGTAGCGATAGCGCTCGTCGAGCCACCAGGCGTCGTAGAGCAGGCGGCCCTCGGCGGCGAGCCGCGCGTAGAGGGGCGTACCGGGAAACGGCGTCAGGTGGTTGAACGCGGCGATGTAGAAGCGGTGGGCGCGGGCGAACTCCACCGCGCGCGTGAAACTCTCGGCGGTGTCGGTGTCGTAGCCGAAGATGAACGTGCCGTAGAGGCGCAGCCGGTGGCGGCGCAGGTTGGCGAGCGCCACGTCGTAGCCGCCGCGCATGGTGTTGAAGTCCTTGTGCATCGCCGCCAGCGCCGCCGGGTCGAGGCTCTCGAAGCCGATGAGCACGCCCTGGCAGCCGCTCTTGACGAGCAGGTCGAGGAACTCCTCGTCGTGCGCGGCGTTGATGCTCGACTGCCCCACCCACCGGATGCCGAGCGGCGCCAGCGCGCGCAGCCACTCCTTGGCGTGGGCGAGGTTCGAGGTGATGTTGTCGTCGACGAAGAAGAACAGCCGTCGCGTGTCGCGCAGCGCCGCCACCTCGGCCAGCACCGCGTCGATGGGCCGGCGCGTCTGGGTGCGCCCGAACATCGTCTGCACGGCGCAGAAGTCGCAGCGGAAGTGGCAGCCGCGGCCGGCCTCGACCAGGCCGATCGGCAGGTAACGCTTGCCGGCGAAGATACGCCGATCCGGCCGGACGTGCTGCAGCGACGGGCGGGCGGCGGCGCGATAGACCGGTTCGAGGCGGCCGTGGCGGGCGTCGTCGACCACGCGCGGCCACAGGTCCTCGGCTTCGCCGACGACGACCGCCTCCGCATATCGCCCCACTTCCTCGGGGCACAGCGTGGCGTGGAACCCGCCCATCACCACCGGCACGCCGCGGCGCCGATAGGCACTGGCGATCTGGTAGGCCCGCCGCGCGGTGTAGGTCTCGACGCTGATCGCGACCAGGTCGGTCGGCTCGTCGTAGGGAATGACCTCCATCCGGTCGTCGTAGAAGCGCAGGTCCACGTCCGCCGGGGTCAGCCCGGCAAGCGTCGCCGGCGGCAGCGGCTCCATCTGCCACGATCGGATGTAGCGTTCCCCCGGGCGGCGGCCGATGCACGGATGGATCAGCGTGAGACGCACGTCACCAGGCTCCCAGTGCGTCGACGGCGGTGGCGAAGGCGCGCAGCGGCGCGTCGGTCTCGGCGAACGCCGGCCGGAACTCGAGGCCGTCGAGGACGCGGCGGTCGTGCCGGAGCAGCGTCGCCATCAGCCCCAGGCCGCGCACCCAGGCCGGGCCCGGCGGGGTCGGAAAGAAGAACAGCGTCCGGGTCACGCAGCCGCCCGTGGCGTCGGGGCGCCCCGTGAACAGGACGTGGAACCGCGTCGGCGCGTTCACCGTGGACCAGGCGAGGCTGCCGCCGATGGTGGTGAACCGGGCCACGATCGGCGTCGCCGACGTGCCGGAGAGCCGCTGCCACAGGCGCGAGCGCGGCCGGCCGCACAGCTCGACGCTCACCTCGCCGGCGCGGGCGACGTCCAGCGTCGGCGGCGCGTCGAAGGTCATGCCGTGCAGCGTCTCGTAGTGCGCCAGATCGAGGCCGTTGGCCAGCACCAGATGCGGATGGCACGCCACGCGCTGCGCCGGCAGCATCAACGTGTGCCAGCGCCGGCCCGGGTCGGGCGTGGGCAGCGCAAACAGCGGCCGCGGGCCGTTGAACAGCCACAGCAGATTCCACCGCTCCTCCAGCGGATAGACGCGGGCGCACCGGCCGGGCGGATCGCGGTGGCCGGGCGCGGCGCGGCACGCGCCGTCGGCGCCGAACGTCCAGCCGTGGAACACGCAACGCAGGCCCTCGGGCGTGACCCTGCCCTGTGACAGGTCGGCGCCGAGATGCGGACAGCGGGCATCGATGGCGTGGGCCTGGCCGTGCGCGTCGCGATACAGCGCCAACCGCCGGGGCCCCAGCACGCCGGCGCGCACGCGCCCGCGGCGCAGCGACGACGCGCGGGCCATCGGATACCACGACTGCGCGACGACGGCGGGGTTGGCGAACGTGCCTATGACGCCACCGCCCGCGGCGTGAGCCGCCCGTCGACGATCCAGTCGCAGTTGTAGAAGCGGTGCAGGTTGTGGGCGTAGTGCCGGTAGCCGAGGTTCGCCGCCACCGCCACCGCCGGCGACGCCGGCGAGCGGCGCAGCCGCCGGGCGATGGCCGGCCAGCTGTAGGCCTGCCGCCATGCCCGTTCGGTGCCCTGCTGCAGCTCGGCGACGCTCATACGCGCCGGCTGGAACACTACGTGCTGGCCGTCGTAGAGCTCCCAGTCGCGCGTGAGGATGCGCCCCTCGCGGGCCAGCCGCGCGTGCAGCGGCGTGCCCGGAAACGGCGTGACCACGGCGAAGCGCGGCAGGTCGATGCCGGCGTCGATGGCGAACTGCGCGGTGCGCGCGAACACGTCCGGGGTGTCGTGATCGAGGCCGAAGACGAAGCAGCCGTAGACGGCGATGCGGTGGCCGTGCAGCAGGTCGACCACCTGGGCGAACTCGCGCGGGTGGTTGAACGGCTTGCTGGCGTCGCGCAGGTTGTCCGACACGATCGACTCGAAGCCGATCAGCAGGCCGCGGCAGCCGCTCCGCGCCGCCAGCGCCAGCAGTGGCCGGTCGGCCGCCAGCAGCACGGTGGACAGCCCGTACCACTGCACCCGCAGCGGGATCAGCGCCTCGAAGAGCGCGGCGGCGTAGGCCTTGTCGGCGACGAGGTTGAGGTCGACGAAGATCAGCTTGCGGGCGCCCGTGCGGCGGATGTCCTCGACGATCTCGCCGACCGGCTTCTGGAACGGCGTACGGCCCCAGGCGGTCGGCACGACGCAGAACTCGCAGTTGTGGATGCAGGCGCGGGTCGCCTCGAACACGTCGGTGGTCAGGAAGCGCGACTTGGGCAGCAGGTCGCGGCGAGGAAACGGCCGGCCGGCCAGCGACAGGTTGGGGTCCTGCACGTAGCGGCGCTGCAGCCGCCCGGCCGCGGCGTCGCGCAACAGCTGCGGCCAGGTGTCTTCCGCGTAGCCGACGACGATGGCGTCGGCGTGCGGCGCGGCGTCGTCGGGCACCAGCGTCACGTGCGGCCCGCCGAGCACCACCGGCACGCCGCGGCGGCGGAACTCCGCCGCCAGGGCGTAGGCGCGCGGCGCCGTGCCGGTGATCACGGTCATGCCGACCAGGTCGGCCGGCTGCGTGACATCGACGTCGTCGACGCCTTCGTCGACGAGCGTGATCTCCGCGTCGAGGTCGGCGGGCACCAGCGCGGCCAGCGTGGTGAGCGTGAGCGGCGCGTAGCGCAGCGAGCGGCGGAAGATGCCGCCGCGATGGCGATACAGCGGCCCTTTGGGCGAAATCAGCAGGATCCTCACGGGTGCCCCCCACGATAGGCGGCGCGGACGAGGGTCCGCGCTTCTTCCACACAGGCGTCGTCCTGGCCGGCGGCGCACAACGCGCGGCCGCGTTCGTAGGCGGCGGTCGCGCCGGCGCGCTGGCCGCGCAGGTCGGCGAGCTTGCCGAGCGCGACGTGCACGCGGCCGTGCACCCAGCCGGGCGCCGGCGCGGCCAGCGCGGCGCGCAGCTCGTGATCGGCGGCGGCCAGATCCTGAGTACCGAGCCGGACGCGGCCGCTGGCCAGCTTCCAGCGGGCCAGCTCGCCGTAGGCGCGCGGCCGCGGGTCGGTCTCGAGCAGCGCGAGGCCGCGGGCCAGCGCCGCCGCGGCGGTGTCGAGCCGGCCGCCGCGCAGCGCCGTCGTGCCGGCTTCGAGCCACAACAGGCGGTTGGCCGGATAGCGTTCGCGCAGGCGGGTGATGGCGCGGAGCGCATCGTCGTAGCGGCCTTCGCGATTGTAGACAAGGATCAAACCGAAGAGCGCGTCGGCCTGCACGTCGCTGGCGTGTGCGGCCGCGGCTTCGAGCAGCTGCCTTCCGCGATCCCGGCCGGTGCCGAAGCCGACGACGCGGGCCAGCAGGCGCAGCGGCAAGGCGAACGTCGAGACGCCGTATTGATAGGTGCCGACGAGGAAGCCGGCGTCGGCGCGCGTCGGATCGAGCGCCAGCACGCGGGCGTGCTCGCTGTAGGCCCGACGCCCGGCATTCAGGCTGCCGAGCACCCGGCCTTCGACCGTGGCGATATAGGTGGCGAGGAACCCGGCGGTGGCGCCGACCTGGTAGTGCGCGTCGGGATCGCGCGGGTTGGCGGCGAGGCGCGCCTCACCGAGGGCCAGCGAACGGGCGATCTGGGCGTGGAAGTAGGCGTGCTGGGCCGGCGGCGGCGGCTGCAGTTCGAACTCGGCCTCGGCCGGTCCGAGGTAGTCGTCGACGAGGATGGCGCCGCGGTCGAACAGCAGCGTCATCCAGGTGATGGCGGCGAGCAGCCGCGGCCCGGCTGGATGGTCGGGGTCCAGCGTCACGGCCCGTTCGAACGCCGCCCGGGCCTCGGGATAGTCGAGGTTGTAGGCCCGTTCCAGGCCGCGCGAACGTTCGGCGCGAGCCGCCGCCGCATCGGACGGCCGCGGCCCTGGTTGCGCCCCGGCCCGGCTGGGGCCGAGCACGGCGACGAGAGCGAGCGCGAGACCGAGCGCCGGGGCCGGGAAGATCATCTGCGTTTCGAACGGTCACGGCGAGGATACCCGGCCGACCGGTCGGCGTCGTGAGGTTTCCGTGAAACACGATGAGCTCTAGAATGTCGCCGGGCGTCGGTCAGGCCGCGCGCCCGGGAGTTCAGGCCATGCCGTCACGCCGCGCCTTCATGCACGCCGCCCTCGCCTCGCCCGCCCTGTCGGCCGCGCCCTTCGCCCAAGGTTCGCAGCTGCCGGTGCCGCCGCCGGCGCCGCCGCGCGACTGGACCGGCGAGACCCCGGTGCGCTATCCCGACCCCGACATCATCGCGCTCGACCCGCGCTTCCGCCGCTACATCATCGGCAACACGCCGATCCGCCGGCTCCACACCGGCACGATGTGGGCCGAAGGACCGGCGTGGAACGGCGTCGGCCGCTATCTGGTGTGGAGCGACATCCCCAACAACGTCCAGCACCGCTGGCTCGAGGACGACGGCCGCGTCACCACGTTCCGCAGCCCGTCGGGGTTCAGCAACGGCAACACGTTCGATCGGCAGGGCCGTCAGCTGTCGTGCGAGCACGGCGGCCGCCGCGTCGTCCGCTACGAGCATGACGGCACCGTCACGATCATCGCCGACCGCTACCAGGGCAAGCGGCTGAACTCGCCGAACGACGCGGTGGTCCACCCCGACGGCAGCATCTGGTTCACCGATCCGATGTACGGCATCCGCGGCAACTACGAGGGCTTCAAGTCGGAGTCCGAGACCAAACCCGGCGTCTACCGGGTCGACCCGCAGACCAGCCAGGTGACCCTCGTCACCGACGAGATCAGCGGCCCCAACGGCCTGTGCTTCTCGCCCGACTTCAAGCGCCTCTACGTGGCCGACACCGGCGCCGGCCGCGACATTCGCGTCCTCGACGTTGACGGCGCCACCGCCCGCAACCTGCGCCGCCACGTGGTGCTCAGCGTGCCCGGCGCACCCGACCAGCCGTCGGGTGCCGACGGCATGCGCTGCGACGTCGACGGCAACATCTGGGCCGGGGCCCGGCCCGGCGTGCAGGTGATCGCGCCCGACGGGGTGGCCATCGGCGTCATCCGCCTGCCCGAGAACTGCGCCAACGTGTGCTTCGGCGGCACCATGCGCAACCGGCTGTTCATGACGGCCAGTCAGTCGCTCTACGCGGTGTACGTGGACACGCAGGGCGCCGCCTGAACGGCAGCGCCAGGACGACACACGGCGGCCGGGCCGGGCCTTCGGGCCCGGGTCGGAGCAGGTGCCCCGCCGCGCTTAGCGGCAGCCGGGATGCATGCAGTTGCAGTGCAACTCGGTGTCGGGCGCCTTGCGGCAGTAGTCGCTGCAGTACTTCTGGCCGGCGGGCACTGGGCAATCGCAGGCGGGATGCGCGCACTTCGGACGCGACTCGCTCGTGGGCTCGGGCATGGGGTCCCTCGCTTTCTCCCGGCATCATAGCCCCGGGCCGGGACGGTGGGCGGCCGGGGTTTGACGGCCCCCCGGGTTGGACACTAGACTCCGACACGGGATGGCCCTGGAGGGCATCTCACGATTCAGTCATGCATGGTCGGACCGTCGTCGGCTGCTGTTGTTGTCGTCCTCTCGCCGAGGGGCCGGGAGCCCGCCTGCCATGACGCACCAATGCCACTAGCCACGATGCGCGCTTGGTTCCACGGCCCTCCCGCCCCTGGGAGGGCCGTTGTCGTTTCCGGTCTGGAGTCCGCATGAACATCGCCGCCTTCGTCAACCTCGTGGTCTTCGCCCTCGCCGTCGCCTGGCTGGTCCAGCGGCGCCGCCGGGGCACGCCGGTCTCGACCAACGTGCTGGTCGCCGTGCTGCTCGGTGTCGCGCTGGGCGCCGCCGCCCAGACGCTCTACGGCCTCGGCAGCCCGGCCATCACCGGCGCGGTCCCCTGGATCAACGTGGTCGGCGGCATCTACGTGCGGATGCTGCAGATGGTGATCGCGCCGCTGGTGCTGGTGTCGATCCTCGCCGCGGTGACCCGTCTCAACGACACCCGCGCCCTCGGCAAGATCAGCGCCGGCGTGCTCGGGCTGCTGCTGGCGACCACCGCGGTCGCCGCGGTGATCGGCATCGGCGTCACCCAGCTCTTCGGCCTGCGCGCCGATGGCCTGGTCCAGGGCGCCCGCGAGCTCGAGCGCGGCACCTACATGGAGGGCCGCGTCGCCGAGGCCCAGGCGCTCAACGTGCCGACACTGCTGCAGAACTTCGTGCCGACCAACATTTTCGCCGACCTGGCCGGCACGCGATCGACGTCGGTGATCGGCGTGGTGGTGTTCGCGACCATGCTCGGCCTCGCGGTGCTGGCGCTCCGCAAGGACAACCCCGAGCTCGGCGAGCGCGTGATGAAGGGCATCGAGGCGCTGCAGGCACTGGTGCTGCGGCTGGTGCGCATGGTGATCCGCCTGACGCCGTACGGCGTGCTGGCATTGATGACCCGCGTCGTCGCAACCTCCAACGTCAACGACGTCATCAGCCTCGGCACGTTCGTGATCGCCAGCTACGTCGGCATGGGCGTCATCCTGCTGGTGCACGCCACGCTGCTCGCCTCGGCCGGCCTCAGCCCGGTGCGCGTCTATCAGAAGATCTGGCCGCTGCTCACCTTCGCCTTCACGTCGCGGTCGAGCGGCGCGGCGATCCCGCTCAGCATCGACACGCAGGTGACTCGTCTCGGCGTCGCTCCGGCGATCGCCAACTTCGCGGCGAGCTTCGGCGCCACCATCGGCCAGAACGCCTGCGCCGGTCTCTATCCGTCGATGCTGGCGGTGATGATCGCGCCGTCGGCGGGCATCGAGCTGACGCCGTCGTTCCTGGCCACGCTGGTCGGCGTCGCCACGCTGGGCTCGTTCGGCATCGCCGGCGTCGGCGGCGGCGCCACCTTCGCGGCGCTGGTCGTGCTGTCGACGCTGAACCTGCCGGTGGCGCTGGCCGGCCTGCTGATCTCGGTGGAGCCGCTCATCGACATGGGGCGCACCGCGGTCAACGTCAGCGGCTCGGTGACGGCCGGCACGGTCACCAGCCGATTGCTCGGCCAGACCGACATGGCGGTCTTCGCCGCCGACGAACCGGTGGCGCCCGCCGCGATGCCCGAGGCCGCGCCGGTCGAGGCGGCGACGCGTCCAGCTCGGGCCTGAGCGCCACCGCGGCGGCACTCGGCGCGGTCAGGATACAGTGGGCCGGTGCCGCAGGTGCTGGATGGTCGCGTCACGACCGGTTTCGGGGTGGCCCGCGATCATCTCGGGCCGATCGCCGCGCTGATCTGCGCCCGCACTGGACTGCCTGGTCTGGAGCCGGGCACGCTCAACGTGCGGCTGCCAGCGTCGTACCGGTTCGAGCCGGATGCCGAGATCAGCCACGCCGAGTACGGCTACGAGCGCCTGAAGCTCAAGCGCTGCTGCGTCGGCGGCATACCCGCCGTGATCCTGCGGCCGGAGACCCACGAGTCGGGCAACGGCCACGGAGACGCCTACGTCGAGCTGCTGGCGGCCGTGCACCTGCGGTCGGCGCTGAGCCTGGCCGACGGCGACCCGATCCGGATCGCCACCGGCGAGCCGCTCGCCTGCTGGGCCGGTCTCGGCCTTTGAGTGCCATTCGCGGAGCCTTCGTGCGCAAGCTGATCCTGACCAACCATCAGTCGCCGGGCGACCTCGTCATGCTGACCGGAGCGATCCGCGATCTGCATCGCCTGCACCCGGGCCGCTTCGTCACCGATGTCCGCACGTCGTGTCCCGATCTCTGGGACCACAACCCGTACCTGACCCCGCTCGACGAGCGTGATCCCGAGGTCGAGGTCATCGCCTGCGAGTATCCGCTGATCCACCGCAGCAACCAGGAGCCGTGGCACTTCCTGCACGGCTTCACGCAGTGGCTCGGCGAACGCCTCGACGTGCCGCTCCACCCGACGGCGTTCAAGGGCGACGTCCATCTGTCGGACGAGGAGAAGCACTGGTTTTCCCAGGTCGAGGAGATCAAGGGCGCCGCGACGCCCTTCTGGCTGATCACCTCGGGCGGCAAGACCGACTACACGATCAAGTGGTGGGACCACGCCCGGTATCAGCAGGTGGTCGATCACTTTCGCGGCCGGATCGAGTTCGTGCAGGTCGGCGAGCGACATCATCGGCACGCGGCACTC
This sequence comes from uncultured Bifidobacteriaceae bacterium, assembly GCA_964442845.1. Taxonomy (GTDB): domain Bacteria; phylum Acidobacteriota; class Vicinamibacteria; order Vicinamibacterales; family UBA2999; genus CAWAYR01. The sequence goes on along the minus strand of CAYUAX010000062.1, from coordinate 4,447 downwards.
GACGGCGTGATCGACCTGCGCGGCGAGACGTCGCTCCGCCAGCTCGTCCGCCTGATGTACCACGCCCAAGGCGCCGTCTCGGCGGTGAGCCTGCTGATGCATCTGGCCGCCGCCGTCGAAGTGCGGGACGGCATGCCGCAGCACCGGCCGTGCGTGGTCGTCGCCGGCGGACGCGAGCCGCCCCACTGGGAAGCGTATCCGCACCACCAGTTCATCCACACCGTCGGCGCGCTGCGCTGCTGCGACAACGGCGGCTGCTGGAAGGCCCGCACGGTGCCACTGGGCGACGGCGACGAGAAGGACCAGCCGGACCAGTTGTGCGTGGACGTCGTGGATGAGCTGCCGCGCTGCATGCACCTCATCAGTGCCAACGACGTCATCCACCGCATCGAGTGGTACTTCGCCGGCGGAGCGCTGCGGTAGTGCCCTCGACGTGGGCACTCACGTCCCTTGCCGGACACCGCCCGCCCGGAGTACCGTGTCGAGGCGCCGTGTGCGCGACGCGTCCCCTGCGTCGCCAGCACTTTGCCGTGAGGAGTGCCATGTCGAGATCGCGAAGCCAGGGGAACACGCCCGTGCCGGACACCCAGCCCCCGACCAGCCGGCGCGACTTCCTGATTCTGCTCTCGGGCGGCGCCACGCTCGTCACCGCCAGTGGCGCGACGATCGGCTGCGGCGCCGGACCGACCTCGCCGAGCGCGCTCGACGCCACCGGCGACGGCACCGGCGTGAACCAGGCCACTCGCGCCGGCTCGTCGACCGGATCGTCGTCGCCGGGCACGAGCAGCAGCTCGCGATCGTCGAGCAGCGTCAGTTCGAGTTCGTCGAGCTCGCGGTCGTCGAGTTCGTCGAGCAGCGCGCCGTCCAGTTCGTCGAGTTCGCGGTCGTCCAACTCGTCGAGCAGCGCCCGGTCCAGTTCATCGAGTTCGAGCTCCTCGAGTTCGCGGTCGTCGAGCTCATCCAGCTCGTCGAGCAGCACCCGCTCGAGTTCGTCGAGTTCCTCCAGCTCGCGGTCGTCGAGTTCCTCCAGCTCGTCGAGCAGCGCGCGGTCCAGTTCCTCGAGCTCGCGGTCGTCGAGCTCGTCCAGCAGCAGCCGGTCGAGCTTCTGAGCCGCGCCGACCGCGGGGCGCGATCGAGGGTCGCGCGCCGGTCGCCCGTCGCTGGTAGGATGCGGCGTGATGGAGGTGCGCCCCGATCCCGGCGCCAGCCGCGTGGCCGCTCTGTTCGCGCTGGCGCTGGCCGCGGTACAGGCGACGACCGCCGACGCCGCGCGCCAGGAAGGCGCGCTCCGCGAGGGCCTGGCTGACGTGCCCGGCGCGCAGCTGTTCTACTACGACAGCGGCGGGCCCGGACCGGCCGTCGTGCTGCTGCACGCCGCCACCGGCAGCGCCCGGGTGTGGGAGTACCAGTGGGGGCCGCTCGCCGCCGCCGGCTTCCGCGTCGTCGCCTACGACCGCCGCGGCTACGGCCGCACCGTGGTCGATCCCGGCGCGCCGCCGACCACCGCCGCCGATGATCTGATCGCCCTGGCCGACTCGATGGGACTCACGCGCTTCCATCTCCTCGGCACGGCGGCCGGCGGCATCGTCGCCCTGGACACCGCCCTCGCGTTTCCCGAGCGCCTGCGCAGTCTGGTCGTCGCCAACAGCCTCGGCGGCGTCGTCGACGACGACTACCAGGCGATGGGCCGTCGGCTGCGGCCCAAGGAGTTCTCGGCCCTGCCGCCCGACCTGCGCGAACTCGGCCGGAGTACCGCGCCGCCAATCCCGCCGGCACCGATCGCTGGCTGGCACTCGAACGCCAGAGCCGCGCGCCCGGCCCGGCGCCGGCCGCGCAGCCGCCGAAACGACGCGTCACGTTCGCGATGCTCGAGGGCCTGCAGGTGCCGACGCTGCTGCTCACCGGCGGCGCCGACATGTACACCCCGCCGGCGGCGCTGCGGCTCTTCGCCGCGCGCATTCCCGGCGCGCTGTCGACCGTGTTGCCGGACGTCGGCCACTCCGCCTACTGGGAACAACCAGCGGCGTTCAACCGCGCCGTGCTCGACTTCATCGCGCGTCACTGAGCGGGGGCACCGTCGAGGCGCATCGTGTAGCAGACGGCGGTGCCCTCGAGGGCGACGACGCCGTCCTGCCGTGTCACCCGCGTGGCCAGCGTCGTGATCGGCTTGTCGGTGCGCACCGCCAGCACCTCGACCCGGCCGGTGATCGTGTCGCCCGGCCGGACCGGTGCGGTGAACTTCCAGTCGACGTGCAGGAACACCGTGCCGGGACCGGGCAGGTCCTCGGCGACGACGGCATTGAGAATGGCGCTGGTCACGCCGCCCTGCACCACGATCTCGCCGAAGCGCGAGGCGCCGGCCGCCGCCTCGTCATAGTGCAACGGGTTGCGATCGCCGCTGATGGCGGTGAACAGGGCGATGAAATCGGGGCCGATGCGGTGCGTGCGCTCGGCGCGCTGGCCGACGGTCGGGACCGGCCGGCCCCACGCCGACGTCTGCGGGTCTGGCATGTCGGGACTCCTCATCGGGATCACGTCGCCGCGGCCGCTGACCCGTCACGCCCGGCCGAACGCCTCCGAAAAGGCGCGCCGCTGCTCCAGGTTGCCGATCATCACCAGTTCCGATCCGGCGGGCAGCACGGTGCCGGAGTGCAGCTCGGTGAGGAAGTGGTCGCCGTCCTGCACCGCGAGCACGACCAGGCCGCTCCTGGCGCCGATCGCGCTCTGCTGCAGCGTGCGTCCGGCGAGTTCGGCAGAGAGCGGCCGCGTGAACAGGGCCACCCCCTCGCCGAGGATGACGGTCTCGCGGCCGCGGATCAGCGCGAACAGCGTCTCGGCGCCGAGCGACGCGTAGCTGAGCACGACGTCGGCGCCGGCGCGGTGGATGGCTTCGACGTTGCGCTCGTGGGTGATCCGGCTGACGATGCGCAGGTCGGGCTTGAGGCGCCGGCAGTAGACCGCGAGGTAGATGTTCATCGCGTCGTCGTTGGTCGTGAGGACGACCGTCGAGGCCGCCGGCAGCCCGGCACGTTCGAGCGTGGCCCGATCGGCCGCGTCGCCTTCGACGAGCAGATCGGCCGAGCCGGCGAGCGCCGCCAGCGCCCGCGGGTCTTTCTCGAGGACGTGGGTGCGCACGCCCAGCCGCGTCAGTTCCGCCGCCGCCGCCTCGCCGACGCGGCCGGCGCCGATGATGAGCACGGCGCCGGGGCTGGACCCGGTGTCGGCGGCGAGGCGGCGGTTGAGGCCGTCGAGCTGCTGGCGCGTGCCGGCGACGACCAGGACCCCCTCCGGATCGATCCGCGTCGCCGGGTAGGCCGGCTGCAGCCGGCCACGCAGCCAGATGCCGGCCACGCTCATCCCGGCCGTCTCGCGCAGCCGCGTCTCGTGCACGGCGCGGCCGGCGAACGGCGTATAGCGCACCGGCAGCTCGGCGACGATCAGCGCCCGGTACTCACCGACGACGTGCGCCTCGACCCGGCCGACGTCGACGCGGTGGGCGAGGTACTCGCCGAGCTGGCGCTTGAGCGGCAGGACGTGGGTGGCGCCGCTGAGTGACAGCACGTCCACCGAGTCGTCGGCCTCGGCGATGGCGGCGATCGGCACGTCGGGCGCGACTTCGCGCACGGTGAGAGTGATGTTGGAGTTGGTCGTGTCCTCGCGGTTGGCGACGAGCAGCCGCGCCCGGCTGGCGCCGACCGCGACGTAGGTGTCGGCGCTGTCGACGTCGCCGGTCACCACCGTCACGCCGTCACCGGCCAGCTCAGCCGCGGCGGCGGGATCGGGCTCGATGACGACATACGACACGCCGGAGGTCTGCAGCCGGCGGATCAGCCCGCGGGCGATGGCGTCGTACTCGGCGAAAATCAGGTGGTCGCGCACCTCGCCGGCCACCTCGCGCGGCGCGCGCATCCGCATGCGGGCCTCGAGCCACGGCGCGTAGAACAGGCGGATGAACAGGAACGGCAGCATCACCAGCAGCAGCACGACCCCCGACAGCAGCACGACGATGCTGAACACGCGGCCGAGGTCGGTGGCGAAGGTGATGTCGCCGAAGCCGAGCGTGGTCATCACCACCAGCGTCCAGTAGAAGCCGGTGATCCAGGAGTGCGACTGCCCCTCGGCGCGCTCCATGATCACGTGGAACAGCACCGCGTAGACCACGATCAGGCTGGCGAGGCCGGCGAGGTAACGCAGCAGCGCGCGCAGGTTGGCGCGCTGTTCGCGTTCCGCCAGGAGGTAAGCGAGTTGACTCGGCAGGAACTTCATCGTGGTCCCGGCAGTCTACCGTGCCGCCCCGACGCTTGGCCGACCGGCGAATCCCGATACACTCAGAATCCGCACGATGACCGATGCGCTGCCCCACCGCACCGCCGCCTGGCGGGTTGCCGTGACCCGCGACGAGCCGGCCGGCGGCCCGCTCGCGCAGGCGCTGGCCGGCCACGGCCTG
>CAYUAX010000061.1:7853-23799 GCA_964442845.1 uncultured Bifidobacteriaceae bacterium | reverse complement strand
AGTGTAGTACGACGCTCGAGCGTCTGGGTACCCCTATTTCAGCAGCCTGCTAGGTAAGGCTGCCGTCGTTTTCGGGGGAGGCGTCAGCAGGGGAGACGTCAACTCCACCCGAAGCTCCCCGGCCAGAATCTACCCCCAGACCCAAACCCCGAGGCCGACGGCAGTCGCCACAAGTCCCAAACGTGTCGTAGACGCCGGACCACGCCGCGCGCCACCACGCACGGAGGTGGTCGCGGAACGAGAGATCAGCCACGGGTCACTATTGCGCTGATACGCTAGCTGGCTTCCTTCCGCTGTCTAGCACATTGGTCTAGGCACAGAAATCCGAAAGACCATCCGACGATGCCTGAGCTCGCCACGTCGTATCGGAGGCACTAGCCGCCCTTGGGCTGCGCCGCCGCCACCGGCGCCAGCACCGCGGCGACTTCGTCGAGCGCGCGGGTCAGGGCCGCCTGTACCGTCTCGCGCTGCGTGGCGTCGAGTGCCGACAGCACGCTGTGCATCTCGGTGGTGCGGCTGCGCAGGCCGAGCGTCATCAGCGTCTGCTTGCCGTCGTCCAGGTAGCGATCGATGGCGATCTCCACGGCTACTCCGTTCCCGTGCGCAGCGTGATGGCGCCGTCCACTTCGTCCACGGTTACCGTGGTGCCGGCGGCGAGATCGGAGAACAGCAGCAGCTCCGACAGCGGCTTCTTCACGGTGCGCTCGACCAGCCGGGCCATCGGCCGGGCGCCGAAAGCCTTGTCGAAGCCGTGCTCGGCCAACCAGGTACGGGCTCGATCGGTGAGGGCGATGGTGAGGCCGCGTTCCGTGACCAGCGCCTGCAACTCGGCGACGTGCTTGTCGACGACGCGGGCGATCTCGGCGCCGCCCAGGGGCTTGAAGTGCACGGTGGCGTCGAGGCGGTTGCGGAACTCCGGCGCGAACACCCGCTCCAGCACGCCGGTGGCCTTGCTGCCCTCGCCGGCGTCGCCGAAGCCCAGCTTGCGGCCCGACAGGTCGCGGGCGCCGGCGTTGGTCGTCATGATCAGGATCACGTGGCGGAAGTCGGCCTTGCGGCCGTGCGTATCGGTCAGCGTGGCGTGGTCCATCACCTGCAGCAGGATGCTGAACAGGTCGGGGTGGGCCTTCTCGATCTCGTCGAGCAGCAGCACCGCGTGCGGGCTCTTGCGCACGGCGTCGATCAGCAGCCCGCCGTCTTCGTAGCCCACATACCCCGGCGGCGCGCCGATCAGCCGCGACACCGCGTGCTTCTCCATGTACTCGGACATGTCGAAGCGCAGGAACTCCACGCGCAGCACCTTGGCCAGCTGGCGCGCCAGTTCGGTCTTGCCGACGCCGGTGGGCCCGGCGAACAGGAAGCTGCCGATCGGCTTGTCGGGGGCGCGCAGCCCCGACCGCGCCAGGCGGATGGCCGAGGTCACGTCGTCGATGGCGGCGTCCTGGCCGTAGATGACCTTTTTCAACTCGCCGTCGAGCACGCGCAACGCCACCTTGTCGTCGCTCGACACCGCCTGCACCGGCGCCCGCGCCATCTTGGCCACCACCGCTTCGATGTCGGCCACGTCCACCGTACGCGGCGGCAGCGCGCCGCCAGCCGGCGCATCGGCCGGCAGCGGGGTGAGCTTCATCGCCGCACCCGCTTCGTCGATCACGTCGATCGCCTTGTCGGGCAGGTGCAGGTCCTTGAGGTACCGGGCCGACAGCGTCACCGCCGCGGCCAGCGCCTCGTCGGTGTAGCGCACACCGTGGTGCCGCTCGTAGTGCTCGCGCAGCCCCTTCAGGATCTCGGTGGCCTCGGCCTCGGTGGGTTCGAGGATCTCGATCTTCTGGAAGCGCCGCGACAACGCCCGATCGCGGTCGAAGCCCTGCTTCACGTCGCTGAACGTGGTCGAGCCGATGCAGCGCAGCGCGCCCGAGGCGAGCGCCGGCTTCAGCAGATTGCCGGCGTCCATGGTGCCGCCGGAGGCCGACCCGGCCCCGACCAGCGTGTGGATCTCGTCGATGAACAGGATCGCGCCGGGGTGCTTCTCGAGCGCCGTCAGCACCTGCTTGACCCGCTCTTCGAAGTCGCCGCGATAGCGCGTGCCGGCCACCAGCGCGCCCAGGTCCAGGGCGTAGACCTTGGTCGCCGCCAGCGCCGTCGGCACTTGATCCTCGGCGATGCGCAGCGCCAGGCCCTCGGCCAGCGCCGTCTTCCCCACGCCGGGCTCGCCGACCAGCAGCGGGTTGTTCTTGCGGCGCCGGCACAGCACCTGGACGACACGGTCGAGCTCGAGCGCCCGGCCGATGAGTGGGTCGATCTGCCCGCGCCGCGCCTTCTCCACCAGCTCGACGGCGTAGGCGGCCAGCGGGTCCTTCGGGCCGCTCTCCTCGCCCTCGGGCGTGCGCGTCTCGCCGTCCGGTTCGGGATGCGCGATCGCGCGCAGCAGCCGCAGCCGGTTCACGCCCTGCTTCTTGAGGAAGTACGCGGCGTGCGAGTCCTCCTCCTGCAGCAGGAACACCAGCAGGCCGCCGCTCTCCACTTCACGGGCGCTCGATGACGCCGCGTGCACCACGGCGCGTTCCACTACCCGGTCGAAGCCGATGGTCGACTCCGGCTTGACCGCCTTGGTCCCTGGCACAGGAGTGTGGGCGCGGTCCAGCACCTCGTCCACGTCGCGGGTGAGCTGATCGCGATCGACGTTGAGCGCGGTGAAGGCCGCCTGCGCGCGCGGGTCGTCGACGAGGGCGCGCAGCAGGTGCTCGAGCGTCACCATGTCATGGCGGCGGTCGGCGGCCAGGCGGAAGGCCCGACGGATGGTCTCGAGCGTCTCGGGCGCGAAGGGAACGGGCGTGGCGCTCACCGGCGGGTCTCCTCGGGTTCCGGCTCCATGGTCACGCGCAGCGGGAACTCGTGCTGCTCGGCCAGCCGCTCGGTGGCGGCGATCTTCGATTCGGCGACGTCACGGGTGTAGATGCCGGCCACGCCGACGCCGGCGTTGTGGACGTGCAGCATGATGGTCACCGCCTCGGCCGCCGGCTTGCGGAACACGGTTTCGAGCACCCAGACCACGAAGTCCTGCGTCGTGAAGTCGTCGTTGTGCAGCAGCACCCGCCACATCCGCGGCGTGTCCGGCCGCACGTCGGCGCGCGGCTCGGTGACGACGCCTTCCCGGGGAGCGGGCATGGATTGATTCTAGCGGCTAGCGGCTAGCGGCTAGCGGCTGACGGGCGGGCAGCAGATCGGGGTCGAGACGCCAGGGGCTGGGCGGGCCGGGCTGGGCGACCAGGGCCGTGACCTGCCGAAGGAACTAGCGGCGCGGCACCTCGACAGCGCCGAGGCTGACCAGGTGCGCGCTGCGCACCTGGCAGTCGATGAACGGCACGCCCCATCGGGCGAGCTGGCGGGCCAGGTGGACGATGGCCACCTTCGAGGCGTCGGGCACGCGCGAGAACATCGACTCGCCGAAGAACGCCCGCCCCAGCGCCACGCCGTAGATGCCGCCGACGAGGGCGCCGGCGGCGTCCCACACTTCCAGCGAATGGGCCGCGCCGTGTTGGTGCAGCGCCTCGTAGGCACGACGCATGTCCGCGGTAATCCAGGTGCGGCCGTCGTCGTCGCGGCGCGGCGCGGCACACGCCGCGAGCACGTCGGCGAAGGCGCGGTCGGCCGTCACCGTCAGGTCGCCGCGGCGCAGCCGCCGGGCCAGCGAACGCGAAACGTGCACGGCGTCGGTGGGCAGGATCAGCCGCGGGTCGGGGCTCCACCAGAGGATCGGGTCGCCGTCGTCGAACCACGGGAACAAGCCCTTGGCGTAGGCCTCGAGCAGGCGTGGGACGCTCAGGCCGCCGCCGACGGCGACGAGGCCGTTGGGCTCGGCCAGGGCGGACTCCGCGGGCGGCAGCGGGTCGGTCGGACGCAGCCGGGGAACCATGCTAAAGTTGAAGGCTCACGTACGGTGGGTGTAGCTCAGTGGTAGAGCTCCGGACTGTGGCTCCGGCTGTCGCGGGTTCGAATCCCGTCATCCACCCCAACTCTCCTTTCGGCGAGTTGAGGTTCCTGCCGGTCCTCAGGCACGCCGCACTCGCCTGCGGCTTCGCGCGAGCGGGCACGAATCCCGTCATCCACCCCATCCCCTTCTCCCGATGAGCGCTCATCGACGTCCGCGCAGCGACGCGCCGACGTCGATGTCCACGTGCGGATCGGCCTTGGTGCCGCCGATGTCGAGCACCAGGCGCGTCCCGGCGCCGTCCTTGCTCAACAGCGGATCGAGCGGCCGCAGCAACATGCGCTTCGCGCCGGTCAGCGTCCGCGACAGGCCGGCATCGAGCCGCGCCACGCCGCGAAAGGCGAGCCGTTCGCTGGTCAGCCCGTAGCCGCCGGCGGCGCGAATCTCGACGCCCGGCACCGCGAAGCGTACCGGCTGCAGCGTCAGGCGCGTGCCGCGCAAGGTGACGCTGCCGTCCATCGACGCCGGTACGGCGGCGATCGTCGCATCGCCCGGCCGCCCCTGGCCGCGGCGCGCCAGGTCGTCCACTTTGCCCTGCACGTCGCGATTGGCGAAGCGGGCGCCGCTGACGCGAAACGTGCCCGACACCTCCAGCCGGTCGAGGACGTCGGCCTCCCCCGGCGCCATCTCGAGCGCCGCCTCGAGGCCCAGGCGCCCGGCCATCGGCGGCCGCGCGCCGTCCACCAGCAGGCGAAGCACATCCGCCAAATCGACGGGATCCGGGGTGGTCACGCTGAGGTGGACGTGCCGGCCACGGACGCCCTTCTGCCGCGTGATGCTGCCCGAGGTGCGAAACGCCGACTGGCCGATGCTGGTCGTCAGCGCCGACAGGAACAAGTCGCCGGAGGTGCCGTCGAATGCCGCTTCGAACGTCGCGGTCATCGGCAGCCGCCCGGCGGATCCGCTGGCCAGCCCCAGTGCGTTCGACGACGCGACACCCGCGGTCGCCAGCCGCTCGAGCGTGCCGAGCACGTTGCCCGACGCGATGAGCCGGCCCTCGAGGCCGGGCACGGCCGCCAGGTCGCCTTCGAACGTGAACCGCCCGGTGAGCGGCAGGCGGTCGAAGTCGCGCCGCGGCCACGGACCGACCTCGCCGGTCACGCGGGCGCGGTCGGCCGGCAGCGGCGTGTCCACCGTGGCGGTGAACGGCGACGCCTGGTCGAGCGAGAACGGCGCCACGTCGAGGTCGCGGACGTCCCACACCACCGGATCGCGGTCGGCCTGACGTGGCAGCACGACAATCGACACCGCGGCGGCCGTCAGGCGGTCGACCAGCGGCGGCCGCGGCCGGCGCTGGCCGGGCGACGGGTCGCCGGCGCCGCGCGCCAGCAGCGGCGCCAGGTCGGCCGTGCGGCCCGGCGGCACGGTCACGGTGACGCCCTCGAGCCGCACCTCGGAGAGGCGCCGGCTGCGCAGGGCACGCAACGCGCCGACGCCCGACCAGCGGTCCACGGTCACGAACGGCGGCAGGTCGGGGCGGTCCTTGATGCGCAGAACCAGGCCAGTGCCCTCGAGATGCACCGAGGGCCACAGCCGCACGGTGAGCGTCGCCACTCCGACATCGCTGTTGAGCCGGTCCGACAGCCACAGCTCGATCTCGCGGCGCAGCCGCGGCTCCGCCGTCTTCGCCAGCCAGATCGCCGTGCCGCTGCCGATGGCGACGGCGAGGAGCGCGGTGCCGACGAGCACCTGCTGCCACCGCTTCACGTGCATCCTCTCCGGGGGGCGGGGCCCGGTGGCCCTCTGAGTATTCTATGGGTCTCGCCGCCGCACGTGCCTGCCGAAGACAGCGCCGGATTCGACGCCTGGGTCGCCGACCTCGAGACCCGCCATCTGCGCGACCTCACCCCGGCCGAGGTGGCCCGGGCGCTGCGCGCGCTGTCGTCGACGTACGTGGAACGACGCGCCCGGCTCAGCGGCCGTGGCGCCTACGACTCTGCCGGCAAGCGCGCCGCCTACGCGCTCTACTACGCCCCACGGCGCTTCCTCACCATACGCGCCGTGCTGGCCCGACTCGACGCCCCGACCGGCCCGCGGGCCATCCTCGACCTCGGCTGCGGCACCGGCGCCGCGGGCGCGGCCTGGGCCGTCCACGCCGGCCCCGGCGCCACGGTCCGCGGCGTCGACGTCCACCCCTGGGCGCTCGACGAGGCCCGGGCGACGTGGCGGGCGTTCGGCGTGCCGGGCGACGTCCGGCGCGGCGGCGTGGTGGACACACGGCGGCCGGCGCCGTCGCGACGGGGCACGGCGCCGCAGGGCGTGATGGCGAGCTACGTCGCCAACGAACTCGACGACACCGACCGTGCCGCGTTGCTCGACGACCTGCTGGGGCGCGCCGCCGCCGGCGCGCAGGTGCTGGTGATGGAGCCGCTGTCGCGCCGCACCTCGCCGTGGTGGCCGGCGTGGACCCGCGCCGTCGTCGCCGCCGGCGGACGGCAGGACGAGTGGCGTCTCCCCCTCGATCCGCCGCCGATCACGCGGGCGCTGGGCCGCGCCGCCGGGCTCGACCCGATCGAGGCCAGCGGCCGCACGCTCTGGCTGGCGCGGGGCTGAGCCGCCGAGGGCGCGCCCTGACTTCGAGGCCCTCACGCGCCCCGCGCCGCGGTTCTATTGAAACGACCCGCGCACCGGGAAGCGGTCGCGCAGCGCCGTCCCGAACGTCACCGCCATCGCCTGATAGCCGGTCGTGCTCGGATGCAGGCCGTCGGCGCCCAGCCGGCCCACGCCGCCGTCGGGGCCGCAGTTGGTGCCGAAGGCGCTGTACAGGTCCACGACGTAGACGTTCTGGCGGCCGGCGGCCATGGCCGTGATGGCGCTGTTGAGCGGCACGATCTGCTCCCGCGAGTTGTCGCGCACTTCGCCGTTCGGCCGTACGCTGCGGCACGTCTGGAACATCGTGCTCACCAGCACGGTGGCGTTGTAGAGCCGGGCGATCTCGACCATCTGCTGCAGCGAGCTCACCACGTCGGTCACCGAGCGGCCGCCGTTCAGGTCGTTGATCCCTTCGAGCAGTAGCACGCCCTGGGGCCGCTCGCTGGCCATCACCTGCTGAAAACGGCCGCTGCCCACCGCGTCACGGGCCGTCTCTCCCGGTACGCCGAAATTGCCCACGGTGAAGTTCTGGCTCGGGAAGGCCGCCTCGAGCAGGCCGTCGAGCTGCGACGGATACGAGCACCCGCCGCAGGCGTCGAACAGGAACGCGGCATCGAACGACGAGGTCACGCCCCACGTGATGCTGTCCCCGAACGCCACGAACCGTGTCGCGCCCAACGCGTTGACCGTACCCAGGGAATCCCCCGCCGCCGGCGGCCCGGCCTGCGGCGCTTCGCCGCGCGACAGCACCGCCCCCGTGGCGCTCGGCGCGGTCGGCGACCCGGCACAGGCGCTGGCGGCAGCGGCCAGCAGGACCCCGCCGGCGAGACGGCCCCAGCCCGGCCGCAGCGACACTCGAGACATAGGTTGTTAGGATAAACCGCATGTCGGTCGAGTCGGCATCCACCTTGGTCGAGCGTCGCCTGCGTTACATCGAGCGCCAGCGCGCCCTGCAGCGTGAGGCCGCCGCGCGCGACGCCGCGGTGGCCCGGCCGATGGGCTCTGGCCCCACGAACCGGCACGGCATGCCCACCGTGCCCGCCGGGCAGCGCGTCGTGCCCAACTGGCCGGTGCTCGACCTCGGCGACACGCCCGACATCGCCCCGGCCGACTGGCGCCTCGAGGTGAGCGGCCTGTGCGCGCAGCCGCTGTCGCTCAACTGGGACGACTTCCTGGGCCTGCCGCAAGTGGATGATGTGAGCGACTTCCACTGCGTCACGACCTGGAGCCGGCTGAACAACCGCTGGCGCGGCGTGCGAGTGCGTACGCTCGCCGAATTGGCCGTGCCCGCGCCCGAGGCCCGCTTCGTCGCCTGCACCGGCTACGACGTCGCGCCGGGGACGACCATTCCGTACACCACGAACCTGCCGCTGGCTCGCGCCGTCGAGGACGACGTGCTGCTCGTGCACACGTGGGAGGTGCAGCCGCTGCCCCGCGAGCACGGCGGCCCGTGCCGGATGATCACCCCGAAGCTCTACGCCTGGAAGGGCACCAAGTGGATCCGGCGTCTCGAGTTCCTGGCCGACGATCGGCAGGGGTTCTGGGAGGTGCGCGGCTATTCCAACACCGCCGAGCCCTGGCTCGACGATCGCTACGCGGACTGAGCGCGCGGTGTTCGCGGCCCAGGATTTGCGTCCGATGCTGGCGGTGGCGCCCGATGTGCCGCCGCCGCTCGAGGACCGCCGGCTGGTCTACGAGCCCAAGTACGACGGCATCCGCGCCATCGTCCTGGTGGAGCCGGGGCCGACGCCGCACGTGCGGATCTGGTCGCGCAACGGCAACGAGAAGTCCCGTCAGTTCCCCGAGCTCGTCGCCGCCCTGGCGGCGTGGGCGCGCCAGCTCGATGCGCCGGTCGTACTCGACGGCGAGGTCGTCGCCCTCGACGCCGCGGGTGACCCGGCCGGCTTCCAGCGCCTGCAGGGCCGCATCCACATCGCCGTGCCCGGCTACCGCTCGTCGGCGCCGGCGCAGACGCCGGCCGAACAGCCGACGGCGCTGGTCGTCTTCGACCTGCTGCGCGACGGCGCCACCGACTGGCGGCCACGGCCGCTGCATGAGCGCCGCGCCGCGCTCGAAGCACGCTGCGGCGACATGGGGTCGCCGCTGCTTCGCGTGAGCCGGCAGGTGGTCGGTGACGGCCGCGCGCTGTACGAGGAAGCCGAGCGCGAGGGCTGGGAAGGCCTGCTGGTGAAGGCCCTCGACTCGCCGTACCGCGCCGGCAAGCGCAGCGCCGAGTGGCGCAAGCTCAAGCTCCAGCATCAGGACGAGTTCGTCGTCGCCGGGTGGACCGACCCGCGTGGCACCCGCACGCATTTCGGCGCGCTGATCCTGGGCGCGCGCGATGCCGACGGCGCGCTGCGTTACGTCGGCGATGTCGGCACCGGCTTCACCGGCGCCGAGCTGGCGCGCGTCGGCGGCCTGCTCCACCACCTGGCCACCGACGTGTCGCCGTTCGACCTTCCGCCCAAGACCCCGGCGAAAGCGCACTGGGTGACGCCGCGGCTGGTCGCCCAGGTGCGCTACACCGAGATGACCGACGAAGGCCGGCTGCGCCATCCGGCGTATCTCGGCCTGCGCGATGACAAGACGGCCGCCGCCGTGCGGCGGCCGAAGCCCACGCGGAAAGCGTCCGCGGCGGCGACACCGACGACGGCCGCCGCGGCGTCGAAGGCGGCGCGCAAGACGGCCGACCCGCTGAAGGCCTGGGACGCGACCGCCGAGGCCATCGTCGCCCAGCTCGACGACCTGCAGGCGCGGCGCAAGAACGGGCGCCTCACGCTGCCCGACGGCGACACGCTCGACGTCACCAACCTCGACAAGGTGTTCTGGCCGCAGGGCCGCCGCACCAAGGGCGACCTGCTGCGCTACTACGCCCGCATCGCGCCGCTGCTGCTGCCGGTCGTCGCCGAGCGGCCGCTGGTGATGAAGCGGCTGCCCAACGGCGTCGACGGCCAGTCGTTCTACCAGCACCGCGCCCCCGAGCCGGTGCCGCCGGGGGTGCGCGTCGCGACCCTGCCCGACGACGACGTCCCGGCGCGGCTCGTCGGCGGCAACCTGAAGACGCTGCTCTACATGGCGCAGCTCGCCGCGATTTCGATGGACCCGTTCTTCTCCACCGTCGACGCGCTGTCCACGCCCGACCAAGTGGCCATCGACCTCGACCCGCAGCCGGGCTGCGGCTTCGACCGCATCCTCGACGTGGCGCGGTGGGTGCACGAGGTGCTCGACCAGGTGGGCGTCACCGGCGTGCCGAAGACGTCGGGCTCGGAAGGGCTGCACATCTTCGTGCCGCTGCGGCCCGGCACGACGTATCAGGCCGGCATGCTGTTCTGCCAGATCGTCGCGACCATGGTCGCCGCGGCGCATCCCAAGGCGGCGACGGTGGAGCGCACCGTCGGCAAGCGCAAGGCCGGCACCGTCTACGTCGACTACCTGCAGAACATCGAAGGCAAGACGCTGGCCTGCGCCTACAGCGCGCGCGGCAGCGCGTTCGCCGGTGTGTCCACCCCGCTCACCTGGGACGAGGTGCACGCCGGCGTCCGGCCCGAGGACTTCACGCTCGAGACGATCCTGCCGCGGGTGCGCGAGGTCGGCGACCTCTGGGCGGCGACCAGAAAAACGAAGGGCGCCGATCTGCTCGGCGCCCTGGACAAACTCCGCTAGCGGCCGCGTCTCAGAACGCGACGCGCAACTCGCCGATGACCTGCCGGCGCATGATGTCGCCGAACACGTGCGACTGGATTTCCTCGTTGAACAGGTTGTTGAACTTGATCGTCGTCGTGACCTTGTCGTCCATCCAGCGCACGCCGAAGGCGCCGTTGACCTGCGTGAACGCGTCGGTCTCGCCGTGGAAGCGGGCGTCGAGCACGTCCTGCCAATAGGCCTTGTCCTGGTAGGCGATGCTCATGTTGCCGAGGAAGCGGCCCTCGCTGAAGTTGAAGCCGGCGTTGACGCGGTTGGTCGGCGGCAGGTTGACCTCGCTGATGTCGAAGTCGGGGTCGGGCTTGAACTGGTAGGAGTAGTTGGCGAACACGTTGAGGGCGCGGTTCACCGCTGCGTCCACGCCCAGCTCGACGCCCTTGTCGCGCACCGTGCCGAGGTTGAGATAGGTGTAGTTCGACGGCAGACCGCCGTTCACGCAGGGGCCGGTCGGTCCGGCCGTACACGCCGGCGGCAGCACTTCGAGGATGCCGCGCGCCGTCGCCTCGCCGACCAGCGGCGCCAGCTTGGTCAGCCACCCCGGCGGCGGGTTCAGCGCCCGGTAGCGGCCCACCTGCGTGAAGAAGATGTCGTCCTTCGACTTGTTGTAGTAGTAGGCCGCGGTGACCGTGGCGCGCTTGGCGATCACGCCGGTATAGGCCACTTCGAAGGCGTCGACCTGCTGCTCGACCAGATCCCCGTTGCCGACCGCCGAGATCGGGAAGTTGTAGACCGGCCCGCCGGGCGCCAGCGCGAAGGCCGGGTTGATCGTCCGCAGGTCGAGCTGGTTGACGATGCCCACGTCCAGGAAGTTGTTGATCAGCGACGGGGCGCGGAAGGCGCGGTTGAACGACAGCCGCACCGACTGGTCGGCGCTCGGCTTGATGATGAGCGCCGTGCGCGGCGAGAAGTTCGGGTCGTCGAGCACGCTGAACTTGTCGAGCCGGGCGCCGATCACCCAGCGCAGGTGGTCGTTGATGAAGATCTCGTCCTGGATGTAGCCGCCGCCCTCGGTGCGGTTGTCGCCGCGCGGCGCCAGGCTGAGGTCGAACTGGTTGTAGCGGAAGTTGCCGCCGAAGCTGACGACGTTGCGGTTGCCGAACGCCCGGACGTTGCCGTACTCGATGTCGAACGTCTTGGTATTGAACTCGAACAGGATCGGCCGGCCGTCGGTGCCGAACGACAGCAGCGCGTTGGCGTCGCCGTTGAGGATGTTGGTGAAGAACTGCAGCTTCTGCGCGCCCTTGGTCCAGCGCGCCGCGCCGTAGCCGAGCACCGTGCCGCGGTTCATGTCGAACGGGCCGATGCCGGTGTGGATGATGCCCTCGGTACCGGCGAACCCGCCCGAGAAGCTGAGGCGGTAGGCGCCCTCGGGCGCCTCGTAGTCGACGCGGGTGTCGAACTTCGGCTGGCGGGTGCCCGAGTTCGCAAACGGCGGGTACGGCGTGTTCTGGGCGTTGGGGATCGTGCCGACCGGCCGGGGCAGCGCGTCCTGGCCGAGCGCGCCGGCCGACAGCTTGTAGGACCAGCGGTCGTTGACGGCGGCGGCGTGCGTGCCGTTGAATTACCACAGCGAGCCGTTGCCGGCGCCGTTGTCCTTCACTTCGCGGCCGAACGTGCCGACGCCCATGGTGAAGCTGCTGCCGGCCATCTCACGCGGCGTCTTGGTGATGAAGTTCACCACGCCCGACAGGGCGTTGGCGCCCCACACCGCCGAGGCCGGGCCGCGGATGACCTCGATCTGGCGCACCTCGTTGGGGTTGACCGGCAGGAAGTCCCAGGCGACGAAGCCGAAGAAGTCGAGATAGAGGCTGCGGCCGTCGATGAGCGCCAGCTGCGACGTGGCCAGCGTGGACGTGGCGCCGCGCATGTTGATGTTGAAGTCGCGAGCCGAGGTCTGCGTGATGTTCATCCCCGGCACGCCGCGCAGCAGCTCGGCGTAGTTGGTGGCCGGCGAACTGGCGATGACGTCGCTCGTCACGACGCTGACGGTGGCCGGCGCATTGACCAGCTGCTGCTCCACCTTCGAAGCGGTGACGACCACCTGTTCCTCGTAGATCGGCGGCTGGTCGGCCTCGGCGGGCGGCGGCGTGGGCGGCGGCTGGGCGGGGGGCGTCTGGGCCTGAGCCAGGGGGGCGGCGGCCAGCAGGAGCACCACGAGTGCGGCGAGCGTTGTCCTCAAGGGAACCTCCCTCACACGAAAGGGGAGACACCCTCGGGCGCCTCCCCCTCAAGAACTTCGGTGCATTGTAACGAATTCGACAGGGCATGGCCGGGCTGGTGCGCGGATCTGCCCGGGTCGGCGCCGGCCGGGGCCTATGCGGCAGCGGCGACGGTAAGGGCCCAGCGCTCCAGGGCGCGGGCGTCGGCGTCGAATTTGCGGATGCCGTCGCTGAGCTTTTCGACCGCCATGGCGTCCTGGTTGTGCAGCCAGCGGTAGGCCTTTTCGTCGAGCGTGATGCGCGCTTCGCCCTCGCGGGCCGCCAGGTCGGCCGTGAGCGCCGGCGCGAGATCGCCGGGCGTGGCGGCCAGTTCCGCGAGCAGCTCCGGGCTGATCGTCAGCAGGTCGCACCCCGCCAGGCGGGTGATCTGCTCGATACGGCGGAAGCTGGCGCCCATCACCTGCGTCCGGTAGCCGTGCTTCTTGTAATAGGCGTAGATGCGCCGCACCGAGGCGACGCCCGGATCCTCGTCCGGCGGAATCTCGGTCCCGCGCGCCTTCCGGTGGTAGTCGTAGATGCGGCCCACGAACGGCGAGATCAGGGTGACGCCGGCGTCGGCACAGGCCACCGCCTGCGCGAAGCTGAACAGCAGCGTGAGGTTGCAGTGGATGCCCTCGCGCTCGAGCACGGCGGCCGCCTGGATGCCTTCCCAGGTGCTGCCGATCTTCACCAGCACGCGCTCGCGGCCGATACCCGCCGCCTCGTAGAGGCCGATGAGCTCGCGCGCCTTGGCCAGCGTGGCCGCGGTGTCGAAGCTGTAGCGCGCGTCCACCTCGGTGGAGACGCGGCCGGGCACGATCTGCAGGATCTCGCGGCCGAACGCCACCGCCAGCCGGTCCATGAACGCCTCGGTGCGCGCCTCCTCGCTGGCGGCGACGCCGGCGGCCTCGGCGAGCGCGGCGTCCACCAGGTGGCGGTACTGCGGCGCCTGTGCCGACTTGAGCAGCAGCGACGGGTTGGTCGTGGCGTCCTGGGGGCGATGCGTGCGGATGGCGTCGATGTCGCCGGTGTCGGCGACCACCACGGTGTAGCGCTTGAGCGCGTCGAGCAGGGACATGGGGGGATCTTACTAGCGGCTGGGGGCTAGCGGCTAGCGGCTCGGGGATCACGCTGTCGCGCGGCACGGATAGACTGCAGGGCATGAGACTGCGGACGCTCGACGTGTGGCGACGGCTGGAAGAGCATCGCGATCGGATGCGCGACGTGCACCTGCGCACGCTGTTCGCGCACGACCCGGCGCGGTTCGACAAGTTCTCGCTGCGCCTCGACGACCTGCTGGTGGACTTCTCGAAGCAGCGGCTCACCGACGAGACGCTGCGGCTGCTGGCCGAGCTGGCCGGGGTGACCGAGGTGGAAGCCCAGCGCGACCGCATGTTCGCCGGCGTGCGCATCAACGGCACCGAGGGGCGCGCGGTGCTGCACGTGGCGCTGCGTCGGGCCGCCGGCCGGCCGCTGCCGCTCGATGGCCGCGACGTGATGCCCGACGTGATCGCCGCCCGCGACCACCTGGCGGCGTTCAGCACGGCGGTGCGCGACGGCGCCTGGCTGGGGGCGCGCGGGCACCGGATCACCGACGTCGTCAACCTCGGCATCGGCGGCTCCGACCTCGGGCCGGCGATGGTCACCGAGGCGCTGGCGCCGTACGCGCGCCAGGGACCGCGGCTGCACTTCGTGTCCAACGTCGACGGCGCGCACCTCGACGAGACCCTGCGCGGGCTGTCCCCCGCCACCACCCTGTTCGTCGTCGCCTCCAAGACCTTCACCACCCAGGAGACGATGGCCAACGCCCGGTCGG
Source organism: uncultured Bifidobacteriaceae bacterium (assembly GCA_964442845.1). Classification (GTDB taxonomy): domain Bacteria; phylum Acidobacteriota; class Vicinamibacteria; order Vicinamibacterales; family UBA2999; genus CAWAYR01. Next base: position 9,500 of record CAYUAX010000061.1, on the reverse strand, counting down.
CGCGCGCGTGGCTGGTGGCGGCCCTGGGCGACACCGCGGTGGCGCAGCACTTCGTCGCGCTCTCGACCAACGCCGCCGAGGTGGCGCGCTTCGGCATCGCCGCCGCCAACATGTTCGTGTTCTGGGACTGGGTCGGCGGCCGCTATTCGCTGTGGTCGTCGATCGGCCTGCCGATCGCCATCGCCGTCGGCGCCGACCGCTTCGCCGAGCTGCTCGCCGGCGCCGCCGAGATGGACGACCACTTCCAGACCGCGCCGCTGCTGCGCAACCTGCCGATGGTCGCCGGCCTGGTCGGCATCTGGAACACCAACCTCCTCGGCGCGCACTCGCACGCCGTGCTGCCCTACGACCAGTCGCTGCGCCGCCTGCCGGCCTTCCTCCAGCAGCTCGACATGGAGAGCAACGGCAAAGGCGTGACGCGCGGCGGCCAGCCGGTGGACGTGGCCAGCGGGCCGATCGTATGGGGCGAGCCAGGCACCAACGGCCAGCACGCGTTCTATCAGCTGCTGCACCAGGGCACGCGCCTGGTGCCGTGCGACTTCCTGGTCGCGGCCGAGCCGCACCACGCCTTGCCGGAACACCACGAGTTGCTGCTCGCCAACTGCTTCGCGCAGACCGAGGCGCTGATGCGCGGCAAGACCGACGACGAAGCCCGCGCCGAGCTGGCCGCGTCCGGGCTCGACGCGGCCGCGGTGGACGCGCTGGCGCCGCACAAGGTGTTCCCCGGCAACCGGCCGACGACCACGCTGCTGTATCGCCGGCTGGATCCGCGCACCCTGGGCCGGCTGATCGCGTTCTACGAGCACAAGGTGTTCGTGATGGGCGCGGTGTGGGGCATCAACTCGTTCGACCAGTGGGGGGTGGAACTGGGGAAGGTCCTGGCGAACCGGATTCGCCCCGAGCTGGACGCCGCTCAGGCGCCGACCGGACACGACGCCTCGACGAACGGGCTGATCGCCCACGCCCGCGCATTACGGGCCGGGCAAACGACCTAGTGAGTGGTCTGGGGTGGAGGGCGGGGCGGACGCCCCGGAGGAAGTACGAAAAGTGTTCGCCGGCTGACGCGCGACCCGGCGGTCGTGTGCTCTTTACGCGGTCGTCTTGTCCTCGATCACAGCGGCGCACCGCTGCAGGTGCCGTCCGACCAGCGGTCCCAGGGCGAAACTGACCGCACACCACGCGACGAGGATGCTGAGAGTCATTGGCGTTGCCCAAGACGGCTGCAATGCACGTACCGCTTGGAATCCGGCCTGGCCCACTGGTGTCAAATCGTGAGAAACCCGCCAACTCCCAGCACTTTCGGAGACAACTCGGTCCAATTCCCACTCCGTCGCGGCCCCCAAACTCGTGATCGCCTGGCCAGGACTGAAACGCGGCGCCGGGCGCGGAGGTTCAGCCAGGAGCAGACCCGACTGGAGGCGATGGCGGGCCGCGGCCGAAGTACGCGGCGCCGCCGAACGCCGACCAGAGGATTCGTGCCCATTCCCGTCGACCGCAGGTCGGCGGGATGTGCCTGAGGGCTGGCGGGCGTGGCCGCTCGGCCCAAGGGCCACCAGACGCGACCGGAGGCGACGGTGGGCCGCGGCCGAAGGACGCGGCGCCGCCGAACGCCGACCAGAGGATTCGTGCCCATTCCCGTCGACCGCA
>CAYUAX010000061.1:0-7753 GCA_964442845.1 uncultured Bifidobacteriaceae bacterium | reverse complement strand
GGTCGGCGGGATGTGCCTGAGGACTGGCGGGCGTGGCCACTCGACCGCAGGTCGAGTGGCGCGCCCGGCAGGATTCGAACCTGCGGCCTCTAGCTCCGGAGGCTAGCGCTCTATCCAGCTGAGCTACGGGCGCGTGCGGCGGGTGCGGCGATGACGAGCATCGCCGCCTGTTCCGGAAGTGCTCAGTGTAGTGGATGGGCTGCGCGCGCGGCAACCGTCGGCGGGCGGAGACGAGGGACCGTCCCGTGGACGGGACGGTCCCCTGAGGCGATCAGCGGTCGCGCTCGGCGGTGGCGGTGACGGCCTTGCGCTTCTCCTGCTCCGCTTTGAACTCCTCGTCGTTCATGTAGACGATGTTCATCCAGGCGTGCGCCATCTCGTCCACGGTGCGATCGCCCCAGCCCACCCACTGCGACGGATCGGGGTTGGTCTTCTTGGCCGCGGTGTTGTCGTGCCACGCGGTGACCTTGAGCAGGGTGCCCTTCGGCAGCAGCGGCGCGACGTCGTCGGCGTAGACGAACGTGGTCATCCACATGAAGTTGAAGTTGTCGGTGTGGCTCAGCACCTGGCGCTGACCGGTCGGCAGGATGGCTTCGACCATCATGGCCTTGCCGCGCAGGTGCATGTGCGGCTGGTAGCTTTCGATGCGGGCGTTCTCCCGTAGCGGCATGAAGCCCTCGGTCACCGTGACCTGGTTGGGCCGCAGGTCGAGGTTGCCGAGCGCCGCCGGCACCAGCGAGAGCCGGTTGCGGAACTTCGGCTCCTGGCCCTTCTCGTAGAAGTAGATGCCCATCTCGACGTTGGTGCTGATCTCCTCGCCGGCCTGCGAGTAGTGGATGTCCCAGCGGAACTTGGAGCCGGGCAGCAGCAGCTTGCCGGTGTCGGGACGCATCATCTCGCCCTGCTTGCCCACGGCCCACTCCATGAACAGGGCCGCCAGGCCCTGCTCGGTCGGCGCGCCCTCGCTCTGTTCGAGGTAGGCGATGGCGTGGTGCACGACCTTGCGGCCCTTCAGGTTGCCGGGGCGGATCTCGATCGCCCGCACCCAGCGCGGCTCGTCGAGTTCGAGCGGCGTGACCCGCTTGTCCCAGGCGTCCTGCGACACCGCCGGCATGGTGAAGTCGTGCGACTTGACGACGATGTCGGGCTGCTTGCCCAGCGTCTTGGCGAAGTTCCAGGTCTGCTCGGTCGGCCACTCGATCTTCGGCGGCATGTCCTTGGGGTCACCCTGCGGCGCGCCGGCGTCCACCCACTTCACGATGGTGTCGAGTTCGGCGGGGTTCAGCGCGTCGTCGTTCTTGAACTTGGTGATGCCGACCGTGCGGTCGATTTGGAACGGCGGCATCGAGTGCTCGCTGACCCGCGCCTTGATCGCCCGCGCCCACGGCCGCGCCTGCTGCCAGGTCTGCAGCGACATCGGCGCGATCGAGTCGGGCCGGTGACAGCTCTCACACTTGCTCTGGAAGATCGGCGCCACGTCCTTCGTGAACGTCGGCGCCGATTGTGCCGCCGCCGGCGCCGCGCCGACCAGCGCTGCCACCGCCACGGCGCCGAACCCTCCGACCAGACTTGCGGTGCTTCGCTGCATCATCGCGCTCCTCACTTGATGGTCGCCTTCACGTAGGTGTTGGTCCAGCAGCACTGGAACCCGCCGCCGCCTTCGCCCGATTCGTCGTTACCCTGCACCCGCACCAGGTACTCGCCGGGCACGCTGAACGTCGCCGCCGTCGTCACCGTCTCGCCCTGGGCCTTCACCGCCGTCCGCGCCGGCTCGAACGTGACCGCACCGGGCCCGCGGAACTTGTGGAACGAGGCGGAGCCGACGACGCCGGAGGCGCCGCGTCCCCCCGACCGCTCCGACCCCTTCTTGGTTTCTTTCGGCTCCTCGAACGCGAAGCTGATCGACACCGGCTGGCCGGCCACGCCGCTCACGGTGGCGGCCACCGCGGTGGGCGGCCCGGTGAACGTCCGCCCGTCGAACGTGAACACCGGCGGCTTGTTCCCCATGCCCTTCTCTTCGAACGGCTCGATGGTGTAGCCGGTGCGGATCGAGAGCGGCACCGATTGGGTCTCGCCGTTGGCGGTGATGGTCCACGTGAGCGCCTTGGTGCCGAAGTCCTTGGGCACCTTGATCGCGAAGACGCCCCACTGGCGGCCCACTTGGAAGTGCGTCGGCTGGCCTTGATCGACCGGCCCGGGCTCGATGCGGTTGTTCGGGCCGACCGGGATGTCCATGGCCTCGTTCTTGTTGCGATTGAAATAGCCGACGAGCAACGTGAAGCTGCCGTCGGCGTTCTCGTACCAGCCTTCGAAGGCCGGGGTGATGCTGGCGCCGCGCTCGCGGGCCGGCCCGAGCGGCAACGGCGCCTGTGCGGTCGCGACGAGCGTCCAGGCGGTGGCCAGCACGGCGGCCAGCGCCACGGGCCGGCCGGTCGCGGGGACGAGTGCGCGGCTGATCATCACGGGAGCTGAACCTCCTCGACGGAAGGGACCGGGTTGGGTGCCGGGGCGGCGCCGCCGAGAAACACCCTGACGATGTCGTCGCTGCGCGCGGCGAGCCCGGCGTCGCCGCGCACCAGCGCGGTGGTCGCCACGGCGCGGACCATGCCGAGCAGCATCGCCGCGTAGAGCCCAGGCTCGGCGCGGCGCAGCGCCCCCGTTTCGACGCCGTAGGCGAGCAGCCGCGCGGCGCGGGCGAGGAACTGCGTCGCCACGGAGTGCTGCCGGTTCACGGCGGTGGCGTCCACGCCGTGCTGAAGCGCTTCGTCGATCACGCCGAACATCAGCGCCCGGTTGTCGTCGCAGTGCCTGGTGAGCACGCCGACGAAGCGGTGCAGATCGGCCGCGAATGCCGCCGGGGCGCGTCCCGCCGCCGTCGCCTCCGCGATCACGTCGTCGAGGGCATCGAGCAGCCCTTGCGTCCGCGATTGCAGCACCGCCGACACCAGGGCCTGCCGATCCCGGAAGTAGTTGTACAAGGTGCCGACGGCGATGCCGGCACCCGCGGCGATGTCTTCCATGCGCGCCGCCGCGACGTCACCGCCGTTGAAGGCCCAGGCGGCCGACTCGAGGATGGCGTGGCGGGTGGACTGACGCAGGCGCTCGCGCAACGGGGACGGTCCGCTCATCGAATGAATCTGGATTCACCGAAGTGTGCGCTGCCGCCCGACCGGTGTCAAGGGACAGGCTGGCAGTCCGGCTGGTCGGCGGCGTTGGGGCGGTCCAGGGGGTGAAATGGCGGCCGCGGCGGCGCCGCCGGCACGGCGTCGACGAGCCGGCGGTTGACGAACAGCACCTCGTAGGCCCAGGCCGGGAACGGCGCCTCGGCTGGCGCGCAGCTGTGGTTGTTCATGTGCAGGTTGGCAACGTGGAAGTACTGCTTGAGGCGGCGCACGGCGTTGACGTACGACCGCTGGTCGGTGCCGTGGAACTCGACGACCAGCTGATCGATCCGCGCCAGCACCTCGTGCGGCGCCGTCGCCAGCGCCGCCCACTCGGCGCCCTCCACGTCCATCTTGACGACGAGCTGGCCGGCGAGGTCGCCGTTCTTCGTCAGCTGATCGGCGATCGTCGCAAACGGCCGGCCGTCGGCCACGTGCGCCGTGTCGGCCACGCACTCGGCGTGGAACGTCGTCGGGGCGCCGCAGGCCGGCACGGTGGTGTTGAAGCAGTCGTACTGATGGACCGGCACCTGCCGGCGTGTCGCCACGTCGCAGCCCCAGCCGTCGTAGCCCGAGATCCCGTACGAGTAGCCGGCGCGCACGTCGTGCAACAGGTTGGCGCACAGCAGGTAGCCGCCGTCGCCCGGCTCGCCGAACCGTTCCAGCGTGCAGTCGGCCAGCGTGACCGGCTGCAGCTCCTGCCACAGCAGCCGGCGCACGAACGTGGCGCCGTCCTCGGCGGCAACCGCGGGCGACCGCGGCACCCGCCACGCCGTCACCCCGAGCGCTGCGGCCACGGCCACGGCCCCGACCCCGATCGTCCACCTCCGCGTGCGCGTCACGGATCGCCTCCCTGATCGACGGCCGGCGACGCCCCTGGCTATCATCGGACGATGTTCGCCGCAGCGCCGCGCCGATTCTTCCACACGTTCGTCCGGGCCACGCCATGACAGCCTCGGCCACTCGCACGTATCTGGCGATGGCGACGGCCGACGCGCTGGTGCCGGCGGCGCCGGCGGCCGGGCTCGCCGTCACCGCCGAGACGGACTGCACGCCGGCGCTGTACCGCGCGCTCTACCTCGGCGTCGGCGCGGCGTATCACTGGGTGGACCGGGCCGCGTGGAGCGACGACGAGATTCGCGCCCACCTCGCCCGTCCCGAGGTGAGCGTCTGGACCGCGCGCGCCGACGGCGCGCTGGCCGGCTACTTCGAGCTGTGTGCATGGGCCGACGGGTCCATCGAGGTGGCCTACTTCGGGCTGCTGCCGGCCTTCATCGGCCGCGGCTTGGGCGGTGCGCTGCTGACCGAGGCCTTGCGCACGGCGTGGCGGCGCGGGCCGACGCGGGTGTGGCTCCACACCTCGTCGCTCGACCACCCGGCGGCGCTGGCCAACTACCAGGCGCGCGGCCTGGTCGTGACGCACGTGGAGCGCTACGACCCGGGGCCGCTCGCGTCGTCAGATCCGACCTGACACCCGCTCCATGATCGCGGCGGCGTGGGCCAGGACGTCGAGTTCGTCGGGCAACAGCGTCGTCAAGCCACGCGCGAGGCGATCGACGCGGCGACGCCGGCCCTCCACGAGCAGCGTGCGCCCCCGGGCCGTCGCCTCCACCCGCACGGCGCGGGCGTCGTCGGGGTCGGCGACCCGCCGCGCCAGCCCGCCCTGCTCGAGGCCAGTGACCACCTTGGTCATCGTCGGCGGCTTGACCTGCTCGGTCCGGGCCAGATCGGTGAGACGTTGCGGACCGCCGAACACCAGCACCGACAGCGCCGACAGGCGCGCCGGCCCGATGCCCGATTCCTCGTCCTCGGCCCGCACCCGGCGCAGCAGGTGAATCGCCGCGGAGTGCAGCGCATCGGCCACCATCTTTTCTCTTGATCGCGCCGCCATGGCCGCAGTATCTATTAGTTAGCTCAGGCTAATCAAATTGTCCTGGAGGCGCCCATGACCGCAACCGTCGGACTCGGACGGATTCACCAGATCGCCCAGCCGATCGCCAATCTCGATCGCGCCGTGGCCTTCTACCGCGACGCGCTCGGCGTGCCGCTGCTCTTCACCGCGCCGCCGAGCCTCGCCTTCTTCGACTGCGGCGGCGTCCGGTTGATGCTGTCGCCGCCCTCGCCGGGCCACGACCACCCCGGCTCGGTGCTCTACTTCGCGGTGGACGACATCGCCGCCGCGCACCAGACGCTCAGCGCCCGCGGCGTCGTCTTCAGCGAGCCGCCGAAGAAGATCGCCACGCTGCCCGACCGCGAGGTGTGGCTGGCGCCGTTCGCCGACACCGAGGGCAACACGCTGGCGCTGATGGCGGAGCCGCGGCTCGCCTGACGGCGGCGCTCAGCGCTTGAGCAGCGCGCGGGCTTCGGCCTCGAGCGCTTTGGCGTCGGCTTTCCAGGCGTCGCCCTGCGTCTCGAGCACGGCGACGACCACCGTGTCGGTGGGCGCCACGCGGATGGTGCGGATCGTGAGGCTGATCTCGCGGTAGGCGCCGGAAGCGACGGCCTGCCGCTGGTCGAACTTCTGCGCGCCGCGCACGGTGCCATCGGGCATCAGCACCCAGGCGTTGATGCTGTAGCGCGTCACCTCGGTCGATCCCTCGTTCAGCACCCGGACCTTCAGCGTGCTGCCGCGATCGTCGTGCACGAGATCCTTCGTCTCGAGCGTGAGCGGCGAATCCGGCTGATCGAGCGTACGGGCCACCGTGTCCTGCCCGAGCGTCGGAGCAGCGCTACTGACGAGCAGCGCCCCGGCCATCACTGCGACGAAGGCCCGGCGCATCACGCCCCCACCACCGCGCGGTCGGTGATCTCGAGGCCCTTGTCGATGATGGCGAACGCCTCGGCGAGCTGGCCCTCGGTGACGCACAGCGGCGGGTTGGTGAAGAAGGTGTGCCAGCGCACGAACGTGTAGAGACCCTCCTGGCGGAAGAACTTGCCGAGTGCCTGCATCTCGGGCGAGGACCCGTGCATGGGCGCCATCGGCTCCATCGTCTTCCGGTTGCGCGTGATCTCGACGATGCCGAAGAGGCCGATGTTGCGGACCGCGCCGACCGACGGGTGTTTGGCCGCCAGTTCGCCATGCATCCCGGCCATCACCTCGCCCATCTTGCGGGCGTTCTCGATCATCCCCTCGTCCTCGTAGACCTTGATGGTCGCCAGCGCGGTGGCGCAGCCGAGCGGGTGGCTGTTGTAGGTGAGGCCGCCGTTGTAGGCCTTGTCGCGGAAGTGCTCGGCGATCGAGCGGCGCATGCCCAGCGCGCCCAGGGCGACGTAGGCGCTGGTGAGCCCCTTGGCCATCGACATCAGATCGGGCACGACGTTCCAGTGATCGACGCCGAACCACTTGCCGGTGCGGCCGAAGCCGGCCATCACCTCGTCGCAGATCAGCAGGATGCCGTACTTGTCGCACAGCGCCCGCACGCCCTGCAGGTACCCGTCGGGCGGGACCAGGATGCCGTTGGTGCCGCTGATCGTCTCCAGGATGAACCCGGCGATGGTCTTCGGCCCTTCCAGCTCGATCACCTCTTCCAGATAGCGCAGCGACTCCTCCGCCGTGTCCCAGCCGCGGGCCATGCCGTGATACGGGTCGAGCACGTGGACCACGCCGGGGATGCCGGGCTCGGCGGCCCAGCGGCGCGGATCACCGGTGAGCGAGAGGCTGCCGGCTGTGCCGCCGTGGTACGAGCGGTAGCGGGCCAGGATCTTGTGGCGGCCGGTGACGGCGCGAGCGATGCGGATGGCGTTCTCGTTGCACTCGGAGCCGCCGTTGGTGAAGAAGAACACGTCCATGTCGCCGGGCGTGATCTCGGCCAGCTTGGCGCCGAGCCGGGCGCGCGCCTCGCTCGCCATGAACGGGTTGGTGTAGGCGAGGCTGGCCGCCTGGTCCTGGATCGCCTTGATGATCGCCGGGTGGCCGTGGCCGGCGTTGACGCACATCAACTGGCTGTTGAAGTCGATGTAGCGCTTGTCTTCCGGCGTCCAGAAGTAGACGCCCTGGGCGCGCGCGACCGGAATCGGCTCCACCGCGTTCTGCGCCGACCACTCGTAGAGCGAGTGCTTCTTGCACATCGCCACCATCTCTTCGCCGGTCATGCCCGGTGCGGCCACTGCCTGGCTCATCGCGCGCTCCTCGCCGCGGCCCGATCGGCCGTGGACATCGCATGAGCATAGCAGTCCGTGGCGTCCGGTATAGTGCCAGCGTGCCCGTCGCCCGCCTGGCCCGCGCAATCCGCACCCTGGCGCTGCTCGCGCTCGTCACCGGCTGCGCCGCGGGCCCGGCCGAGGCGCAGCGCGTGCGCCAGGTGATCGACGGCGACACCATCACCGTGTCGGGCGTGGGGGTGGTGCGGCTGCTGGGCGTGGACGCGCCGGAGAAGACCGGCGGCTACCGCGAGTCGGAGCCGTTCGGCGACGCCGCGACGCGGTACATGAAGGGCCTGCTCGAAGGCCAGGACGTGCGCCTCGAGTACGACGGCGCGCGCAAGGACCAGTACAACCGCACGCTGGCCTACGTGTGGCTGGCCGACGGCCGGCTGGCCAATCTGGAGATCATCAAGGCCGGCTACGCCGAGACGTATCGCCGCTTCGAGTAC
>CAYUAX010000060.1:15151-23961 GCA_964442845.1 uncultured Bifidobacteriaceae bacterium | reverse complement strand
GCGTCACCGCGTCGGTGGCCGCCAGTTGCGCCAGGGCCAGCGCCACGCGCGCGCGCCACGCATCGATGAGCGCCGTCGTGGCCGGCCGGGCCGCGTCGACGCGGCTCTCCGCGAGCAGCGACTCGCGCTGCGCCGGCGTCAGCGCTTCGCCGCGGGCGTAGGTCATCAGGCGATCGGTGCTGCCGGCGAGGTGACCCAGGTGGAATCCCACCGAGGCGGCGCCGCCGGGCGACGCCCACACCTCGTCGTCGCGCAGGTCGGCGACCGCCGCTTCCGTGTCCTCCAGTGCCATCTGCAGCGCGTGCGCGGCCGGCTGCAGCAATGCCGGCACGCCGGGCACCGGTCCGCGCAGCCACGGTTCGGGGAGTGACGTCGTCATCCCCCGATCCTATCCGTCAGTCGGCGGCCAGGGCCGTGGCCGGATCGACGCGCGAGGCGCGCCGTGCCGGCAGGTAGCTGGCCAGGAGCGCCGTGGCGACGAGCACGGCCGCCGCGCCGGTCACCGCCGCCGGATCCCACGGCGACACCTCGTAGAGCACGGCCGTGAGCGCCCGCGTCGCCATCGACGCGACGCCGACCCCCAGGGCGAGTCCGGCGGCGGCGAGGCCCGCCGCCTGGCGGAGCACCAGGCGCAGCACGTCGGCGCGGCTGGCGCCCAGGGCCAGGCGCGTGCCCAGTTCGCGGCGGCGACGCGCCACGGTGTACGACATCACGCCGTAGATGCCGACGGCCGAGAGCAGCAGCGCGATCGCGGCGAAGCCGGCCAGCAGCCGCAGTGCCAACCGCGACACCGCGGCGTTGGCGGCGGCGAGGTCGGCCATCGTGCGGACCTCGAACACCACCGCGCCCGGCTCGGTCTGCCGCACCGCCGTGCGGATCGCCGGCACCACCGCCAGCGGGTCGCCGGCCGCGCGCACGAACAGCGTGATGCCGTTGCCGCTCTGCCGCTCGAACGGAAAGTACAGGTCCGCCCGCGGCGCGTCGGTGAGCGAGGCGCGGCGGATGTCGCCGACCCGGCCGACGATCTCCGCCGTCTCGTCGCCGAGCACGAGGCGCTGCCCCACCGGATCCTCGCCCGGGAAATAGCGCGCCGCCAGGGCGTCGCTGACGATGACCACCGGCGGGCTGTCGGGCGTATCGCGCGTGTCGAACAGCCGGCCGGCCCGGAGCGGAATGCGCAGCGCACGGAAGTAGCCGGCCGACGCCAGCTGCCAGCCCACTTCGGGCGCCCGCTCGCCCGGCGCCAGCGGACGCTCGGGACGCACCAGCGGCGCCGTCCAGTTGTTGCCGGTCAGCGGCGTCACCGCCGCGCCCCCCACCGACTCCACGTTGGGGAGCGCCGCGACCGCGGCGAACAACCGATCGTAGGCGGCCGAGCGGGCCGGCGCCTCGCGATACCGTCCGGCCGGCAGCCCGAGCTGCAGCGTGACGACGCCCTGGGGCGAGAACCCGGGATCGACGGCCACCAGGTTGGCGATGCCGCGCAGCGTGAGGCCGGCGCCGATGAGCAGCACCACCGCCAGCGCGATCTCCGCCGCGACCAGCCCCGAGGCCAGGCGGCGTGCGGACGCCGACATCGTGGTCCGGCGCTGGCCGCCGAGCGCCGCCCCGGACGCGCGCGTCGTGAGCCCCAGGCAGGCCACGGCGCTGAACGCGAGGGCCGCCGCGACCGACGCGACGAACGAGAAGCCGAGCACCCAGGGGTTGAGCCCGACGCGGTCGAGCCCGGGAATCTCGGCGGCGCGCGGCACCAACGCCGCCAGCGCCGGGGCCAGGCGCCACGCCGCCAGCACGCCGACGGCGCCGCCGGCCACCGCCAGCACCAGCCCTTCGACCAGCGTCTGCGCCATGAGGCGGGCGCGGCCCGCGCCCAAGGCCAGCCGCGTCGCCAGTTCGTGCTGCCGGGCCAACGACCGCGCCAGCAGCAGGTTGCCGACGTTGGCGCACGCGATCACCAAGACGAAGCCGACGGCGGCGAGCAGCAACAGCAGCGGCCGCCGCGTGTCCCCGACCAGCGCATCGCGCAGCGCCACCGTGAAGTACTGCGCGCCCTGGTTGTCCGCGGGGTACTCGCGCGCGAGCGCCGCCGACACCGCGGCGATGTCGGCCTCGGCGGCGGCCAGCGACACCCCCGGGGCGAGCCGTCCCACCCCGTAGATCCACGCGGACTTGCGGGCCGAGGGCGCGGTGACCGGCACCCTGGCCGGCACGAGCACGTCGGTGGCCGACCCCGGCGGGAAATGGAAACCTGGCGGCAGCACGCCCACCACCTGCAGGCGCGCCGGACCGAGTTGAATCGACCGCGTCAGGACCTGCGGATCCGACCCCAGTTCCGTGCGCCACAGCGCGTCGCTGACCAGAGCCACCGTCGGTGCCGCGCCGCGCTCGTCGTCCGCGGTGAACACCCGCCCCATCGCCGGCTGCACGCCCAGGGCCGCGAAGAGGTCTGCGGTCACTTGCGCGCCGTCGACCCGCACCGGATCGCCGGCGCCGCTCAACGCCGCCTGGAACGGGTAATAGCCGGCCAGCGTCGAGAACGACCGCTGCCGCGCCTTCAGGTCCACGTAGTCGCCGACGGCGATGTCCGACTTGGCCAGGCCGGTGCGGGTGTCGCGGTGCCGCACCAGCACCAGCCCGTCGGCGTCGGCGTACGGCAGCGGCCGCAGCAGCGCCGCCTCCACCACCGCGAAGAGTGCCGTGTTGGCGCCGATGCCGAGCGCCAGGGTGAGCACCGCGGCGGCGGCGAACGCCGGTTCGCGGTGAAAGATCCGCAGGGCGTGGCGGAGATCGAACAGGACCATGGCGGTGCGCTCCTTCGTGGGCTGCGGGCCTGGGCCGCCGGCCAGCCGGCGGCTGACCGCCTCGCCGGCGGCAACGCGCAGGCACTCGACGACGAGGCCGGCGACGCGCAGGCGGTAGACCGTTCGGGCCAGCGTCCGGCCGGCACGGTGCGGGTGCGGCGGCGCGGCCAGGCGCGCGTAGTCGAGGTCGGCCAGCGCCGGCGCGAACAGATCGCGACGAATCGACTCCGGCAGCAATGCGGCCAGGCGCGGCAGCGGCGTGTCAGGCATCGGACCACCGCATCCGCGGGGCGACCCGCGCCAGTTCGTCGTAGAAGCGGTGCGCGTCGGTCCACAGGCGCGCGCCCTCGCGCGTCACCCGGTAGCGCCGCTCGGTGACCGCCTGGTCGCCGACCGTGACCTGCTCGTACCACCCTTCGACCAGCCGGGCCCGCTCCATCCGCGCCATCAGCTGGTAGAACGCGGGGCCGCTGCGCCGCACGCCGTAGGCGGCCAGCGCCTGGCGCACCACCCGGCCGGGCTGCTCCTCGCGCTGCAGCACGCCGAGCACGAGGTACTGGAGATGGGTGAGCGCCGGCAGCGCCTTCTTCGACATAACGCGATCTTACCTACGATCACGTTGTACGGAAGTTCCCGGATTGCGGCGGCCATCCCACCGCCGGTCCCGGCCGACCGGCTACAATGCCGCCCGCGTGAGGACCCCATGATGCTCCGAGCCTTCTGCACCGCGGTCGTCGTGCTCACCGTGCTGGCCATCCGCGCGCCGGCCCAGCGCTACGCGCCCGGCTTCGTCGATCCGACGCCGATCCTGGCGGCGGCCGCCGCCGAGATCGACGAAGCCACGCTGCGCTGCGTGACCTTCGCCGGCACCGGCTACGCCGGCGCCGTCGGCCAGACCTTCGAGAACGCCGTCAACGTCGACTGGCCGCGCATCGACCAACTGGGCCACTACACCCGGACCATCGACTGGACGGCCGAGACCAGCGTGGAGACGTTCGACCGCGCGCCCGGCCTGGCGCCGGCGTCGTGGAAATACGGCACCGGCTGGCAGGGCGGCACGCCGACGCAGCGGGCGCGCCGTCAGACCCACGTGGTGCGCGGCGACAAGGCCTGGCACATCGACGGCGACGGGCCGCCGGTGGCGGTGCCGCCCGACCTGGCCGAGCTCTACCGGCTCGACCTGTGGCTCAACCCGCACGGGTTCCTCAAAGCGGCGCGGCTGCCCGGCGCCAACCCAATCGCGTTCTGGCGCTGGGAGCAGATCGAGAAGGGCCGCGACGGCAACGTCGTCGCCCCCGAGCGGGTGCACGTCGTCGCCATCACCATGTTCGGCAAGTACCGCGTCGACGCCACCGTGAACTCGCGGCACCAGATCCAGCGCCTCAAGACCACGGTGAACATCCCGGCGCTCGGCGACTTCAACATCGAGCACGAGTCCACGAACCAGATCACGGTGGGCGGCGCCAAGTGGCCCACCGAGTGGCACTCGCACCACGGCTGGGACGACAACTGGCAGTTCTACCGGCAGAGCACCGGCCACAACGGCTACGGCGGCTCGTTCACGGACGTCCGCGTGAACGACTGCCCCGCCGCGCCGGCGGTGCCACCGACGGTGGCCGCGGCGACGTTCCCGGCGACGCCGCCGGTGACGGTCGAGAAGATGGCCCCCGGCGTGTACCGCCTGGGTGGCGGTCCGGCCGCCAGCTACCTCGTCGAGTTCGACCGCTTCGTGGCGGTGTTCGAGGCGCCGGGCGACGAGGCGCGCAGCCTGGCCGTGATCGAGGAGGTGGTGAAGCTGGCGCCGGGCAAGCCGATCCGGTACCTCGTCAGCTCACATCCCCACTTCGACCACATCGGCGGCCTGCGCACCTATCTGCACATCGGCGCGACCATCGTCGCGCACATGATCAACATCCCGTTCCTGAACCGCGACGTCCTCAACTACGAGCCGCGCACCATGGCCCCCGACATCGTCTCGAAGTGGCCGCCCACCGAGGTCGCGGAAGGCTACAACTACGAAGCGGTGCAGGAGCGCTACGTCATCACCGACGACCGTCGCAACCTGCACGTCTATTACGTGCAGCCGCTGCAGCACGTGGCCGGCATGCTGATGGCCTACCTCCCCGCCGAGCGCATCCTGTTCGAGGCGGATCTGTTCGACACGCACGAGCCGCCGCGGCCGGCGCAGCTGCCGGCGATGCGCAGCCTGCTGACGCAAGTGGAGCGCATGGGCCTGCGGGTGGACACCGTGGCGCCGGTGCACGGCGCGCCGGTGCCGTGGGCGACGTTCGTGGCGGCGGTGAAGGAGCTGGAGGCCAGGCGCTGAAGCACACGTTCTGTCGTGGCGCAGGCCAAGTTCTTCGCAGGGCAGGCCTTCAAGCCTTCCGGACAGGCGCAGGCACTGGCCGCAGGCCAGTGGCGCGCCCGCCTGGGCTCGAACCAGGGACCCCCGGCTTAGAAGGCCGGTGCTCTATCCAGCTGAGCTACGGGCGCGTGGCATCATCGTAGCAGCCCCGCTTCCCCGCTCGTCAGCCGGCAGGCAACGTGGAGCACGTCGACGGCGTCGTCCCACTCGAACGGCGCACCGTCCCGCACCGGGGTCGGCTGCTCTCCGGGTGCCCCCTCGGACCTCGTGCAGCGGTTGGGTGCACGTTGGACGCCGTCGTGCTGAACACCGCGCCGCCTGAGCGGTGCATCCGGGTGCTGCGCCATGGACGGCTCGCCGTCGAGCACGACCGCGGCCCGCATCTACTCCGAGCCGATCTCACTGAGTACCGCCGCCGCGGAGGACGGCGTGACCGACGCGCACCGGCCCGTCGATCTGCTGGCCTTCGCAGCGGCGATTCGCACGCCGATCGGTTGACGCTCCTCGACCGCGTGCAGTGACACCCGAGACCTGCCCGGCAGCGTCGTCGCCAAGACCACCGTGGTCCCGATCCTAGGGCACGACGCGCCCTGCGCCGTACAGCACCTTCCCCGGTGTGGCACCCGTGTGCCGGCCGTGGGCCATCACGACGACGCCGTTCACCAGCACGTAGTCGATGCCGGCCGGCGACTCGCGCGGCGCGTCGTAGGTGGCACGATCGTCGAGCGTCGCCAGGTCGAAGATCACGACGTCGGCCCACAGGCCCTCGCGCAAGGCGCCCCGGCCGGCGAGCCGCATCCGCGTGGCCGGCCACGACGTCATCTTGCGGATCGCCTGCTCGAGCGTGAGCACGCCGCGCTCGCGCACGTAGCGAGCGATCACGCGCGGGAAGTTGCCATAGGCGCGCGGGTGCGTCAGCCCGGTGGGGTCTTCCCCGCCTTCGGTCAGCGCCGCGCCGGCGTCGCTGCCGATGCTCGTCCACGGGAAACCGAGCGCGGTCTCGACGTCGGGCTCGCTCATCATGTGGTAGATGGCCATCACGCGGCCGTCGCCCTCGGCCACCAGATCCATGGCCGCATCCGCAGGGTCTTTCTCCCACTCGCGGCCGATGTCGGCGAGGGACTTGCCGACGAAGCGCGCGTTGGCGGCGTTGCGGGCGTTGGCCAGCACCACGCCCTGCCAGCCGCCGGCGGCTTCGACGAGGTTGGACCAGCCGGGCAACCCGCTCGCCATCTCGCGCTTCAGCCGCTCGCGGATCTCGGTCGCCGCCAGGCGAGCCTTCATCGCCGCCACGCCGCCCTCCTGCGCCCAGGTCGGAATCGACGCTTCGAGGCCGGTGCCGCCGGCGGTATAGACGTACATGTCCGCCGCGACGTCGACACCCCTCGCGCGGGCGGCCTCGATGGTCTTGCCGGCCTCGCGCATCAGCGTGCCCCAGCCCGGCTGGTGCGCCGCCTTCAGATGGAAGATCTCGACCGGCAGGCCGCCCTGCTCGCCGATCGCGATCGCCTCCTCGATCGCCGGGATCAACGCCTTGCCCTCGTCGCGCATGTGGGTGGCATAGATGCCGCCGTGCGCGCCGGCCACCTTGGCGACCTCGACCAGCTCGGACGTAGACGCGAAGCTGCCCGGCGGATAGATGAGGGCCGTACTCATTCCCATGGCGCCGCCGCGCATGGCCGTGGCCATCAGGTCCTTGATCCGCGCCAGTTCCTCGGCATTGGGCGCCCGCGCCGTGTTGCCGAGCACCGCCGTCCGCGCCTGCGCCTCGCTGTAGTAGCTGCCGAAGTTGAGGCTGATGCCGGTGCGTTCGAGACCGGCGAAGTACTCCGCCACCTGGTCGGCCGCCACCGGCGTGCCGCCTTCGCCGCCAATCGCGGAGGTCACGCCCATCCGCAGCTTGTTGGCCGCCAGGCCGTTCCTCGGCAGCACGCCGCCCGACTGGTCCATCATGTCGATCCAGCCGGGCGACACGTAGCGGCCGCGGGCGTCGATTTCAGTGCGGCCTGTCCCTGGGACGCGGCCGATGCGCGCGACCTTGCCGTCGCGGACGGCGACGTCGGCCAGGATCCACGGGTTGCCCATGCCGTCGAGCACGCGGCCGCCGCGAATCACCAGGTCGTAGAGCGGCGCTGGTTGGCTGGCGGCGCCGAGCCCGGCGACGGCGAGCAAGCCGAGGACGATCGCCCGAACGGAACGTGCGGCGCTGGTCATGTGGCGCGCATGATAGCGCGCGCCGCTCACGGCCCGGCCAACCGGTCGAGGCCGCTTTTCCGACGGATGGCGCTCACCACGTTGCCGCGGCGGCCGTGCCGCAGCGCGAACAGCGGCGCATACGGATGATGACCCAGGGCCATCGCCGCTGCAGCCACCGGCCGGAACGCCAAGGCACGAAGGCCTTCAGCCCAGGACGCGCCGAAGCGATAGCGGTTGCTGGTCCGCTCCCCGTCGATCGCGGCCAGGGCCAGCGCGGTGTCGCGAAACCGCGCGTCGTCGTGCATACGGCGCGCGTAGCAGTCGTGCTCCGGACTCCCCGCCGCCAGGTACGATCCGCGACGGTCGCTGGCCGGCACGGCGAGCACGCTCACGCCGGGCAGCACGCGCATCCGCGCCCCCGACCGCCACGCCCGGAACAGCCAGTCCTGCGACGAGGTGACGTAGGTCTCTCGCGCTGGCCGCCACGGGCCGACGCGTTCGGCCAGGGCGCGGGTCATCACCCACGCCGAGGCGAACACGAAGAGGCGCGGGTCGTAGTCGTCGGTCAACGGCACGCCGCTCAGGCGGAAGCGCCACCGGCCGGCGGCCAGGTCGTCGCCGCTCACCGGCAGGGCCACCAGCAGCGGCGACCAGACGAAGTCGGACGCCGACGCCTCCAGCCACGCGACCGCCGAGGCCAGGTGATCGGGAAAATACAGATCGTCGTGATTGAGGTACGCCACGTAGCGTCCACGCGCCCGCCGCAGTCCGTCGTTGTTGGCCGCCGACTGCTCGCCGGCGTTCACCGCGCGGTTGGTGAAGGTGATCCGCGGATCGGCGCACTTCGCCACCACCGCCGACGAGTCGTCGGTGCAGTGATCGCCGACGACGATCAGTTCCCAGTCCGTGCAGCTCGATCGCCGCACGCTCTCGATCGCGTGCGCGAGCACGGCGCTGCGGTTGTAGGTGGCGAGGACGATCGAGACCAGCGGTGACGTCGGCATACACTCGGTGGCACCGCCCGCGGCGACGCGCCGCCCAGCATACAATCGACGTCACGATGCACGGAGCGTTCGCGACGGCATGACCCACGTCGCGATGCTCGGCGCCGGCATCATGGGCGCCAGCGCGGCCCTGCGGCTGGCGCGGCGCGGCTGCCGCGTCACGCTGTTCGATCGCGCCGAGGCGCCGATGAGCGGCGCCAGCCGCTGGAACGAAGGCAAGATCCATCTCGGCTTTCTCTACGCCGGCGATCGGTCGCTGGCCACGGCGCGCCGCGTGGTCGCCGGCGGCGTGCGCTTCCGCGCCCTCGTCGAGGATCTAATCGGCACGTCGATCGCGCCGGCGATCGCCGACGACGACGACATCTACGCCCGGCACCACGCGTCGGTGGTCGGCGCCGACGACGCCGCCCGCGACTACGCCGCCGTGGCCGCGCTGGTCGCCGA
>CAYUAX010000060.1:4978-15141 GCA_964442845.1 uncultured Bifidobacteriaceae bacterium | reverse complement strand
ACCCGACCGGCGAGTACCTCGGCCTCGGCGCGGCGCCGCGGCCGCGCCGGCTCTCGCCGGCCGAACGGGCCCGGCTCTACGGCGACGCCATCACCGACGCCTTCGCGGTGCCCGAACGCTCGGTGGACACCCGGTGGATCGCCGATCGCTTCGTCGAGGCGCTGGCGGCGGAGCCTCGCATCGAGCTGCGGCTCGGCACCGAGGTGCGGGGCGTCCGGCCCCGAACCACGACCGACGACCGCCTCGACGTGTTGACGCCGGCCGGCGGCGACGGGCCATACGACGCGGTGGTCAACGCCCTCTGGGAGGGACGCCTGGCGGTGGACGCCACGGCCGGCCTGCCGCCGCCCGAGCGCTGGTCGCACCGCTATCGTCTGGCGGTGTTCCTGACCACCCGCACCCCGATTGCCGTGCCGAGCACGGTGGTCGCCACTGGGCCTTTCGGCGACGTGAAGCGCTACGACGGCCGCCGCTTCTACGTGTCGTGGTACCCCGCTGGACTGGTGGCGGAAGGACACGGCGTGGCGCCGCCGCCGGTACCGGCCGTGGACGACCGGTGCCTGCTCGACGAGACCCTGGCCCGTATGGCCGCGCTCGTGCCCGCCGTCGCCGACCTGCCGGCGGCCCTCGACGCCAGCCGCGTCGCCGGCGGCTGGGTGTTCGCCGCCGGTGACGGCTCGCTGGCCGATCCGCACGCCACCCTGCATCGCCGCGATCGCGTCGGCCTCACCCGCCACGGCCGCTACCTGTCGGTGGACACCGGCAAGTACTCCCTGGCGCCGTGGCTCGCGCAGCAGGTGGCAGACGCCATACTCTGATCGACGTGACCGCGCGACTCTCCGCCGACGAGGTTCGGCGCTACCTGACCCGCGTCGGCTACACCGGCGCCACCACGCCCACCCTGCCGACGCTGCGCGCGCTGCACCGTGCGCACCTGCTGACGATCCCCTACGAGAACCTCGACATCCACTTCGGGCTGCCGCTCACGCTCGACCCGGCGGCCGCCTTCAGCAAGCTGGTGGACGACCGGCGCGGCGGCTGGTGCTTCGAGATGAACGGCCTGTTCGGCCGGGTGCTGGAGACGCTGGGCTTCGAGGTGCGGTATCTCTCCGGCGCGGTCGGCCGGGCGGCCCGCGGCTGGCGGGCCCAGGGCAACCACCTGGTGCTGCTGGTCACGCTCGACCGGCCGTGGATTGCCGATGTCGGCTTCGGCGACGGCTTCCTCACGCCCCTGCCGCTCGAAGCCGGCACCTACCGCCAGGACTTTCTGCAGTATCGACTGCGCCGCGACGGGCCGCGCTGGCGAGTGGACAACCACGCGTACGGCGGCGCCGACGGCTTCGACTTCACGCTCACCGCGCGACGCCTCGACAGCTTCGCCGCGCAGTGCCACGAGCTGCAGACCTCGCCCGAGTCGAGCTTCGTGAAATCCACCGTGTGCGAACGCTTCACGCCGCATGGCCTGGTGATGCTGCGCGGCGCGACGCTGCGCGAGCTGACCGCCGCCGGCGTCACCACCCGGGTGCTGGGCGACGCCGGCGAGTACGTGACGGTGCTGCGCGAGCGCTTCGGCCTCGACCTGCCCGACGCCGCCGACCTGTGGCCGGCGGTGTGGCAGCGCCACCTCGCGTGGCAGGCGGAGCAGGCGCGCGGTTAGCGTCCTGGCGCCGTCCGCGGCCAGACGGTGCGCTGGTGCTCGGTGGTCACCGGCGCCAGCCCGCGATTGACGAACTTCTGCAGCCGCTTCCCTTCCCACGTCTCGGTCGTGTAGAGGTTGCCTTGCGAGTCGATGGCGATGGAGTGCACGCCGTAGAACTGGCCGGGCTGGCGGCCGCCGTCGCCGAAGCTGGTCAGCACCTGCAGCGTGTCGCGCTGCAGGATGTAGATGCGGTTGTTCATGCCGTCGACCACGAACAGGAACCGCTGCTGCGGGTCCTTCGAGAACGCCACGTCCCACACCGACCCTGAGGCCTTGGTGTTCTTGGCGATGAACACCTCGCGGACGAACGTGCCGTCGGGCTTGAACACCTGCAACCGGTCGTTGACACGGTCGCACACGTAGACGAGGCCGTCGTTGGAGACGTCGGCGCAGTGCACCGGGTTGCGGAAGTGCGGGAACGGCGGCGCATCGGGGTTGTAGAGGCCCAGCGACACGGTGTCGTCGGGCGGCTTGCCGTAGGCACCCCAGAACCGCTTCATCTTGCCGGTGGTCGCGTCGAGCACGGCGACCCGGCGGTTGAAGTAGCCGTCGGCGATGTAGGCCTCGTTGGCCTTGGGCTCGACGAAGATCTTCGCTACGCGGCCGAAGCTCACCTGATCGCTGCTGCCCGGGGTGAAGGTCGGCTGCCCCTGCGCGTTCTTGCCGCTCACCCGCGCGTTGGGCTTGCCGTACTGGGCGACGAACTTGCCGTCCTGCGTGAACTTCATGATGTGCGAATCGCCCGGCCCGTTGCCGCCGATCCACACCATGCCGGTGTGGTCCACGAAGATGCCGTGATTCGAGTCGGGCCAGTCGTAGCCCTGCCCGGGCCCGCCCCAGCTGCGGATCAGGTTGCCGGCCTTGTCGAAGGCCAGCACGCCAGGGGCGCCGGCGCAGCAGTCGCCGGTCTTCAGTTCGAGCGCCTTCTCGTTCGCGGCGAGCGTGTCGGAGCCGCGATGCACGATCCAGACGTTGTCGCGGTCGTCCACCCAGACGCCGATGGCGTTGCCGAGCACCCAGTGGTTCGGCAGGGGCTTGGGCCAGAACGGATCGACCTCGAAGCGCGGCGCCTGCACCGCGCCCTGCTGGCGGGCGGCGGCGACGTCGTCGGCGGCGGACTGGGCGAGGGCCAAGGCGACGAACGCCCCGAGCAGGATCCCGAGCGTGCGGACACGGCGGCTGGTCATGCGGACCTCCACTGGGACCCCACTCCGGCTGGGGCCCTGACGACCGGGCGGGGGCATTCTACCGCCGCGGCGCCCGTCGGCGGCGAGTTTCGACGGCCCGCCCGGCGTGGGCGACGAGCCAAGCCCTATTGCATCAGTTGGTTTCGAGCGTCGTACGAATCGCTGCGAGAAAGGTCTCGGCAATCCGCACGTAACCGGACTCGGTGGGGTGAATGCCGTCGCTGCCGACCCAGGTGAACACCGCCGGCTGGAACGCCTGATGGAGATCGACGAGCACCGCGCCCTCAGCCGCTGCGATCTGCCGGATGCGGACGTTCATCGTGTCGAGCAGGGCCTGATCCACCGAACGCAGGCGGCCGGTGATCGTCGGCGTCAGGGTGGCGAGGAACACCCGCAGGTTGCGTCCGCGCGCATTGCGCACCATGCGTTCCAGCGCCGCCGCCCCGTTGGCGACGCTGCGCGAGTCCCCTGAGACGTCGTTGTAGCCCATCAGCAGCAGCACGACGTCGTAGGGGGGCTGGGTCGCCGTGGCCAGGAACCGCGACACGCCGTCGGTCGCCGACTGACCAGACTGGCCGGCGTTGACCACGGTGGGTTGCTGCAACGGATACCCGGCCGTGAGCCGTTCGGCGAGACGGGTCGGATAGGACACCGTCGGCACCACCACGAGCGGCCACCACCGCTCGCCGTTGGCCATGGCGACCGACTGCGGCGCCGTCACCTCCCCGGCGGTGATGCTGTCGCCGAAGGCCAGGAAGCGGGTGGCCGACAGCCGTGGCGGCGTCTGGACGGTGACGGCGAACGTGCACGACGTCGAGACCGGCGTGGCGTCCTGCGCACTGCAGGTCACTGACGTGGTGCCGATCGGGAACGGCTGCCCCGATGGACGCGAGCACGACGAGGTCACGGGCGGCCGGCCGCCGGTCACCACGGGCGGCTGGTAGACCACGGCCGCGCCGGTGGCGGTGTTGGCGACGGCGGTGATCGGCTCCGGACAGACGATCGCCAGGATGTCGGTCGAAGGACTCGGACTCGGCGTCGTCGGCGAGTCGCTGCACGACGCCGACAGCACGGCGGCGATGACGGCCGCGCCGAACGGCAAATCTACGAAGAAACGTCGTTTTCCTTGAGAAATCGGCGTGCTCGCGACAGCCGTCTAGTATAGCGCCGCGGCGCCGCCCGGCTCGACGGCAGCTCCGGGCGGTAGAATCTCCCGGCCGTGCCGGTCTCGGTCGCCCACTCCCGCCTCGTCTACGACGCGCTGAAGGCGTGCGACGTGCGGATCATCTCGGCCCTGCCCGAGACCTGGCTGGTGCATCTCATCCGCCTCGCCGACGACGACCCCGACACGACGCTGGTGCGGCTGGCCAAGGAGGAAGAAGGCGTCGGCATCTCGATGGGAGCCCATCTGGGCGGCGTCCGCTCGGCGATGCTGATGCAGAACCACGGGTTCCTCGCCGCCGTGAACGGCATCGTCTCCGGCGCCCAGCTCTATCGCATCCCGCTGCTGATGCTCATCAGCGACCGCGGCCGGTTCGGCGAGCGCGACCCGTGGCAGACCGAGGGCGGCGCCGCCACCGAGCCGGTACTGCAGGCGCTGCGCATCGCCTACGAGCGGCTCGACGACCCGGCGACGGTCGCGGCGAAGGTGCGGCAGGCCCTCACGCTCGCCTACGCGTCCCTGCGGCCGGTGGCGCTGCTGCTGGCGCGTGACTTGATGTGGGAGGAGCCGTCGTGACCCGACAGGAGGCGCTGGCCGCCGTCTACGAGCGGCTCGCGGACTGCACGGTCGTGACGATCATGGGCGCGGTCGCGGCGGAGTTGCAGGCGCTCGGCCACCGGCCCAACCACTTCTACCTGCAGCATGCGATGGGCCTGGCGTCGTCGCTGGGCCTGGGGCTGGCGCTGGCCCGGCCCGATCTCTCGGTCGTCGTGCTCGACGGCGACGGCTCGCTGCTGATGAACCTCGGCGGTCTGACCACGCTGGCCCGGTATCGTGCGCCGAACCTGCTGCACGTCGTGTTCGACAACGAGTCGCTGCTGTCGGTCGGCGGCTTCCCCACCGCCACCGGCACCGGGGCCGACCTGGCGGCGATCGCCGCCGCGGCCGGCGTGCCGCGCACCACCGCGGTCGGCGACCTCGACGCGTTCGTCGCCGCCTTCGATGCCGCCCGGGCATCGCGCACGCTCACCACGCTGATCGCCAAGGTGGACGCCAGCGGGCCGGCCGCTTTCGTCACCGACCTGGGCCTGCTCGAGAATCGCTTCCAGTTCCAGCGCCACCTGCGGCGCGCCTGAGGGCCGCCGCCCCTGCCCTTTACAGGAGGCGGCCGCTGGCGATAGTCTCCTATCGATTTCGATAGGAGTTGGCATGGCCGCCCTCGACAAACTCGACCTCCTCGTGCTCAAGGCGCTGCAGCTGGCGCCGCTGCACGGCTACGGCATCGGCCAGCGCATCGCGCAGCTGTCGGGCGGCGACATCCGCATCACGCTCGGGGCGCTCTACCCGGCCCTGCAGCGGCTCGAGCGCACCGGGCTGGTCACGGCCGAGTGGGCGCTCTCCGACAACAACCGCCGGGCGCGCTACTATCGGCTCACCGCCGCGGGCCGGCGCCGGCTGACCAGCGGGCAGAAGGCCTGGCAGCGCAGCATCGCCGCCGTGCTGCGGGTGCTGGAGGCGGAATGACGCCGGCCGGCTGGCGGCGGCGGATGGCGGAGCTGCTGCTGCGCCGCCGGGTGGACCGCGACCTCGACGAGGAGCTGGCGGCGCACGTCGACGCCGCCGTGGCCGAGTTGCGCGCCAGCGGCCTCGACGAGGCGGAAGCCCGCCGTCAGGCCGGGATCGCGCTCGGCGGCGTCGCCAGCGCCCGCGAGGCGGTCACCGACGATCGCACGGGCGCCGCCGTGGAGCAACTGGGGCGCGAGGCCCGGCAGGCGTGGCGCGTGCTGCGCCGCGCCCCAGGGCTCACCACGGTGTCGGCGTTGACGATGGCGATCGGCATCGGCGTGAGCGCAGTGCTGTTCGCGCTCGTCGACGCCGTCGTGCTGCGGCCGCTCCCCTATCCAGACGCCGGGCGTCTGGTGCGGATCGTCGACGTCAATCCGACGGCCGGCGTCGTACGTGCCGGCGTGACCACCGGCAACCTGCACGACTGGCGGCAGCGCGCGTCCGCCTTCACCGGCGTGGCCGGCCACTACGCCATGGGCCGCACGCTCAGCGACGGCGCCCAGGCCGACGCGGTGATCGCCGCGCAGGTCACCGACGACTTCTTCGTCGTCGCGGGCGTCGCGCCGCTGCTCGGGCGCACCTTCACGGCAGACGAGTACGCGCAGGCGACCTTCAGCAACGCCTCGATGCCGACGGCAGCCGACCCGGTGGCGATGCTCGGCGAGGCGGTATGGCGCACCCGCTTCGGCGCCGATCCGGCGATCGTCGGCCGGACAGTGATGCTGGAACGCCGGCCGTTCACCGTCGTCGGGGTGATGCCGGCGGCGTTCGCCCTCCCCGACCGCGCCGTCCAAGTGTGGCTGCCGTGGCGGGTCGACGGGGCGAGCCCGCGCGATCAGCACTACCTCGGCGCGACGGGCCGGCTGGCGCCGGGGGTGTCGCTCGCCGACGCCAGCCGCGATCTGCAGCGGGTCGCCGCCGACCTCGCGGCGGAGTACCCGGCGACCAACCAGGGCTGGAGCGTTCAGGTGCTGCCCCTGCACGACGACGTCGTCGGCACGGCCGCCACGGTGCTGTGGCTGCTGCTCGGCGCGGTCGGATTGCTGCTCGCCGTCGCCTGCGCCAACGTCGCGCTGCTCACGCTGATGCGCGGCATGGACCGCGCCGGCGAGTCGGCCGTGCGGCTGGCGCTCGGCGCCTCGCCGCGGCGGCTGGTGCGCGAGTTCCTGATGGAATCGCTGCTGCTGGCCGGCCTTGGCGGGGTGCTCGGCACGGCCCTGGCCGCGGCGTTGCTGCGGCTGTTGCCGTCGCTGGCCCCCGATCTGCCGCGCGTCGACGAGGTGTCGCTCGACGGCCGCGTGCTCGCCTTCGTGGCCGCGCTGACCGCCGTCGTCGCCGTCGTCGCCGGGTGGCCGCAGGCGTGGCGACGCGCCCGCCAGGCGCCGGTGGTCGCCTTGGCCGATGCCGCGCGCCGGAGCACCGCAAGTGCCGGCCGCCACCGGCTGCGCGACGGCATGGCCATCGCCCAGGTGGCGCTGGCGGTCGTACTGCTCGTCGGCGCCGGGCTGCTGGTGCGCAGCGTGCGCGCGCTCGGCGGCGTGGACCCGGGGTTCGATCCGCGCGGTGTCCTGGTCGCGCCGGTGTTCCTCGACAGCCAGGCCTACACCACGGGCGACCGGACCCGCGCCTACTACCGTGCGCTCTTCGAACGCCTCGAGGCGCTACCCGGTGTCGTCGCCGTCGGCGGCGCCACCACGGTGCCGACCAGCCCGCTCGGTCCCGACTTCGAGCGGCCGGTCTGGCCCGACGGCACGGCACCGTCCGCGGCCGAGCGGCCGCCGGCCGCGGTGCGCATGGTGACGCCCGGCTACTTCCGCGCGCTCGGCCTGCGGATCGCGGACGGCCGGCCGTTCGACGATCGCGACGGTCCGACGGCGCCGCGGGTGGTGATGGTCAACGAGTCGCTGGCCCGCCGGCTGTGGCCCGGCACGTCGGCCGTCGGCCGCCGCCTGATCGTGGACTACAGCACCAGCGGCACCTTCCCCTATGAGATCGTCGGCGTCGTCGGCGACATGCGCTTCCGCGGCCCGCGCAGCGATCCGAAGCCCGAGATTTATCTGCCGCACGCGCAGCGCCCGTATCTCATCCTCAACGTCGTCGTGAAAGCCGCCGGCGACCCGCGCCTCCTGATTCCCGCCGTGCAGGCGGCGTTGCGCGAGGTCGACCCGCAGAAGCCGGCGCAGAGCCTGCACGCGCTCGACGATCTGGTCGTCGCCACCTACGCCCGTGATCGCCAGATGATGGCCACCTTGGTGGTGTTCGCGGGCGCCGCGGCCGGGCTGGCGCTGCTGAGCGTCTACGGCGTGCTGTCGCACCGCGTGCGCGAGCGCACCCGGGAGATCGGCATCCGCATGGCGATGGGCGCCGACACCGGCGGCGTGCTGCGGTGGGTGGCCGGGGCCGGCGTTCGCCTGATCGTCCTGGGCACGAGCGCCGGGCTCGCCGGCGCGTGGGCGACCGCGCGCCTGCTCGACGGCGTGCTCTTCGGCGTCGCCCCTACCGACGGCGTCACCGCCGCGGCGGTGGTGGCAGCGGTGATCGCCATCGGCGTGGCGGCCACGGCGCTGCCGTCGTGGCGGGCGACACGGGTCGACCCGGTGGCGATCCTGCGGCGCGGCTGAGCACCGCGGGACGCCGGCGCGGCGTGGGACAATGTGCGCCGCGTGACCGGCACCGACGCGCGTTCGACCCCCAGCGATCTGCCGCCGCTGCTGCGCCGACGACTCCTCATCGTCGCGCTTATCGTGGTGGCGGCGACCACCTTCTTCGCGGTGTTCCGCTTCGTACAGCCGGCCGAACGAGCCTACTTCCAGTCGTCGCCGTGGGGCCGGGTGGTGCTGGCCGGCGAGGCGGTGTTCGGGCTGGTCGGCGCGGCACTGGCCACGGCGCTGTGGCGGCAGCCGCGGTGGTGGACGCTGCCGCGGCTGCGCGCGGTGGAGCTGGTGCTGGTCGTCGATCTCGCGGTCTACATCGGCTGGACGCAGCTCTACGCCTTCGGCGGCGACCGCATCACCAGCAGCGGCGTCGCCGATCCGTACCTGATCCGCCTCGCCACCGAATCGATGGCGGTGCGCTGGGCGGTGGCGATCGTCGGCTTGTCGACCCTGATCCCGGAGACACTGCGCCGCAACGGCCGGATGGTCGCCGCCCAGGTGGCCACGGCGCTGGTGTTGACCGCCGGCATGGCGGTCACCGACCCGGTCTACGCACCGCACGCCGGCCGCGTCGTCGCGCTCATGGCCTTCTGGATGACGGTGGCGGCAACGATCGCGGTGTTCGGGGCCGTCAAGCTCGAGGAGCTGCGCCAGCAGGTGGCCGAAGCCCGCCGCCTCGGGCAGTACCAGCTGGTGCGGAAGATCGGCAGCGGCGGCATGGGCGAAGTGCATCTGGCGGAGCACCTGCTATTGAAGCAGCCGGTCGCCATCAAGCTGATTCGGCCCGACCGCGCCGGCGATCCCGACGCGCTGGCCCGCTTCGAGCGCGAGGTGCGGGCCACCGCCCGCCTCACCCACTGGAACACGGTGCAGATCTACGACTACGGCTTCACCGCCGACGGCACCTTCTACTACGCGATGGAGTACCTGCCCGGGCTCACGCTGGAGCAGATCGTCCAGCGCCACGGGCCGATGCCGGCGGCGCGCGTCATCCACTTCCTGCGCCAGCTCTGCGCCGCGCTCCACGAGGCGCACGCGATGCACCTGGTGCACCGCGACGTCAAGCCCGCCAACGTGATGGTCTGCGACCGCGGCGGCGTGCATGACGTCGCCAAGCTGCTCGACTTCGGCCTGGTGCGCGGCGGCGGGCCGTCGGCCGAGACCGTCCTCGACACCCACCAGATTCTCGGCACGCCCGGCTACATGTCGCCCGAACAGGCGCAAGGCCAGGACGCCCTCGACGCCGCCACCGACGTCTATGCCGTCGGCGCCACCGGCTACCTGCTGCTCACCGGCGAGCCGGCAATCCCGCGCGGTCACGCGGTGCAGATGCTGATCGCCCAGGCCACCGACCCGCTGCGGCCGCCGCGCCAGCTCCGTCCCGACGTGCCCGCGGATCTGGAGGCGGTGATCCTGCGCTGCCTCGAACGCGAACCCGCCCGGCGCTTCGCCAGTGCCACCGCGCTCGAGGCCGCACTGGCGGCGTGCGCCGACGCCGGCGCCTGGGGGCCGGACGACGCCGCGGCGTGGTGGCGGGCGCATCCGCCGGACGGCGCGGTCGCCGGGCAGGTCGAGGACGCGGTCGTCACGGTGGCGCGATGAGCGCACGTGCGCGGGAGAGTTCCATGCGAATCGTCGCCCTCGGGCTCGCGGTGCTGGCCGCCATCGCGGCCCCGGCCGATCGTCGGTCAGTGATTGCGCAGGGAGCGCCGGTCGCCTGGACGCCGCAGTCGAGCGGCGTGACCGCGCGGCTGCGCGGCGTCAGCGCGGTCTCGGCCGTGATGGACGGGGCCGGGCCCGTCAGCAGCGTCGCCGCCGCACTGCGCGAACTGGAAGCCGCGATGGGCGATCCCGACCGCGCCGACGAGATGGACGAGATCATCGCGCGTTATGGC
>CAYUAX010000060.1:0-4968 GCA_964442845.1 uncultured Bifidobacteriaceae bacterium | reverse complement strand
ACACGGCGTGGGCGAGCGGCGCCGCCGGCACCGTGCTGCGAACGACCGACGGCGGCCGCACCTGGCGGCGCCGGCCGGTGGCCGGCGGCGAGGCCCTCGACTTCCGCGACATCGACGCGACGAGTGCCGACGTCGCGCACGTGCTCAGCATCGGCCCCGGCGAGGCGTCGCGCATCTTCGCGACCGGCGACGGCGGGGCGACGTGGCGCGAGCGCTTCCGCAACGCCGACCCCGACGCGTTCTTCGACGCGATGGCGTTCGCCGATGCGGCGCACGGCGTCGCGGTGAGCGACTCGGTCGGCGGGCGGTTCATCCTGCGCCGCACCGCCGACGGCGGCCGCACGTGGATCGCCGAGCCGACCACGCGTCTGCCGCCGGCGCTCGACGGCGAAGGCGCGTTCGCCGCCAGCGGCACCAACGTGACGATGGCCGGCCGCGATCGCATCTGGATGGGCACGACGGCGGCGCGCGTGCTGCGCACCAGTGACGGCGGCCGCACGTGGTCGGTGCACGCGACGCCGCTGGCGACCGGCCCGGCCACCGGCATCTTCTCGATCGCGTTCCGTGACGCCGACCACGGCGTGGTCGTCGGCGGCAACTACCAGCGCGAGCGCGACGCGGCGGACAACGTGGCGATCAGCCGCGACGGCGGCCTCACCTGGACGCGGCCGCACGGCCGCGGTCTGTCCGGCTTTCGGTCGGCGGTCGCGTGGCTGCCCGGCACGACGGCGCAGCTCCTCGCGGTCGGGCCCACCGGCAGCGACTGGTCGGGCGACGGCGGCGCCACCTGGCAACCCGCGGGCGGCGAGGGCTACGACGCGATCAGCATCGCCCCGGCCGCCGCCGTGGGGTGGGCCGCCGGCGCGGCGGGCCGGATCGCCAGGGTCACCCTCGACACGCCCTGACCAGACGTCAGCCGCGCAGCCGGCCGGCCAGCCACGCCAGCTCGTCGAGCATCGCGTCGACACGCCGGACGTAGGCCGGATCGAGAGGCGTGCCGTCGGCGCCGAACGCCTCCTGCACCTTGGCGACCGCGACCGTCTGCGGCAGGACGATGGCGCCCATGAAGGCCAGGACCGTCACCAGCTGCGCCCACGCGTTCACGCCGCCGTGCCCGCCCGCCGACACGGTGACGAGGGCGACCGGCGTCCGCCGGAACTGCGGATAGAGATAGTCGAGGGCGTTCTTCAGCACTCCGGGGTAGCCGTGGTTGTATTCGGGCGTGACGATGACGACGGCATCGGCCCTCTCCACGGCGGCGCCGAACTCGACCAGGCCCGGCGGCGGTGGCTCGATCCGCCCGAGACGCTCCTCCATCACCGGCAGCGCGACCGCGGCCAGGTCGACGTAGTCGACGGTCACGTCGGCGCGCAGTGCCAGGCGCTGGCGGACAAAGGTCGCGACCCGCTCGCTCTGTCGGCCGCGGCGCACCGCACCGAGCAGGACCACGACCCGCAGCGGATCACCCATGGCGTCTTGGACGCCGCGCGGCACGGCCACGATTCCCGGACGGTGTCGCCCGCATCAGCGGCGCCCGCCGGCGGCGAGGCGCACCTGGAAGGCATTCCACTCGGCCAGCGGGATGTCGGCCGACCGGTAGCCGCGCACCGGCGCCGGTGGCGTCACGGCGACGCAGCGCACATCGGTGGCCTCGGGCGCCAGCTGCTGGCCGGCATCGGCCCCAGTGGACGTCGCCGACGAGATGCTGAGACGTGCGGCCACCGACAGCCCCTCCGGCCACAGGAAGGCATCGGCCAACCAGATGCCCGCGGCGTGGTCGGTGCGCGCCAGCCAGAAGAACTCGGCGTTGCGCGGCAGGGCCCAGTAGCCGGCAGGCGCCCGCGCGGCACATCGCCGCTGCGCCTCGGCGAGAGCCTCCGGCCCGACCGCCGGCGTCCGCCAGATGGCCGGGCTCCACACGAGGCCCGTCGCCGGGTCGCGCCAGCCGTCGCCGATCGCGTCGGCGGGCAGCCATCCGGCGAATCGCGTGTCGACGCGCGTTTCCCGCCGCGCCTCGGCCACGACGGCGCGCGAGCGCCGGTACTCGGCCCAGGTGTCGCGGGCCACCTCGGGGCCGAGCAGCAGGCACCCGCCGTGCGTCGGGACCGGCAGGAACACCACGGCGAGAAGCGCGGCGGCCACGTAGAAGCCGCGCGCGCGCCCTCCGAGCATGCGAGCGACTGCCCAGGCGACGCCGGCGACGAGGACGGCGTAGAGTCCGAGCAGGATGAGGATGAACGGCATGGGCGACGACCGCCGGATCGCCCGATCACGAGATCAGGAGATCGACCGTTCTAACAGCTGACGCACCTGTGGTTGTTCGTCGCCCCGAGGCTCTCGAGCAGCGCCACGGCCTCGGGGTACGGCTGCACGCGCTGCACCGGGCCGTTGGCCATGTCCACGGTCGTCTGCCCGCTGCGCGCGACGGCCTTCGGGTCGGCGCCCTTCGAGACCAGGTACTTGATGAGCGCGACGTCACCGCGCGAGGCGGCGTGGTGGAGCGGCGTGTAGCCGTTGTGGTCGCGGGCGTTGACGTCGGCGCCCAGCTGCTCGACCAGGAACCTCACCGCCGGCACCCAGCCGTCGGGCACGTGCCGATGGGTGTTGCCGGCGAAACCGAGCCCGTAGCCGACGCCCGACGCGGCGTGAATCGGCGCCACGGCCGGTCCGCTCCACGGCACTGGCGGCAGGCCCGAGTAGTCGGGCCCGTCGGGATTGGGCCCGCCTTCTTCGTAGCGCTCGGGCACCTTGGCGGTGCGGATGTTCGGATCGGCGCCGTACTTCAGGAGCAGCTGCATCGCCGGGATGTCGAGGGTGTAGGCGGCCAGCCAGAACGCCGTCGCGCCGGTGCGGTCGACGCCCAGCAGGTCCCGGTTGTAGGTGGTGTACCAGAGCGTCTTGGTGAGCCGGGCGTTGACGTCGGCGCCGGCCTGCAGGATCTCCTCGCACAGCACCAGGTAGTCGACGCTCTGCTGCATGTAGTGCGCCGGCTGCGGGTGGCGCGCCTTCGGCGCCCACTGCATGTTGAGCACGCCGTACAAGGGGGTGGCGCCGGCGTCGCTCGCCAGGGTCACGTCGGCGCCGCGCTTCAGCAGCTGGCGGGCCAGATCGAAGTGGCCGTTGATGGTCGCCATCAGCAGCGGGCTGGTGCGATCGCCGGCGCTGACCTGGTTCAGGTCGGCGCCGAGGTCGAGCAGCGCGAACGCCGTCTCGGCGCGGCCATCGCGGACGGCCAGCAGCAGCGGCGTCAGCCCGCCATGGGCGCCGACCAGATCGGCGTAGCCGAGCGGCTCGGGCTCGTTGCCGTCGTCGGCGCTGGGCCGGGCGGCACGCGGCGCCGGCGGCGCGGCGCTGCCGGCGATCTTGGCCAGCGCGGCGGCCCGCTCGCGCTGCAGTTGGGCGACGCGGCCGTTGCGGGCGCGGCTGTCGGCGCTGTCGGCGCGATTGCGGGCGCTGATGTCCACCACCTTCGCCGTGGCGGCCAGATTGGCGCCGCGGGCGGCGAGCACGCGGACCACCTCGGTACGTCCGGCCGCGGCGGCGAACATCAACGGCGTCTGGCCCCATGCCGGTTCCGGGGCGTCCACGGCCGCCCCGGCGTCGAGCAGCGCCGTCACGGCCTCGGCCCGGCCGGCCGCTGCGGCGAAATGCAGCGGCATCGCGCCGGTGGTCGTCACCGCGTCGGCGCTGGCGCCAGCCGCGAGCAGCGCACTGACGATGGCGGCATGCCCGCCACGCGCGGCGACGTGGAGCGGCGTGTAGCGGCCCAGCCGCGTCACCGCGTCCACCCGCGCCTGGCGCGCCAGCAGCAGGGTGACCGCGGCGAGGTTGCCGCGATCGGCGGCCCAGTGCAGCGGCGTCATGCCGTCGCCGTGAGCGGCGTTCACGTCGCCGCCGCGTTCGACCAGCGACGTGAGGGCGGCGAGGTCGTCGCGCATCGCGGCATCGGCGACGGGCGACTCGATCGCCCGGGCGCCGATCGCCGCCGGCGCGACCAGCAGGGCAGCGACGAGCACGGCAGCGGAGCGGAAGCGGGTCATGCGCGGCCTCGTCAGAGCGCGAAGGTGCCGGTCGAGTCGCCGAACTGGGTCACGTCGTCGAGGCCGACCATGTGCATGGCGCTCAGCAGCACGTTGGCCATCGGCGTGCCGGCCGCGGCGCGGTGGTGGACGTTGCCGCTCAGCCGGCCGTTGGCGCCGCCCAGCAGGATCAGCGGGCAGCGCTTGTGGTTGTGGGTGTTGCCGTCGCCCATCGGCGAGCCGTAGACGATCAGGCTCTTGTCGAGCAGCGACCGGTCGCCTTCCTGGATCGACGCCAGCTTGTCCATGAAGTACGGCAGCAGGCTGACGTGATAGCGGTTGATCTGCGCGAACTCGGTGACCGCCGCCGGCCGGTTGCCGTGGTGCGACGACGGGTGGAAGCCCTTCGAGACGCCGCTCTCGGGATAGACCCGGCTCGACGCATCGCGGCCCATCTTGAACGAGAACACGCGGGTGACGTCGGCCTGGAAGGCCAGCGCCTGCAGGTCGAACATCAGCTTGACGTGCTCGTCGAACGAGTCGGGCACGCCGGCCGGGGCGCCCGGCAGCTCACGCGCCTCGCCGCTGGCGTTGCGGGCCTCGATGCGGGCGATGCGTCGCTCGATCTCGCGCACGTCGGTCAGGTAGCGCTCCATGCGCTGCCGATCGCTGGGGTCGAGCTTGCGCGACAGGTCGGCGACCTGACCGGTCACGTAGTCGAGCACGCTGGCGGTGGCCTTGCGCCGCGCCGCGCGCGCCTCCTCGGAGCCGCCGGCGCCGAACAGCTGGTCGAAGGCCATCCGCGGGTCGCGGATCATCGGCAGCGGATCGGTGGGCGACGCCCAGCT
Source organism: uncultured Bifidobacteriaceae bacterium (assembly GCA_964442845.1). Taxonomy (GTDB): domain Bacteria; phylum Acidobacteriota; class Vicinamibacteria; order Vicinamibacterales; family UBA2999; genus CAWAYR01. The sequence goes on along the minus strand of CAYUAX010000060.1, from coordinate 101 downwards.
GATCATGTCGGTGTAGACGCACGAGTAGCCGTAGGCGCAGCCGCCGGCCTGGTCCACGTTCTCGATGCACAGCTGCATCGACGGGATCGGCGTGTCCTGGC
>CAYUAX010000059.1:0-24132 GCA_964442845.1 uncultured Bifidobacteriaceae bacterium | reverse complement strand
CCTTGAAGTAGTACGAGCGGCGGCCGACGCCGTCGTCGACGTTGCGTGACGACACGCCCGGGGCCAGGTCGAGGGCGTCGCTGAACACCCGGCGCGACGAGATCGGCGCGGCGCGGATCAGCTCGCGGTCGAGTGTGATCGAGGTGGTGGGCTTGCTGGTCTCGATCATCGGCGAGTCGCCGGTGACGGTGATGGTCTCCTGCACCGTGCTGAGCTTGAGGTCGAAGTCGACGGTGAAGGTGGCGCCGGCGCGCACCAGGATGCCCTCGCGGCGGACGATCGAGAAGCCGGGCAGCTCGGCGGTGATGACGTAGGTGCCGGGCGGCAGGTTGTTGAGGCGGTACAGCCCGGCACCGTCGGTGACGGTGGCGACCGGCTGCAACAGCTCGGGGCTGGTCGCGGTGACGTTGACGCCGGGCAGCACGGCGCCCGATTCGTCCTTGACGTAGCCGCGCAGGTTTCCGTCGCCGGTCTGCGCCACGACCGGAGAGCCCAGCAGCGTCAGGACCATGCCCAACGCGGCGGCGAGTGTTGTACGACCCATCTCCGAGCCTCCTTGCGAGTGTTCAGGGCAACGACCGACTTCGGGACCAACCGACCTGTGGGGGAAGACCGACGCGCGAGGCTACTCCAACTCATGCGTTGTGTAAAGGGATGTCGCCAGGTCATATGCGGGAGCCGAATGGGCGGCATCCGCCCTTGGAACCCGCGGCGGCTTGCCGAGCGGCTGTTCGGTTTCAGGCGCGGTCGCTGCAGGCGTTCAGCGCGGCCACGGTCAGGACGATGCACGCGCCGGGAAACAGCGCCAGCCACGGCTCGGTGGACATCGTCGCCTGGGCCTGGTAGAGCATGCTGCCCCAGGTGGCGGCGGGCGGCTGGACGCCGACGCCGAAGAAGCTGAGCGCCGACTCGACGAGGATGGCCCGGCCGACGGCGATCACCGCCGCGGTGCGGATCGCCCCGGCGGCGTTGGCCAGCAGGTGCCGCCACAGGATGCGCGCGTGGCCGGCCCCGACCGCCAGCGACGCCAGGACGAACTCGCGGGCGGCCAGGCCGCGGACGGCGGCGCGCGTGACCCGCGCCGTCTCCATCCAGCCCACGGCCCCGACCAGCAGCACCAGCGCCGGCAGCGCCGGCTGCAGCGTGGCTGCCGCCACCATCAGCAGCAGCAGGCGCGGCATCGACAGCACGGCGTCGGTGGCGCGCATCAGCAGCGTGTCGGTCCAGCCGCCGACGTAGCCGGCCACCGCCCCGACGCCGACGCCGAGCACGGCGGCGACCAGCGCCGACAGCAGGCCGATGGCGAGCGACACGCGGCCGCCGGCGAGCGCGCGGCTCAGTACGTCGCGGCCGAGGTCGTCGGTGCCGAACCAATGGGCGGCGCTCGGCCCCTGGCGGCGATTGGCCAGGTCGATGGCATCCGGCGCGTAGGGCGCCAGCAGCGGCGCCAGCACGGCGAGCAGCGCCAGCGCCGCCACCAGCGTCCAGGTGCGCGTCATGCCGCCACCCGCGGGTCGAGCCACGCGTGGACCACGTCGGCGATCAGGTTGAAGACGACGACGGCCAGCGAGCTGACCATCAGCATGGCCATCAGCACGGTGTAGTCGCGGCGGCCGAGCGCCTCGGTGAAGAGGCTGCCGACACCCGGCCACGCGAACACGCTCTCGGTGACGACGGCGCCCGGCACGAGCAGCGCCGCGTCGAGCAGCACCACCGTGGCCACCGGCGCCACCGCGTTGGGGAGCGCATGCCGCCACAATCGCGTGCGCGTGGACACCCCGCGCGCGGCGGCCGCGGCGAGGAACGGCGCGCCCAGCACCTCGACGAGCGACGCGCGCAGGTACCGTGTCCAGGCGGCGCCGTGGACGAACGCCAGCACCGCGGCCGGCATCGCCAGATGCTGCAGTCGGGCCACGAGATCCCCGTCGGGGCCGCGCCCCGACGACGGCAGCCAGCCGAGGCCGATGGCGAAGACGAGCTGCAGCATCAGGCCGAGCCAGAAGGCCGGAATCGCCAGGCCCGCCGACGCGATGGCGGTGATGGTCCGATCGACGGCGCTCCGGGCCTTGACGGCGGCGATCACCCCGGCCGGCACGGCGGCGGCGAGGGCCAGGGCCAGCGACGCCGCCAGCAGCTCGATCGACGCCGGCAGGCGCTCGCCGACCCGCGCCAGCACGGGCCGGCCGTCGCTGAAGCTGTAGCCCCAGTCGCCGCGCACGAACGCGGCCAGCCAGCTGCCGTACTGCACCCACACCGGCCGGTCGAGCCCGAGCGCACGGCGCAGGCGCTCCAGGTCTTCGGGGCGCACGCCCGGGTTCGACAGGTAGACCTCGAGCGGCCCGCCGGGGACGAGCTGCAGCAGGCCGAAGGCGATGGCGGAGACGACGAGCAGGAGCGGGACGGCCTCGACGGCGCGCCGCCCGGCCAGGCGCAGGACGCGCGCTACTCCAGTGTCCACGTGTGGACGTTCCAGAACGGCCCGGTGTTGGTGGGGTTGCCGGTGAAGCCCTTCAGTCGGGCCGGCACCGCATCCAGCTTGCTGACGCCGTAGAGCGGGATCTCGACGGCCAGGTCGGCGATGCGGCGCTGAGCCTCGCCGAGCACGCGCCGGCGTTCGGCCTGGCTGACGCTGCGGTCGGCGGCGTAGACCAGCGCCGTGAGCGCGTCGTCCACCACGTAGTTGATGTTGCGGCCGTGCGGCGGCATCCGGTCCTTGGCGAAGAACAGCGTCAGCTCCGGGTCGGCGGGCAGCTGCCACCAGTGCAGCATGGCGTGGAACTTGCCCTCGAACCACAGCTTGCTGATGCTGGTGCCGTCGTGCAGCTGCACCGCCGCCTCGACGCCGACGTCCTTGAACTGGCGCTGCAGCACCTGAGCGACGTTCTCGCGGACGGCGAAGCCGGCCTGGGTGATCATCGTGAACGCCAAGCGCTGGCCGTCCTTGTCGCGCACGCCGTCGCCGTTGCCGTCGCGCCAGCCGGCTTCGTCGAGCAGCGCCTTCGCCCGCGCCGGATCGAACGCGTAGTGGCGCACGTTCGGCTCGTGCGCCCACGACACCGGCTGCACCGGGCCGTGCGTGATCGGCGCCAGCCCCTCCAGAATCGTCCTGGTGATGAGCTCGCGATCGACGGCGTGCGTCAGCGCCTGGCGCACCCGCACGTCGGCGAAGGCCGGGAAGGCCCGCTGGTTCAGCGTGACGTGCTCGTAGCCGTTGCCGTCGGTGCGGTGCACGGTGACGCCGGGAATCGCCGCCACCTCGCGGTGCTTGTCCCACGGGAACATCACCACCATGTCCACTTCCCCGCTCTTCAGCTGGTTGATGCGGGTGTTGGTGTTGGGCACGAACCTGAAGATCAGCGTCCTGATGCGCGGCTGGCCGCCACCCTGCCAGTAGTCGGGCACCGCCTCGAGACGGATGAACTCGCCGCTCTTCCACTCCGCCACCTTGTAGGGGCCGGTGCCGAGGGGCGCGCGGTTGTAGTCGTTGGCGGTGTCGATGTCGCGGCCGTCGAGCACGTGCTTGGGCAGCGTGCCGCGCATGAACTGCAGCTGGTACGGCGCGTAGATCTCCTTGTAGTGCAGCACCGCGGTGAGCGGGTCGGGCGTGTCGACGGCGGTGATGCGGTCGAAGCCGTCGGTGCTCTCGGGGTTGTAGGCCGGGCTGTTGATGGCCTCGACGGTGAACTTGACGTCGGCCGAGGTGTGCGGCGTGCCGTCGTGCCAGCGGATGCCCGGCCTGAGCGTCCAGGTGACGTCCATGCCGCCGTCTGTCCTGAGGACGACGCCGCCGTTCTCGACCGTCGGGATCGACGCCGCCAGCAGCGGCACGATCCGCATCTTCTCGTCGGTGGTGACCAGCCCTTCGACGACGCAGGTCTCGATGTCTTCGAGGATGTGCGTGCTGAAGCGGTTGAGGGTGTCGGGCTCGCGGTCGTAGCCGACGACGAGGCGATCGGTGGCCGCCGCCGGATCGGCGGTGGCCGCGCCGTTCGGGGGCGCAGAGCCGCCGCCGCACGCGGCCGCGCCGGCGACGAGCGTTGCGGCGACGAGCAGGCGGGATGTGATCATGCGGCGTCGTCCTGGAGCATCAGCCGGGCGATCAGCGCCACCGGAATGGCGCCGTGGGCCAGCACGCGGTCGTGGAAGCGCCGCAGCGTGAAGGCGGCACCCTGGCGGCGCTGCACCTCGGCCCGCAGCCGATGCAGGCCCTGCGTGCCCAGCCAGTACATCACGGCGGTGCCAGGATACATGCTGTTCCGCACCGACTCGGCCTTGGCGGCGGCCTGGGACATGTGCGCCCGATCCTCGTACAGCCACGCCGCCTGCGGCACGGTCATGCGCCCGGTGTGGATGGACAGATCGGCAACGGCCCGGGCGGCGATGCGCACGCGGGTGTGCTGCTGGGCGATCCGCTCCAGCGGCTTCAGGAAGCCGATCTCCTCCATGAGATCGCAGACGTAACAGGCCCAGCCCTCGGCCAGGCTGCCGCCGCAGAACATGGCGAGGCGGTTGGCGGCGTCGACCGCGGCCACCCGGCCGATGCGCGAGGCGCTCCGGTAGGCATGGTGGTTCTGCACGTGATGGCCGATGGCGCCGTGGTGCACCACGTGGTTGAGCATCATCACGCTGTGGTTCATGCCGCGCAGCACCGCCTCGGTCTTGTCGGGCGGCAGGCCCTCGATGGGCGGCACCACGTACTCGAAGGTGCCGAACGGGTCGAACGGCGCCGGCGAGCGGTAGTGCAGGTAGTAGAGGTGCGGCGCGGCTTCGCGCGTGTGCGCCGGGATCTCCTGGTAGCGCAGCGGGGCGTCGGGCCAGGTGACGAGGTCGGCGGCATCGGCGGCGGCCTTGCAGGCCTGCCACTTCCGTTCGAGACAGGACAGGTACTCGTCGGCGGGCGCATGGTCGGCCGCCAGCAACTCCTGCACCGCGGGCCAGCCGCCGTGCGGTGCCGACAGCTCCTCGAGCCGCGCCGCCGCCTCGTCGAGGGCGTCGGTGGCCTCGCGCAGCAGGTCGTCGAGGGGCGTGGTCACGAAATGTCCGCGCCGGATCAGCAGCGCGAGCATCTCGCGGCCAGCGCTCTCGCGCTCGGGCGGGGCCGTCGCGAGCGAGGATCGCAAGAGGGCCAGCGGGCTGCGCGGCTCCCCTACCGATCCCAGTCGCTGATCCAGGGTCCCGAACGCCTCGGCGGCACGGCGCCCGGCCGCTTGCAACTCCCGAGCACTGCTGGGGTGCGCGGCCGCCACCCACGCGGGGAGCGTCTCGCCGAACAGGCGCATCGCCGCCTGGCACTCGCGCTTGGCCCGCCCTTTCCAGTCGAGCGGCGCCTCGGCCATGGTGGCGGTCAATGCGCCGAGGAAGCGCGGCACGCCGTCGAGCCGCTCGCGCGTCGCCGCGAGGCGTTCGCCGAGCGGCGCGAAATCGCGCGTGACGAGCGAGAGCACGCCGAAGATGGCCTCGCCCGTCCACAGCGAGGGGTTGCGGTGGACGAAGTGGCCGCTGTCGTGCTCGGCCTGCGCGATCTCGAGATGCGCGTCAGCGAGCACCAGATCCACCTCGTCGGGGAACCGGGTGACCTGGGCGTCGTGCGGGCAGCCTGCGTCGGCCAGGTCGCGGCGCAGCGTGCGCAGCTCGTCGGCCTCGTCGGTCAGCCCGCGCGGCGACCAGTCGGGCAGGCGGTGGTCGTGCTCGTGGAGGCCCGTGAAGGTGGCCGTCACCGGCCGGCGGCGATAGAGCGCCGCGAAGACGCGGTCGAGCGCCTCCCCTGCCGGCGGACCGGGCGTCAGTCGAGCGGCAGTGTCACCCACCGGCGCTCCCGGAACGACCGCTCGACGGCGTTGATGGTCTCCTGCACCCACGCGCCGTCATCGAAGCTGCCCTCGTTGACGTCGTCGTCAGCCAGGATCTCGCCGAGGAAGCTGCTGATCAGGTTGGCGTAGAACAACGTCCGCCACAGCTCGCTGGGCGACCCGCCCGGCGGATAGAAGCGCTCCGGCACCTCGACGCGCTTGAACTCCACCTGGTTCTTGGTGGCCATCCACAGCCGCTCGCAGATGCCGTCTTCCTCCACGAGGCGGCAGATCAGCGCGCCCTCACTGCCGTAGATGCGCGCCTCGATCCCCGGGTAGTTGCCGACGGTCACGTAGCTGGTCTGGATCGAGCACAGCGCCCCGTTGGCGAATTCGCCGATGTAGATGTCGCCGTCGTCGATGTTCATCCGCTGCATCACGCCGGTGGCGCGCACCATGCGATGCGGAATGAAGTTGCGCATCGTGCCGACCACCTGGGTGAGGTCGCTGCCGACCAGCAGGTGCGAGATGTCGATCACCGGCGCGCCGTAGCCTTCGAGCGACGAGACGTGCAGCACATTCGGATCGGCGTGCGGATCCACCTGGCGCAGCGGGTTCATCGGGTCGAGCCACTGCGAGTTCTGCTCGTAGCCGTTGAAGATGAACGGCGTGCCGATGAAGCCATCGGCGATGAGCTGGCGCATGTAGCGCACCGCCGGGGCGTAGCGGAAGGTGAAGCCGAGCTTGGTCTTCAGGCCCTTCGAGCGGGCCAGCTGGGCGGCCCGGCGGGTGTCGCGGTAGTCGAACGCGACGGGCTTCTCGCACAGCACGTGGCGGCCCGACTCGAGCGCCGCCCAGGCCAGCTCGAAGTGCGTGCTGCTCGGCGTGCAGACGTCGATCAGGTCGAGCCCGTCGTGGGCGAGGAGCGCCTGGTGCGAGTCGAAGACGAGCGGGATGCCGAACTGCGCCGCCGCCTCGGCGGCGAGCGCCTTGTTGGTGTCGGCGATGGCGACCAGTTCGCAGCGGGAGTCCCGGGCGAAGCCGGGGAGGTGGGCGGCACGGGCCCAGGCGCCGGCGCCCAGGACGCCGACGCGCACACGACGCGGAGAAGACATTGGCCGTCGATGATAGCGCGGCGGCGCGAATTGGCGGCGCCTCCCGTGGTACGCGGCGTAAGGAATCCGAGAAGAATCCCAGGAACTGGCGGCACTGGTCCGTCTACCCTGCGGGCTGGGAGGTCTCGATGGAAGGTCACGCCCGGCATCGAATCGGCGGCAGTCTCGCTCTCATGGCGGCGCTGACCGTGTTCCCGGCCCGCGCCGACGTACCGCCGCAACGGCCGTGGCTCGAGCTGCGCAGCCCACACTTCCGCGTGATGGGCGACGCCGGCGACGGCAACGCCGAGGTCATCGAGGCGGCCCGCGCCGGGGCCCGTTGTCGAGTTCAGTCGCCAGGCAGCGACGCGCGGATGTCGTCCAGCAGGCCAGCCGTCCCGTGCGTGCTCGTCCACTGCGCCAGATAGCCCCGATCGAGCGATGCGCCCTGCACCGCCAGGATGTTTCGCACGTCGTCGCGGTCCTTGACCCGGCCACCGCCGGCAATCCAGCGCAGCTTCGTGATCACCATGCCTTCGGGCGTGGCGATCCCCGCTGAGTGACCGAGCAGCGATACGCGCTGACGCCTGGCGAAGCGCGCCCGGTCGTGCGAATCGTCGCTGAGGGCGAACAGCTCGATCACGAAGGGCGTGTCCGCGACGCCGATGAGGTACCGCGTCGTACCGGTGACGGCCTCGAACGCTGGCTGGGGGTCGAGCGTCATGGTCGCCGGCAGGCGCGCCGCCAACGCCGTCAAGACATCGCCGGTGACGTCGATCACCTGGTCGGCGTTGCGGGTGGCGCGCGGCACGCCGTAGAAGTTCGACGCCAGCGACCCGACGATCATGTAGGGGACGGCCGCGCGCTCGAGCGCGGCGAGCGCGGTCACGACGGCGTCGTCGCCGGTCACGGACGTTGCAGGGCCTCGGCCAGCGCCACCCGGTCGCGCACCATCCGCAGCACGGCCGCCTCGTCGAGGTCCGGATGCTGGTGACGGATGCCGTCGGCGATCACGCGGCACGCGCGGTCGAAGAGCCGGGGTCCCTCGAGCAGCTTGTCCTCCGGCCGCATCGCCCGCGCCCGCGCGACCTCGTCACGGTAGAGCGCGGCGACGGTCGGCGCTGCTGACAGGTCGGCATTCTACCGGCTGGTGGCGTGGGCGAGCGATGCCCCGTCGATCTTCGTCGGGTCGTCCTCCGGGATCGCGCGCTTCGACCCGGCCCGCGGGCTGATGACGATGGCTCGCTTCAGTCAAGAAGCGCTTCGTGGCCGGCCCATCATTGGGAAGTTCTTCGTGAAGCGGCCCGCGCCCGGCGTGGTGCGGGTGATCGTCAACTGGCCGGCGCTGCTCGCAGACGGCATGCCGCGATAGCTCAGGTTTCGGGTTCGCGAAGAGCGTCGATGTCGGCCAAGTCCTTCAACCGGCCCGCGGCGCGCTTGTTGCGGATGAACGCGTCCCGTCCGATGAAGGACACCGAGCGGCCACCGAACTGGCCGGTCTCGCGCCCAAGCCAGATCTCGTCCCAGCTCACGCCATCGATGGCACTCATGACGTGAATCTGGATTGGCCTGACGCCCATCTCGACAATCTTCGTGCCGCCGAGGAAGTCGGCGGGCGTCAACGGTGGCGTCGGGAAGCCGAATTCGGCAATCGCGGCGAGCACCCGCCGGCCGTTCTCTTCGCTGGGCCGGACGAGGATATCGAGATCGCCGGTGAAACGCGGCGCTCCGTGGAAGGCGAGCGCGTGCGCGCCGACGATGACGAACTCAGCGCCGTGCGCGCTCAGTAACGCGCAGAATTCGTCGAAGTCTGGCGCCAGGTCCAACGTACTGTCTCCGGAAGAACTCGACGGCGGCGAGACGCTCCGCGACCGGCCGGCTGCGCCAGTAGACCAGATCGGGATTGGTCCTGGCCTCTTCGGCGAAGCTCGTCACGGCGATGGCTTGGCGGTCGAGGCGGAACTCCACCCGAGAATTGTAACGGAGCTCGGCGTTGCCGGTCGCCTCAGTCACCGCCGGGAGGCGTCACCGCTGGCAACTTGTACTCCTTCGGCGGCTCGGCGCCGAGCAGGTGCTTCACGAAGTAGTCCCAGCGCCGCCGCATCACGTACGGCCCGTCCACGCCGAACCCGTGCCGCTGGCTCGGCAGCAGCAGCAGGTCGAAGTCCTTGTTGGCCTTGATGAGCGCTTCCATCACCAAGTAGGTGTTCTGCGGCGGCACGTTGTCGTCCATCATGCCGTGCATCAGGAAGAGCTTGCCCTGCAGGTTCTTGGCCAGGGTCTGGTTGGCCTCGGCCTCGTAGGTGTCGCGCGGTTCGGTGCCGCCCTCGTGCGCCCCGCCGAGCCGGCGCAGCAGCCCCTGGTACCGCTCGCCCCAGTCGTCTTCGTAAACGCGCTGGTCGTGATTGCCTGATTCCGAGATGCCGACCTTGAAGAACTCGGGATAGCGGAACATCGCATCGGCGGTGATGAAGCCGCCGCCCGAATGGCCCCACATCGCCGCGCGGTCGATGTCGATCCACGGGTAACGGCTGGCCAGCTCCTTCATGCCGGCCACCTGGTCGGGCAGCGTGTTGTCGCGGCCCATGGCGCCGTACCACGTGTCGTGGAACGACTTCGATCGGCCGGGCGTGCCCATGCCGTCGAGCGTGAACACGACGAAGCCGAGCTCGGCCAGCGCCTGGTGATCCACGCGTGCCGGCACGAACGCGCGCGTGCCCACCGACCCGGACTGCGGGCCGGGATAGGCGTAGTTGATGATCGGGTACTTCTTCGCCGGGTCGAGCGTGGTCGGCTTGAAGAGCAGGCCGTGCAGCTCGGTCTTGCCGTCGCGCGCCTTCACCGTGAACGGCTCGGGCGGCTTCCAGCCGGCGGCGAGCAGCTTCGAGATGTCAGCTTTCTCGAGCGGCATCACCACCGCGCCGGCGGCGTCCCGCAACGCCACCTCGGCCGGCCGCACCGGTGTCGATCCCGTGTCGATCAGGTACTTGCCGGTGGGCGACACCTGCAGCGCGTGGTGCGCGTCCTCGGGCGTGAGCAGCGCGTAGCCCTTGCCGTCGAGGCCGATGCGATAGGCATGCGTGAAGTACGGGTCGCGGCCCTTCTCGCGGCCGTTGGCGGTGAAGTAGACGGTGCGCGTCTTCTCGTCCACGCGCAGGATGCGCTGTACCGGGCCGGGCCCGGTCGTCACCTGGTGCTTGAGACGGCCGTTGGTCAGGTCGTAGAGATACAGGTGGCTCCAGTCGTCGCGCTGCGAGTTCCACAGGATCTCGTTGGAGTCCCACAGCACGCGCCAGCCAGCCGTCGATTCGAAGTGGGTGTCCTCCGATTCCTCGAACACGGTGCGCACGGCCCCGGTGGCCGCGTCGGCCACGCGTACGGTGGCGGTCTTGTGGTCGCGGCCGGTCGAGACGAACGCCAGCCGCGCGGCGTCGGCGCTCCAGATCATGTCGTCGACGTCGAAGTCGTCGCCGAGCATGGCGCGGTGGAAGTCGGGCGCCATCTGGAAACGGACCACGGCGCCGGTGTCGGTGTCGATCACGACGCGGTGCAGCATCGCGACCACGTCGTCGCCGGGCAAGGGATACTTCCAGGCCTTCAGCACCGGGTGGCCGGCCTTCGTCTCGACGAGATACATCTCGCCGACCTGGCGCTCATCCTGCTGGAAGGTGGCGACCTTCTTCGAATCCGGTGACCACAACACGACGGGGCGCGCGCTCTGCCGCCAGCCGGCGTTGTCGGTGGCGTAGCCGAAGTTGGCGACGCCGTCGGTCGTCAGCGGCCGCTCGACCTTCGAGGCCAGGTCGCGCACCCACAGGTTCCAGTCCTTGATGAAGACGGCGCGGGTGCCGTCGGGCGAGACCACCGCGTCGGGGTCACGCGCGGGTCCCGCGGCCAACGCGCAGGCGGTACCCTTCACGTCGCAGGTGTAGCGCTTCTGCTGGTAGTCGAACGACACCGAGCCGCCGTCGGCCGACAGCTCGATCGTCTGGAACGGCAGCCGCTTCGCGTCGATGGTGGTCTTGGTGACGGAAGCCAGCGCAGTGGCGAGCCGCCCGTGATCGAACGCCGCAACCTTGGTCTTCGCCGCGGGATCGACCAGCAGGAACTCGACGCCGTCGCCGGCGGTGCTGCGGTAGGTGAAGCGGTCGTCGGCGAGCCACGTGGCGTTCACCGTGCCGCCGCGCACCAGCGGATTCACCGCCGCGGCCAGGAACTTCTCGGCGCGCGCGTAGTCGGCCGCGGTCACGGTGGGCGGCGCGACCGGTGCCGCGGCGGTCTGCGCCGCCGCCGGCATCGCCGCCGCGGTCGCCATTGCCAGCACGACCAGGCGTACGGCGGCCCAACTTCTCACATCAGCGGTCATGCAGCTCTCCTCGTCGCGGCGTCCTGCCCGCCCGACTATGCCGTCACTGCCACGAGGTCGTCCAGTCCCCGACAACGCACGAGCGTTGGGACCAACAGTGGGACGGTGGAGGAGGCGGCGCGGTTACAGTGGAAGACGGTGCGGAACTCGGCTCTCGCGATTGGCGCGCACGGCGCCGCCCTCGCTCTTGTGATCGCCGCCGCGACCGTGGGCGCGTGGGGCTGCGGCGGGTCGGATGGCGGGGCCGAGGGGCCGACCTCGCCGACGCCGCCACCGCAAGCCGCGCTGCCCTCCACACCGGGCCGGCACGAGGTGACGTTCGCCGGCGACGGCATCACCCAGGGCGGCATCCTGCATCGTGCGGACACGGCCGACCCGCGACCTGCGGTGATCGTTCTACATGGCTGGCAGACCGCCGGCACCAACGGCGCGCTGGTGGTCGAGGCGAGGGCCCGGCAGTACGCCGCCGAGGGCTATCACGCCTTGGCCTTGTCGATGCGGGGCTGGCCGCCAAGTGGCGGCGCCGACGATTGCGGGCTGCGCCAGCCGGACGACGTGGCGCGCGCGGCGGAGTGGCTGCGAACTGTGCCCGGCGTGCAGGCGGATCGCGTCGCGCTGGTCGGGTTCTCGCAGGGCGGCCAGGTGGCGCTGCTTACGGCCGCGCGTGACCCGCGCGTCCGGGCGGTGGTCGCGGTGTTTCCAGTGACCGACGTCGCGCGCTGGAAAGCGACCACGGCCAACGCCGACATCCCGGGGTACGTCACGGCGGTGTGCGAACCGGGCGGCACGGCGTCGCGGTCGCCGGTCACGCGCGCGTCGAGCATCGCCGCGCCAGTGCTGCTGGTGCACGGCGACGCCGACACGCGCGTGCCCACCGAGCAGAGCGTGCTGATGCGCGACGCGCTGACCGCGGCGGGGCGTCGCGTGCAGCTGTTCGTCGTCCCCGGCGCGCAGCACGGCTTCACCGCCGCCGAGGAGGCCCTGGCGCGTCCGGTGATCGACGCGTTCCTCGCCGCCGAACTCCGCTGACCATTTGTAATCGGCTCGGAGTCGATGGCTCTGAGTCAGTGACTCAGAGCCGATTACAACTGGAGACAGCAAAGCAAGAATTGCGATCTACGCCAGGAACGCACTGAGCTCGGCCAGCGTGGCCTCGGGCGCGTCCTCCTGGATGTTGTGGCCGGCTGCCATGGCCTTGCCGGTCACCGTCGTCGCGCGGTCCTTCCAGATCGCCAGCACGTCGTAGATTCGCCCCATCGGCGCTTTGGCGCCCCACAGCGTGAGCAGCGGGCACGCGATCCTCTGCGGCAGGTCGGCGGCGTCGTGCTGCAGGTCGATGGACGCGCCGGCGCGGTAGTCCTCTCACATGCCGTGGATGTTCGCCGGGTCGGTATAGGCGCGCACATAGGCGCGCTGCACGTCGGTAGTGGCCTTGGCCGCCTGGGCGTCGAACTGCGCCTTGAGCTGCTCTTCGGGGCCCGGCGCTGCGCGCACGTAGTTGAACCAGTGGAAGTAGGCCTGGATGAACTCGATCGTCACGTGCGTGTAGAGGTAATACGTCGGGACGATGTCGAGCACGGCCAGCTTCGTCACCGCGCCCGGATGGTCGAGCGCCAGCCGATGCCCCACCCGGCCGCCGCGGTCGTGACCGATCACCGGAAATCGCGGGTGGCCGAAGTGCTTCATCGTCTCGAATCTGATCGAGCGCCATGGCCCGCTTCGAGTGATTGGCGTGGTTGTCGCCGTCGGGCGGCTTGCTGCTGGCGCCGTAGCCGCGCAGGTCGGGCACGTAGACGGTGTGCGTCTTCGCCAGTTCCGGCGCCACGAGTCGCCACGAGATGTGTGTCTGCGGTGCGCCGTGCAGCAGCAGCACCGGCGGACCGGAGCCGCCGTGCACGACGTGGATCTCCGCCCCCGACGTCTTGACACGCGTCGCGGTGAAGCCAGGGAAGAACTCGGGCGAGCCAGCCGCCGACGGCGTCTGCGTCCCGTCGAACGCGCCCGCCGCGGACGGCGACGCCATCGCCGCGAGCCCGGCGGCCGCCAGCGAGTGCTCCAGCAGGTCTCGACGTGAATAGGTGGGCATGGGCAGGCATGCCAGCAGCCGGGACCCGCCCGCGCGCACGCCGCGCCAGTCGGCGGTTCACACCACCGACGCATAGAATCGCGTCATGCGTTTCGTCGTCGCCGTTCCCGCCGCGTCCGCCCGTCGCTGTCTCGCCGCCGCTCTCGTCGTCTCGACCAGCCTCGACCCGGGCTCGCCCGGCGCCTCGGCCGCGCAGGACGCGACGGCGCCTCGCCATCGCGTGGTCGTGTCCACCGGGGCCAGCGATCGTGAAACCGACGTCGACGCCAGCCTCGAGCGGCACGTCAACCGGCTGGCCGGCGCCGGCTACGAGCTGACCGCCATCCTCGGCGGAGCCAGCGCCGTGGTCGACGGCCTGCTCACGCGCAAGGCCTACGTCGCCGGTCTCGTGGATCACAGCGGACACACCGCCGTGGTGATGACACGCAGCGCGGGGACCGCCGCCGTGCGCCGCGAGTATCGCCTGCTGCACACGCGCACGTCACTCGGCGTCGAGGACATCGTCGGGCCGCTGGGCACGCAGGGCTGGGCGCTGGCCGTCACCGCCCACGACGGCTCGGTCTTCCATGCCGCCTTCGAGCGCCGCGGCGACACGCCGCCGCTCGACTACCGCGTCTATCGCAACCGCGGGCGCACCTCGTGGATGGATCAGCTGCAGAAGGACGCGACGGCCATCGGCCGCCTGCGCCGCGTGGTGCCGATGGCGCTCGACGCCGCGCTGGTCGAACTCGGCGTCGAGGCCTCGCCGCCTGGCGCGCTCGAGTGGGCGACGATCGCCGCCTTCAAGAGCGCGAGCCTCGAGAGCACCCTCGCCGCCAAGGCCGCGGCGGGATTCCGTGTCCAACTCGTGCGCCTCCGCCAGAACGACCTCGACGTGCTGCTGGTGCGTCCCGCCGGACCGGCGGGTCCGGCCGCGACTTACGACGTGGACGACGGCCCATGGGGCGGACCGTGCAGCCGCGGCGCGATCGTCGGCGCCGATGCCTACACCGACGGCGACGTCTACTGCGTGGCCGAGAATCCCGGCGGCGGCGTGTCGAACCGCGGCGCCGACGCCCTGTTGCAGGTGCGCCCCGGCGCCGATCGTCCGCTGCTCGACGTGCCCACCTGCGTCGATCGCGCCCGCCTGCGCGGCCCGCGGCCGGCCCACGCGCGCATCGCCGTGGCCCAGCAGATCGAGCGCTTCCTCGACGCCAAGGTCCCGACCGGCTATCGCCCGACGCGGCTGCTCGCGGTGCAGAAGACCGACGGCGAGGCGCGGCTCGTGGTGTTCGCCAGCAACGCACCGGCCGCGGCCGTCGGCGGCGCGCCAGCCGACACCGCGCCGGTGCCGCCGCTCGTCCCCGACCTGGACGGCCCGCTCGACGCCAACACCGCGACGCGCCAGCGCGACCTCAACGAACGACTCGCCCGACTGACCGGCGTGCAGAACCAGGACGCCTGGCTCGACGTCCTCGACGCGCCGGGGATGCGCAGTGTCGTGCTCTCCGGCTGCGTCACCACACAGACGGCGAAGGCCGACCTCGAGCGCGCCGTGCGGATGCTGCTGCAGCCGGCGCCGTTCACCGACTACCGGCTGCGCAGCGATCTGATCGTCAACCTGTTCAAATAGCCGCAGCGTCGACGACGCCGGGGTTTCAGAAGCGCGAGGCGCGGATCCAGGTATCCGACCGCGCCCACGCCTTTTCGAGGTCCTTGTCCACGTCGGCGTGCGGCTTGCCCTGCGCTTTCAGCGCCTGCTGCAGGCCGAGCAGCGACCAGCCGTTGTGCGGGTGCTCCTTGAGTTCGGTGCGATAGGTGGCCTCGGCCTCCGCCGCCATGCCGGCCTCGAGCTGCATGGCGCCCAGCCAGTGGCGGGCATCGAAATTCAGCGGCTCGGGCTCGTCGTACTCGATCTCGTCGTCGGCCTTCACGGCGCGTTCGAACGCCGCCAGCGCGCCCTTGGTGTCGCCGGTCGTCCGCAGGATCTCGCCTTCCAGAATCCCCGACGCCACACCGAGCAGGGTCTTGGCGGGGTGGTTGCGGAACGTCTGCTTCGACGTCGCCTCGACGTTCTTGATGCGGGCCAGGTAGACCCGGGCGAAGTCCACCTCGCCCGTCCGCAGCTTCGCGTAGCCTTGGGCGAAGTCCCACAGCCCGGCGTTGACGTCGCGCTCGGGACGCTTGGTGATCTCGAGGATCTCGTCGAAGCGGCCGAAGCGCAGCAGCGTCAGCACGTGGTACATCGAGTCGCCGGTGCTGCGGGCGTAGTCCTTGCCGGCCTGGATGGCCACCGCGCCCTGGCTGTCGTTGGACGCCGCGAACAGCAGCATGTGCAGGTTGTGGTCGGGATAGATCGCGAAGCCCTCGCCGATGCCGGCCTTCAGATCCGAGTGCCACGCCTGGATGTTGGCGCGCACGCCGTCGTTCCAGCGGCCGATCTCGTTCCAGGTGTGCGACGGCATGTGGTTCATGTGGCTGGCGCCGGGCACGGTGTTGCCGAGGAACTCGGCGCACGGCGCCGCCTTGCCCGGGTCCTGCGTGGATTCGGTGGCGTGCACGTATAGGTGGCACGCGCCCGGGTGCTTGATGTCCATCGCCAACGCCGTCTCGAGCACCTTGTGCAGGCGCTGGACGTTGGGGTTGGCCAGGTCGCGGCGGCCGCGGCGCGGCTCGAGCAGGAACAGCGCGTCGCCGTAGAGCGTGATGGCGTCGATGTCGTTGGGGAAGGCGTCGGCCACCTTCTTCATCGCGTCGGCGTAGGCACGCTCCTGGTCCATGCGCTTGGCCGGATCGAACTTCTCGACGTAGCGCGCCTGCAGCGCGCCGATGAACGCCTGCTCCCACGGCAGCTTCGCATTCGCCTTGAGCGCCAGCGCCTTCTTCGCGGCGGCGTAGGCGAACGGCGAGTGCTCGGCCAGCATCGGGCCGTTCAGGTACGAGCCCCACGCCCAGCCCTCGCCCCAGTAGCAGATCGCGCACTCGGGATCGCGCACCCACGCGGCGCGGAACGAGCGCACGGCGTCGAGCTTGGCGAACGAGTACATCATCTGCACGCCCTGGTCGAAGAGCGCCTGGGCTTCGGGGTTCGTCGTCGAAATCTTCTTGGAGTACGGGCCGAGGCCCACGGTGTAGATCGGAATCGGGTCGGCGACGTAGCGCGGGAGGGTGCCTGGGCTGGAACTTCCGGACGAGGCGGCGGGCGCCGCCATCGGCATCTCGTGCTGGGCCGCGGCGGGCGCCGCGCTCATCAGCATGGCCACGACTGCCGCCACCGTGGCCCACTTGACGCTTCGACAACAACAACAGCCCATCGATTCCTCCCCGTCCGTGACGCGCCGGACCGAACGCCGATCATAGCGGAAACCGATGGAGTGGACGCCGCCGGTATGCTGAGGCTCGTGACGCGACGGGAGTGGCTGACCGCGCTGGCCGTCGCGCCGGTGGTGCGGGGCACGTCGTTGTACGCACGCGCCCGCCAGGCGGCCGCGGCGGGGCAATCGATTACCGATGCCACGACGCTGTCGATTCGCCAGCTTGGCGACGCCTTCGCCGCGGGACGCCTCACCCCGCTCGACGTCACCGCCGCGTATCTCGCCCGTCTCGACCGCGAGAATCCCAGGCTCAACGCCTTCGTCACGGTGACGCGCGAGCGCGCCGTCGACGACACGCGCCAGGTGATGCGGCGGGCCACGGCCGGGGCCGCCCGAGGGCCGCTCGATGGCGTGCCAATCGCCCACAAGGATCTCTTCCCCACCCGCGGCATCCGCACCACCGGGGGCTCGCGTCTGCACGACCAGTGGGTGCCCGAGGCGGACGCCGCGGTGGTTGCGCGACTGGCCGCGGCCGGCACGGTGCTGCTCGGCAAGACCAACACGCACGAACTGGGCGGCGGCGTGACGACGATCAACCCGTTCTACGGCACCACCCGGAATCCGCGCGCGTCGGAACACATCGCCGGCGGATCGAGTGGCGGATCGGCGGCGGCCGTCGCGGCGCGCCTGGTCGTGGCCGCCACCGGGAGCGACACCGGCGGCAGCGTGCGCATCCCGGCGGCGCTGTGCGGCTGCGTCGGGCTGAAACCTGCCTTCGGGTTGGTGGACACCACCGGACTCCTCGGCGCGTGCCCGACCTTCGACCACGCCGGTGTGCTCACGCGCACGGTAGAAGACGCCGCGTTCCTGCTCGCGGCCATGGCGTCGCCAGCCGATGGATCGGTCGCCGACTACGTGGGTGCGGTCGCGCGCGGCCGCGATCTGCGTGGCGTGCGTGTCGGCGTGCCGCGGGCCTGGTTCTTCGATCGCCTCTCGCCCGGCGTGAGCCGCGCGGTGGAGGCGGCGCTGACGGCGCTGCGCGCCCGCGGCGCGCTCGTGCGCGACGTGACGCTCCCGATCGCCCCCGATCTTTACGACACGATGTTCGCGCCGATCGCGGTCAGCGAGATCCGCGCCACCTACGAAGCCGACTGGCGCGCCCGCCCCCACGTCTTCTCGCCCGAGTTCGCCTTGGTGTTCGCCGGTCCGGGCCCGAGCGCTGACGACGTCTCCCGCGCGCGTCTCGCTCGTGCCACGTTCGAACGGCAAGTCGTGGCGCTCTTCGACGAGCTCGATGTGCTGGCCACACCGACCGTGCCGATCGAGGCGCCGCCGATCGCCGGACCGATCGACGGCCTGCGCATCCTCCAGAACACGTGGCCGTTCAACGCCGCGCGCGTTCCGGCGATTTCGGTGCCATGTGGTGACAGCGACGGTGGCCTGCCGGTTGGCCTGCAGTTGGCGGCCGCGCCGGGACAGGAGGCGCGGCTCCTGCGCGTCGCCGCGGCAGTCGAGCAGCGCTGACGCCTCGTGCACTCGACGGGATGCCCACGCCGCGGTCCGTGCGCGGCGGAACGCCGTCGCGGCCCGCATAGAATTGGGGGCCGTGGCCGACACCGACAGCGCACCGTGGACACGCCACGACACGGCGGCGGTCGCTGTCGTCGCGCTGGCGGCCGCGACGACGCGCTGGCTGGTGTCGCGGGCGGTGCCACCTGCGCCGCCGGTCTTCGACATGGCCGAGTACTGGCAGAGGGCCGTGCAGATCTTCGAAACCGGGGCCCTCTATCCGGATGTCGGGCGCATGCCGGCCCTGCCAGCGGCGCTGGCCGCGGCGTTCGCCCTGGCGGATGAGCCGTCGATCGCCGCCGCGCGCTGGCTGGCCATCGTCGCCGGCACCGTGAGCGCCGTGCTGACGTTCGTCGTGGCCAGGCGGATCGGTGGCCGTCGGTCCGCCTGCGGCGCCGCGGCGATCGTGGCGACGTACCCGTCGTTCCTGCTCCACACCGTGCTGCCGACGACGGAGACGCTGGTGACGGTGCCGATACTGGCCGCGCTTCTGGCCCTGACGGCCGGATCCCCGGCAGCGTGGCTGACCGCCGGCGCGTTCGCCGGCGCGGCAACGCTGGTGCGCCCGGCCGCGATCGCGATGCTCCCGGCGGTGCTCGTGGCGGCGGCGTGGCGGCGTCAGGACCCGTCGCGGCGGGCGCCTGGCGAGCGGCCGGCACGGGCCGGGCTGCTGACCGCGCTCGGGTTCGCCGTGGTGATGCTGCCGTGGTGGCTGCACGGCTGGCGCCTTCACCAGCGCTTCGTGCCGCTCGACACCACCAGCGGCCTCAACCTGCTGATCGGCAACGGCCCGCACGCCTCCGGCCGCTACCGTTACTCGGCGGTGAACCGCCAGCAGCTCGAACTGCTCGAGGGCGTGGACCCGACCACGCCCGAGGGATCGGCGCAGGCGATGACGGCGGCGGCGGCGCACGTGCGCGCGCACCCGGCCGAGACGCTGCGCCTGATCCCCGCCAAGCTCGGCTTCCTCCTGGCGCTCGAAGGCAACGAGCTCGCCTATCTCTATTCGATCGGACGATTCGGCGACCACGATGCCGGGACGGTGCGGCTGTGGGGCCTGGCCGTGGTCGGCGCGTTCCCGCTCGTGCTGGCGGCGGGTCTGGGTGGCCTCGCCTGGCGCACGGGTCCGCGGGCCACGGCGGTGCGACGGGCGGCCGTCGTCTACCTGGCAGCGGCCGTCGCGTTGTCGGCGGCCTCGTTCGGCGAGCCGCGATTCCATCTGCCGTTCGTGCCGGTGTTGGCCGTGCTCGCCGCAGGACTCGGCGCCGGCGGCGCCGTGCAGCGCTGGCGACTGGCCGGGGGCATCGTCGTGCTGCTCTTGCTGCTGCCGGTGTGGGCCCACCAGTTGCAGACCTACCTGGGGGTGCTGGCCGCGCTCGCCGCGCCTGGCGGGTGGACGCGGGAACTGCCGTTCGACGACCTGCTGTGAGCGTCCCCTACAATCGGTGGCCGGAGGCGTGGTGACGCAAAGGTCTACCGGCGCGACACCGGCGCGCGTGGCGTCGTGACCCGAATTCTGCTGTGCGCCGCCGCGGGCGTGTCCGCGCGGCTGCTCGTCGCCTGGGCGGCGGCCGATGCCGGCCTCTTCGCCGACATGGTCCAGTACCACGAGCGGGCGCGACACCTGGCCGAGACGGGCGCCTTGTGGCCCGATGCGCTGCGTGGCCCCGGATATCCGCTGCTGCTGGCAGCGGCGTATCGCGCCTTTGGCGAGTCGCTGTGGATCGCGCGGGTGGTCAATGCGCTGGTCGGCGGCGCGCTGGTCGTCGCCACCGGCGTGCTGGCCGGGGCAGCGGGGGCGGGGCGACGCGCCTGGGTCGCGTCGGCGATCGTCGCGGTGTATCCGGCGCTCCTGCTGTCGTCCGTCTATCTGATGCCCGAGGGGCTCTACACGCTGCTCGTCGTCACCGCGCTGGCGTTGGTCCGGCATCGCAGCGCGGGGTTCGCGGTGGCGGCGGGCGCGGTGAGTGGGGCCGCGATGGTGACGCGCTCGGTCGGATTGGCGCTGACGGCGACGCCCGTGGCCGTGTGGCTCGGGGCATGGTGGCGCGGCGAAGTGGAGGCGTCACGGGCGGTCGCGCGCGTGGCGGTGTTCGTGGCCGCGTGCGCGGTGGTGCTGGCGCCGTGGCTGCTCTTCACTACGCGCGTGGCCGGCGGCCCGATGCTCGACGCGACGAGCGGTGTGAACCTGCTGCTCGGCAATCATCCCGGCGCCACCGGCCGGCTGGTGCTCACTGACGAAGCGTCGCTGCGCGAGCAGTACGTGGTCGGTGCGGTGACGCCCGCGGACGGCAACGCGCGGGCGATCGCCGCCGGCGTGTCGTGGGCGATGGAGCATCCGCACCAGTGGCTGCGCCTGGCGGGGCGCAAGCTGGGCTACCTGTTCGGGCTCGAGGGACGCGAGCACGCGTGGGTGTACGGGCACGGCTACTTCGGTGAACGGCGCGCGCTGACGGTGACGCTGTGGGCGGCGCTGCTGGTCGCGTCGTTTCCGCTGCTGTGCATGGGTGCCGCGGTGGGGTTCGTGCGCGCACCACGACCCGCGCCACCAGCGCTGGTGGCCATCGGCGCGATGGTGGCGGCAACCGCGGCCCTGCATGTGATCAGCTTCGGCGAGAGCCGCTTCCACCTGCCGCTGGTGCCGCTGCTCGCGGTGGTGGCGAGCCTGGGCTGGACTGTCGATGGGCGCGGCGGGCGCGGACGACCCGTGGCGCGCGTGGCCGTGGCCGCGCTGCTCATCGCCGGAGTGGCCGTCGCCTGGGCCGGACAGTGGGGCGAACTGCGCGGGCAGTGGCAACGGCTGCAGGCCCCCGACGGCTGGCGCAGCGCCCCGCCGTATTGATTTGTCATCTGCTCTGAGTCATCGACTCTGAGTCAACGACTCAGAGCCGTCGCGCGGATCGTGCGCCAGGCGTGCAGAAACCGCGCAGTGAGAGGCGCCGGCGGTACGCGACTTCTGCAGTACAGTGT
Source organism: uncultured Bifidobacteriaceae bacterium (assembly GCA_964442845.1). Classification (GTDB taxonomy): domain Bacteria; phylum Acidobacteriota; class Vicinamibacteria; order Vicinamibacterales; family UBA2999; genus CAWAYR01. Next base: position 2,965 of record CAYUAX010000059.1, on the reverse strand, counting down.
CGGGATCGAGGTTCTGATGCCCATGGGTCGCCTGATTCGCCGCGCCACGCTCGTCACCGGCTCGCTCGCACTCGTCGTCGTGACGGCCGTCACCTTGCTGGGCCAAGCCCAGGCCCCGGCACCCGCCCGCCCGGCCGCGGCGCCGCGCGTCACCGCGCCCGAGACGTTCTTCGGCCACCCGATCGGCGCCGACTACGTCCTGCCAAACTACACAAAGTTCAGCGAGTTCGTGCGGCTGGTGGACAAGGAGTCGGACCGCGTCGTCGTCCAGTCGATCGGCAAGACCGCCGAAGGCCGCGACCAGCTGATGGCGATCATCACGGCGCCCGAGAACTTCAAGAAGCTCGATCGCTACAAGGAGATCTCGCGCCGGCTGTCGCTGGCGGAGGGCCTCACCGACGAGTCGGCGCGGGCCCTGGCACGCGAGGGCAAGGCGGTGATCTGGATCGACGGCGGCCTCCACGCCACCGAGGTACTGGGCGCGCAGCAGCTGCTCGAGACCATCTACCAGTTCGCGACCAAGACGGACGAAGAGACGATGCGCATCCTGCGCGACGTGATCATCCTGGCCGCGCACGCCAATCCCGACGGCATGGAGCTGGTGTCGGACTGGTACATGCGCAAGTCGACGCCGACCGAGCGGAGCACCGGCCAGATCCCGCGCCTGTATCAGAAGTACGTCGGCCACGACAACAACCGCGACTTCTACGTGATGAACCAGCCCGAGAGCACCAACATGAACCGCGTGCTCTACCGCGAGTGGTTCCCGCAGATCATGTACAACCATCACCAGACCGGGCCGACCGGCACGGTGATGTTCTCGCCGCCGTTCCGCGATCCGTTCAACTACGTCTACGACCCGCTGGTCGTGAACACACTCGACCAGGTGGGCTCGGCGATGCACGCGCGCTTCGACGCCGAGGGCAAGCCCGGCGTCACGACGCGCTCGGGCTCCAACTACTCCACGTGGTGGAACGGCGGGCTCCGCACCATGGCCTACTTCCACAACCAGGTGGGGCTGCTCACCGAGAGCATCGGCAACCCGACGCCCGAGCAGATCGGCTTCGTGCCCGATCGGCTGCAGCCGCGCGGCGACTACGCGGCGCCGATCGCGCCGCAGACGTGGCACTTCCGCCAGTCGATCGACTACTCGCTCACCGCCAATTACGCCGTGCTCGACTTCGCGCAGCGCTATCGCGAGACGCTGCTCTACAACATCTACGTGATGGGCCGCAACGCCATCCGCCGCGGCTCCACCGATACGTGGACCGACTATCCGAAGCGCATCGCCGCGGTGAAGGCCGAGATCGCCAAGGAGATGAAGACCGAGACCACCGACACGCGGATGACGATGGGCGGCCGCGCGCAGGTGGTGCCGGCCAAGTACTTCCAGCTGCTGCGCAAACCCGAATGGCGCGACGCGCGGGCCTACGTCGTGCCCGCCGACAAAGGCGACTTCCCCACCGCGACCAAGTTCATGAACGCGCTGATCAAGGCCGGCGTCACCGTGCACCGGGCCACGGCGCCGTTCTCGGCCGGCGGGAAGCAGTATCCGGCCGGGTCGTACGTGGTGAAGACGGCGCAGGCGTTCCGCCCGCATGTCATCGACATGTTCGAGCCGCAGGATCATCCCAACGACTTCCAGTATCCCGGCGGGCCGCCGATTCCGCCCTACGACAACGCCGGGTGGACGCTGGCGTTCCAGATGGGCGTGACGTTCGATCGCGTGCTCGACGGCGTCGACGGGCCGTTCGAGGCCGTCACCGACGTGATGAAGCCGGCGGCCGGCACGGTGACATCGGCGGCCGGGACGACCGGCTATGCGATCGCGCACAAGGTCAACGACGCGTTCGTGGTGGTGAATCGGCTGCTGAAGGCCGGTGAAGAGGCGTACTTCGTCGCCGATCGCCGCTGGCAGAGCAGCGACGGCACCGGCGCGATCTACGTGCCGGCCAAGGCGTCCACGGCGGCGGTGCTGCAGAAGGCGGCCGTCGATCTCGGGGTGAGCGCCGTCGGCGTCAGCGAGCGTCCGGCGGGCGCGCTCCACAAGCTGGCCAAGCCGCGCATCGGGCTGTGGGATCAGTATGGCGGCTCGATGCCGTCGGGCCACGTCCGCTGGCTGCTCGAGCAGTTCGAGTTCGACTACGAAGTCGTGTATCCGCAGACGCTCGACGCCGGCAATCTCAAGACGAAGTACGACGTGCTGCTGTTCCCCGACGGCGGCATCCCGGAGACCCTCGCGTCAGGCGTGGGCGCTGGGGGCGGCGGGTTCTTCCAGCGCCAGCCGCGCGCCGAGGACGTCCCGGCGGAGTATCGCGCCCGCCTCGGCAGCGTGTCGATGGCGACGACGATTCCGATGCTGAAGCGCTTCGCCGAAGAGGGCGGCGTGCTGGTGGCGTTCGGCGGCTCGGCGACGCTGGGCGAGCATCTGGGGCTGCCGGTGAGCAATCACCTCGTCGAGATTCAGCCCGATGGCAGCGAGCGCGCGTTGCCCGGCACGAAGTACTACATCCCCGGATCGATCCTGCGCGTGGCCGTGGACAACACGTCGCCGCTCGGCTACGGCTTCGGTCCCGAAGTCGACGTGTTCTTCGACAACAGCCCGGTGCTGGAGCTGGCGCCCAATGCGTCGCTGCAGGGCGTGCGGCCGGTGGCGTGGTTCGCCGGCAAGGAGCCGCTGCGGTCGGGGTGGGCGTGGGGGCAGCACTACCTCGAGGGCGGCACGGCCGCGATCGAAGCGTCGGTGGGCCGCGGGAAGGTGTTCCTGTTCGGCCCGGAGATCACGTTCCGCGCCCAGCCGCACGGCACGTTCAAGTTCCTGTTCAACAGCATCTTCTACGGCACGGCGCAGGGCAGCGGCGCCGCCGCGCGCGACACACAGCAGATTCTGCGCTAGTTGTAATCAGCTCTGAGTCATCGACTCGGAGTCATCGACTCGGAGTCATCGACTCGGAGTCATCGACTC
>CAYUAX010000058.1:0-25183 GCA_964442845.1 uncultured Bifidobacteriaceae bacterium | reverse complement strand
CGAGGATGCGCCGTTTGCCCAGCGCCGCCTCGAGCCGGCGCGTGATCAGCACCTCGCGCAGCTTGCGCACCGGATTGCGCGATTCCGAGAGGTAGAGGTTCTTGGCCAGCTGCTGGGTGATGGTGCTGGCGCCGCGCATCGCCCCGCCGTCTTCCAGGCTGTCCTCGATCGACTCGCGGATCTGCTCGTAGTCGAGGCCCTCGTGCTCGAAGAAGGCGCTGTCTTCGGCCACGATCACCGCCCGTTTGAGGTGGTTCGAGATGCGTCCGTACGGCACCCAGCGGCGCCGCAGCGTGAAGCTCTTGCCGGCGGCGTGGGCTTCGCCGCGGCGGATCTCGATGAACGCCGTCGTCTCGGGATTCTCGGTGGCCAGACGACGCACGTCGGGCAGCGTCAGATAGACGTAGGCGACGTAGGCGAACCCGACGCCGAGCGCCGCCACGAACGCGCGAGCCACACGCCGTCGCCACATCCGCCCCGATTATAGGAGCCCGGCGCGCCGGGGCCGGGGCTTCAGCCTTCGACGACGATCTTGAGGGTGGTGCCGGCCGGCGGCTGGACGTTGACCGCGAAGCCGTTCATCAGCGCGAGTCGGGTCGCGGACACCAGGCCCTTACCGGCCCGCTGCGCGATCGACTGCCACGAATCGCCGAGCCGGGCGACGTAGACGCCGAGCCGGTTCGGCCGCACCGTCGCCGCCTCGCTGCCCGACAGCTCGCGGAAGGAGCCGATGGCCTGCGTGAACTCGGCCTCGACCCTGGGAAACTCGGCCTTGGGCGCGACGCCCGCCAGCATGTAGATCTGGCGGCCGACCATGACGTGGATGGCGCGGACCCGCACCTCGCCGACGCCGCGCGCCTTGCCGGTGTAGACGCCGACGAAGCTGTCGCGGCCGCCGGTCTGCTCGAGGGCGCCCGACTCCAGCGTGAAGCCCAGCCCGCGCATGTGCCGCGCCGCGCCGTCGCTGAGCGAGGCCCCGCGGGCCGCGCCGGCGGCCTGCATCACCATCAACGCCTTCTCGCCGTCGAGGCGCGCCACCACTTGATCCGGCGCGTTGAGCACCTCCCAACCCTCCGGAAAGTCGAGGGCGATGCGCAGGTCGGGGTGCAGGAACTGATGGCCGCGGACGACGCCCTCGGCCGGATCGTCGCCGTAGGCCAGCCCGTCCACGCGGCGGAGATAGTCGTCGCGGTTCCGTTCGGTGGTCTTGCCGGCGGCCATCTGCTCGGCGACGGGCTGTGCCTTGACCACCCGCGACCCCGGGTCGGGGTGCGTGGACAGCCAGTTCGGGACCCCGCGTTCGCTCATCGCGTCGAGTCGCGACAGCGTCTCGAGGAAGCGCGGCACGCCGGTGGGGTCCCAGCCGGCCTTGGTCGCGTACTCGACGCCGAGGCGATCGCTCTCGAGCTCGTCGTCACGGCCGAACTTGAGGAAGAGCGTGCCGAGCCCGGCGCTGGCGAGATCGCCGAACGGCTGCACGCCGGGCACGAAGATGCTGGCGAGCAACACCGCCAACGAGCCGCCGGCCGACCGCGTGTACTGCTGCGAGACGTGGCGGGCGGTGACGTGGCCCACTTCGTGGCCGAGCACGCCGGCCAGCTCGGCCTCGTCACCGAGGTGCGCGAGCAGGCCGCGCGTGACGTAGACGAAGCCGCCCGGCAACGCGAACGCGTTGACGGCCGGGGCATCGAGCACCGTGAAGCTCCACGGCAGGTGCGGCCGATGCGACGCGGCAGCGATGCGCTCGCCGATGCCGGCGACGTAGCGCTGCAGTTCGTCGTCGTCGTAGACGCCCATCTCACGGCGGATCTCGGCGTCGCCGCGGCGGCCGATCTCGATCTCTTCCGCCTCGCTGATCAGCGACACCTCGCGGCGGCCGCTGACGGGATTGGAAGCGCAGGCGGTGAGGGTGAGGGCGCCGGTCAGGGCGCACCCGGCGGCGAGGACGCGCAGGCGCATGCCGGAGGAGAGCATCGAGCGGGGCATCGTGGCAAGCCTCCGCGGTCGGCGACTGCAACCGGCGTACCACGCGGCATGCCGCCGGCGAATCGTCGGGAATTCCGCCAATTCCCGCCGGCGGCCCGCCACGCGTCGAGCCGGCGGGCCGAGGGCTGTCGCCGCCGAGGGTCAGCGGCCGTCCGCGGCGTGCGCCACTAGTGGACGGCGGCGTCGGGGTCGGGCGCCGGCTCCAGCAGCGCCACGCCCAGTTCGGTGAGCTGGCGGCGCAGCGTTTCGACGACCGGCTTCGGCGTCGGCCGCAGCGGCGGCCGCGGCAGGCCGCCGTCGAAGCCCATCAGGTCGAGCGCCGCCTTCAGGGCCGGCACGCCGTGCAGGCCGCCGATCGTGCGGGCCAGCGGCGTGAGCCGGCGCTGCAGCGTCCGGGCCTCGTCGAGCCGCCCGGCGCCGACCAGGCGCATGATCTCGGCACAGTGATCGGGGACGACGCCGGCCAGCGCGAGAATCGCGCCCTGCGCGCCGGTGACCAGGCCCGAGAAGAACGTGGCGCCGCTGCCCGACAGGACGAAGAAGTGCGGACTGCTCTTGCCGCAGTAATCGGCGAGCAGCGCGATGTCGGAGCCCGAGTCCTTGATGCCGACGACGTTGGGGTGTTCGGCCAGCAAGCCGACCGCGTCGGGCGGCAGCGTGACACCGGTGAACATCGTGACGTTGTAGAGCAGCACCGGCACCGGGCTCTCTTCGGCGACCGCGACGTAATGCTGCACGAACACGTCGCTCGTCATCATGTTCTTGAAGAACGACGGTGTCCGCACCAGCACGGCGTCGGCACCGAGATTCGCGGCGCGCTTGCAGGCGGCGACCGTGGCCTTGGTCGATTCGGCGCCGGTGCCGGCGATGAGCGGCCGGGTCGGCGGCATGGCCGACCGCGCCGCGGCGATCACGCGGTCCGCTTCCCCGTCGTCGAGCAGCACCGCCTCGCCGTTCGAGCCGAGCACCACCAGCCCGGTGAGCCGGGTCTGCATGTAGCGCTCGACGTTGCGGCGGATGGCCGCGTCGTCCACCGTGTCGTTGCGGAACGGCGTGACGATCGGCGTGTAGAGACCGGCCAATGAAGCCATGCGCTGAGTCTATCAGCGGCCCTGCGTCGGCGACAGGGCGTGACCGGTCGGCCCGGTCAGGTGCGCGGCGTGTCGTCGGCGCCGCCGGGCGCCCCGGGATCCAGCATCAGGTTGGTGACGAAGACCACGGCGAAGATGGCCGCCGCCGGCGCCAGCAGCCACGGCGTCCGCGTGAGCGCGGTCACGGTCGCCGCGTCTCGCAGGGCGAGGCCCCAGCTCGGCACGCCGTCCGGAAAGCCCAGGCCGACATAGGACAGGGTGGCCTCGGCCAGCACGAAGGCCGGCACCGCCAGCGCGGTCTGCACGGCCAGGAAGCCGCTGCACGCGGGCAGCAGGTGTCGCGTCAGGACCCGCCACGGCGAGGCGCCGAGCGCGCGCGCCGCGGCGACGTGATCGCGCCCGGCCTCGGCGCGGACGATGGCCCGCACGCCGCGCGAGACGCGCGGCCAGCCGAGCAGCACGAAGATTCCCGTGAGGGTGAGCACCGCCGTGCCGAGCGGCAGCACCAGCGGCAGTGCGGCGCGCAGCGCGATCACCGCGTACAGCATGGGCAGCACGAGCAGGACATCGCCGGTCGAGGCGATCGCCGCATCGACGCGGCCGCCGGCCATGCCGGCCCACGCTCCGAGCATCGCGCCCAGTGTCAGCGCTCCCAGCGTGGCCGCCAGGGCGAGGCCGAGCGACGGCCGCGCGCCGTGCAGCAGCAACGACAGCACGTCGCGGCCGAAGCCGTCGGCGCCAAGGAGGAACACCGGCTCGCCCAGGTCGGCGGCCCACGGGAGTGGCGCGCGCCCACCGGCCATGGGCTCGAAACGCTGCTCGAGCCGATCGACCAACCGCAGCGGCACGGCGTACAGGCCGCCGGCGTCGAGGTGCACCCGCATCGGCGGGGCGTTCTGATGATCGGGGAACCGCGTGGCGGCGTCGTACGGCGCCAGCCACGGCGCCACGGTCATCACCGCGATCGCCAAGCCGACCAACACCAGCGCGCGGGTCACCGGCCGGACTCCATGGTCCGCGGATCGAGCAGGGCGTGGACCAGGTCGGTGCCGAGGGTCGCCACGGCCAGGAAGCACGCGCCAGCGGCGCCGCAGCCGGCGACGAGCCAGACGTCGCGGGCGCGCAGCGCATCGAACAGCAGCTGTCCGAGGCCGGGCCACGACGTGATCACTTCGACGACGAACGAGCCGCTGAAGAGCGCCGCGACGATCACTCCGTAGACGCCGAGCACCGGCGCGAGCGAGACCGGCCAGGCGTGCAGGCGCAAGGCCTCATCGCGCCGGCGGCCGCGGGCCCGACTGGCGCTGACGAACGGCTGAACCGCCGCCTCGGCGAGCGCCCGCGACTGCACGCGTTCGAGCGTGGCGGCCAGCGGCAGCGCCAGCGCCAGGGTCGGCACCAGCAGGTGCCGCAGCAGATCGGCGAGCCAGGCGGCGCCGCGCAGTTCGCCGTTCGCCATGCCGCCGGCCGGCAGCCACCCCGTGAGCGCAGCCATCGCCAGCAGGCTGAGAGACGCGATGAGCGGCGGCAGCGACAACAACAGCAGGGACACCAGGCGGACGGCGCGCGCCGCCCAGGTGCGACTCACGCCGGTGAGGCGGCCAGCGGGAATGCCGAGCAGGGTGGCCAGCAGCAGCGCGCTCACCGCGAGGATGGCGGTGTTGCCGGCGCGCTCCGCCACCAGCCCGGCGACCGGCCGGCTGAAGAGCGTCGACTGCCCGAGGTCGAAGCGCGGCAGGCCGGCCAGCCAGCGCGCGTATTGCACATACCAGGGCCGATCGAGGCCGCGCTCGACGCGCCGCGCGGAAACCTCCTCGGCCGTCATCTCGAGGACGTCGTCGGCCGCATCGGGAGCGAGCCGGGCCAGCGCGAACGTGATCGACGCGACGACGAGCACGAACAGCCCGGCCCCGACGAGGCGGCGGGCGGCGTAGTGCGCGAGGCTCACCGCGCGCCGGCCGGCGGTGCCACGGCCAGCGTGTCCACGCTCCACAACAGCGGCGGCCGGGTGAGCGCGGGCGCGAGATGCCGCACCCGGGCGTTCACGCCGACGTAGAGACGCGGCGCGGCGAAGTAGAGAGCCGGCAGTTCCTCGCTGAACACCCGCAGCGCGTCCCTGAAGAGCGCGGTGCGCTCGGCCGGATCCACCGAGGCCGCCTGGCGCGTCATCAGGTCGTCGATGCGACGCTCCCACTCGGTGGCCGGCGTCCGCTGGGCGATGTTCCAGATGTGCGCCGTGCCCGAGCTGAGCCAGAAGTCGCGCTGCATCGCCGGGTCGGTGTCAGTGGACGAGTAGTTGAAGAAGATGGCGTCGAACTGGCCGCCGAGCATGCGTTCGATCAAGGCGCCAGGCTCGAGCGGCACGACGTCCACGGCGACACCGACGCGCTCGAAGCTCTCCTTCAGCACCTGCGCGCCGCGCTCGAGGGCGGTGTTGCCGCGGTAGGTCAGCATGGTGAAGCGCGCTTCGTTGCCGGCGGCGTCTTCGAGGAAGGCGTCGGCATCACGATTGGCCAGCCCGACGCCTTCGAGCAGCCGCGTCGCAGCCTCGCGATCGAAGCGATAGCGCGGCAGATCGGGCCAGAACCAGTCCTTGTTGCCCGGCGTGACCGGGCCATGGATGGGCACGGCGGCGCCGAGGAAGACGGTGTTGGCATAGGCCTCGCGGTCGACGGCGTGGGACAGCGCCCGCCGGAACGCGGCGGTGGGCAGCCAGGCCGCGCGCCCGTCCTTGGCCCAGTAGGCCGGCCGCAGGTTGAAGAAGAACACGTCCGGATCGAGGCCGACGCCGAGTTCGAGCAGCCGCAGGGTGCCTTTGCGTTCCAGCTCGCGCACCGTGGCGTAGTCCTCGGCGCGCAGTTGCGAGGGCGTCATGTCGATCTCGCCGGCCTGCAGCCGCAGGAGCTCGGCGTTCTGGTCGGGAACGATCTCGAGCACGACGCTGTCGAGGTACGGCAGCGGCTCGCCACTGTCGTCGCGCCGCCAGTAGTGGGGATTGCGTTCGAAGGTGAGTCGCTGACCGGCGGCGTACGACGTGAGCCGGAACGGCCCCATGCCGACGAGTTCGGCCGGCGCCGTCGTCGCCGACCAGGCCTGGGCCAGCGTGCCGGCGGTCAGCGCCGGCTCCAGCCGGTGGCGCGGCAGGATCGGAATGTTGTCGAGCAGGCGGATGCCGGGTCCGAACGGACGCGGCAGGGTGACGACGACGGTCGACGAGTCCGGGGTATCGACGCGAATCGGCTGCCCCTCGACCTGCAGGGCGGAGCCGAGGACGCTCTTCACCGTGGGGTCGGCGATCGCCCGGAACGTGAACGCCACGTCGGCGGCGCTGAACGGCTCGCCGTCGGACCAGCGCAGCCCCGGCCGAAGGGCCAGCGTGAACACACGCCCGTCGGCAGAGGCGGTCCACTGCTCGGCCAGCCACGGCTCAATCTGCTGGGTGGCGCGGTTGATCCGCACCAGCCGGCCCTGGGTGAGCAGCGTCACCACCTCGGTGACGAGATCGCGGGAGACGAGCCGGTTGAAGCTGCGGGGCTCGGCGCGAATCGACGAAACCAGGCGGCCGCCGCGAACCGGACGCTCATCGGCCAAGGCTTCGCGCCGGTCCCGCCCGCCAGGCGGACGCGAGACCCACCAGCCCCATCCCAGCAGCCCCCCAACCAGCACCAGGGCGAGCAGCGCGCGCGACTGTCGGTTCACTGGTTAGCCGACCGGCCAAGAAATTGGCCGATCGCCTCGTGTCGTGAAATCAGGCCGAAAAGTCGGGCTTTGCACGATTCCGGCCCCCCGCCACGAATCCGTGCAACGCCAGACCGACGATGGACCGCCGATCGCCGGTCGTCCAGGGGCTCTCGCACGTCACGCATCCTAGACCACCAAACCCATACGCCGCAATCACTTAGCGCCATGTATCGAGGGGCCTTCGAGCTGGCACCGCCCCTGCCATACATATCGGCGGAGTTCGTATGGAAACCACCCAGACCCTGACCGACACCCCCACGTCAGTCCCGCAACTGGGCCGCAGCGTGACCATCCAGCGCGCCGCCGAGATCCTCGGCGTGTCGCGCCGCACCGTGTACTACCGCATCAGCGAAGGCGTCCTGCAGACCATCCGCACCCGCGGCGGGTCGCAGCGCGTGATCGTCGAGTCGCTCGCCCAGACCCGCGCCCGGCACTGAGTCCGTTTCGAGGAATCGCCATGACCACCCGCCTCTCTGCCCTCCTGATCGCCCTCCTGATGGGCCTTCCGGCCCTCGCCGACGCCGGCCCCCGTCGGGCGCGGCTGTCCGGGGACCTGCAGGACGAACTGCGCAAGGGCAACCGCCGCACCGTCGAGGTCATCGTCGCCGGCAGCGACGACGTGATCAGCCGGGTGCTGTCACGCCATCCGCTGCAGTTGAAGCGGCGGCTGAAGCGCGGCGCGGTGCTCGAGGTGCCGGCCGGTCAGCTCGACGCGCTGGCGGCGGACGCCGAGGTGGCCGCGGTGGCCGCCAACGCCGTCGTCACGTCGCACATGGCACTGACCACCGCGACCACCGGCGCCGACGCGGCGTGGGCTGGGCTGGTCAACGCCCTGGGCGCGGTGGACGGCTCGGGCATCGGCGTGGCGATCGTCGACTCGGGCATCGCGGCGCACAGCGCCTTGGCCGGCAAGGTGGTGGTGAGCGTGGACTTCACGCGCAACCGTGGCCGCGGGGTCGACGGCTACGGCCACGGCACCCACATCGCCGGCATCGTCGCCGGTCAGGGAATCGACAAGGCTCGCAAGACCGGCTCCGCCGGCATGGCCCCCGGCGCGCACCTGATCAACCTGCGCGTGCTCGACGACAGCGGCGCCGGCCAGGTGGCCGACGTGGTCGAAGCCCTGGATTGGGCCATCGACAACCGCCTCCGCTACAACATCCGCGTCATCAACCTGTCGCTCGGCACGCCGGTGACCCAGTCCTACAAGGACGACCCGATGGGCCAGGCGGTGGAGCGCGCCGTCAAGGCCGGCATCGTCGTGGTGGCCTCGGCCGGCAACCGCGGTGAGACCAGCGACGGCAAGACGGTGCTGTCGAGCATCAGCTCGCCCGGCAACTCGCCCTACGCCATCACCGTGGGCGCACTGCGCTCCAACGGCACGGCCGACCGCAGCGACGACACGCTGGCGCCGTGGAGCTCGCGCGGCCCGACGCCCATCGACCACCTGGTGAAGCCGGACATCGCGGCGCCGGGCAGCCTGATCGAATCCACCAACGCCAAGGGCTCGACTCTGGCGACGCTCCGCCCCGACCGCGTGCGCGGCCAGGGCAACGCCAGCTACATCACGCTGAGCGGCACCAGCATGTCGGCGGCGGTGGTGAGCGGCGCAGTGGCGTTGCTGCTGGACGGCAACCCGCGACTGACGCCGCTCGGCGTGCGCCTGGCGCTGCAGGCGTCGGCCGACTGGGTGCCGGAAGCGGGCCTGCTCGGTGCCGGTGCCGGCAGCCTGAACCTGACGCACGCCATGGAAGGCACGCAGACGCTGCCGGCGCGCACGGCGGCCGACCTGTTCCCGGCGTCGTGGGGGGCGAAGGTCAACGGAGACGTCAAGTGGAATGGGCTGCGTGGTCAGACCATCATCTGGGGTGAATCGATCATCTGGGGGGAATCGATCATCTGGGGGGAGTCGATCATCTGGGGAGAATCGATCATCTGGGGAGAATCGATCATCTGGGGAGAGTCGATCATCTGGGGAGAGTCGATCATCTGGGGAGAGTAGTCAGGCACTGCACAGGACTGCACACACCTATCGCTCTAGCTTCTCCCGACCGAGGTACCTTATGGCTCACTTAATCATCTGGGACGAGTAAGTCTGTAGCGCAGGGGCGCTCCCCTGCCGGAAGCGGGAGTGGCCACCACTCAGCCCTCACTCATCGGCAGGTCCTACCTACTCGCCGTCCCAGCGGTAGGTGTGGCTGTGCTCATGGCAGCCACGATCGAGCTAGTGGCTGCCCCCCCACCGCTTGGCTGGCTCCTGGTAACGGCCCTCACGGCCCTAACCGGCGCCTACACCATCAAGATTCCTGGCTTGGTAGTTCGGCTTTCGGTTTCTGAGCCGATCGTCTTCCTCTCTACCTTCCTATACGGACCAGCCGCAGGCGCGCTTACGGCCGCTGTAGATGCAGCGGTAATGTCGTCCCGCCTCATACCTCGGCTGCGCACGATCCATAGAATCCTTTTCAACGTCGGAACTGTGGCAATCGCCGTGTACATCGCGGCGCAGCTCTACTTCCTGCTCGCCGGCCTCGATATGCGTAGGCCCCAGTACGGTCCAATAGACACCTTCGTCTGGCCTCTGTACGTTTTCGCTGGAGGGGTGTTCGCAATTAACAGTGGGCTCGTAGCGCTCGCTCTTGGCATCGAGAGGGGGGCTTCCGCATTTGCGATCTGGCGACGCCAGTTCCTTTGGCTCGCCGCGACGTATCTCGCTAGCGCTTCAATTGCAGCAATCTTGGTGGCGTTCACAAGCACATTCAATTGGGCGCTAGTTGGACTCTTGCTCCCTCTCGTGGCGGTCTCGTTCGTAGCGGTTCGTACCACGCTTGGCCGGCTCGACGATGCCAACCAACACCTGAGCGAGGTGAACACGCTGTACCTGTCGACGATTGAAACGCTGGCAATGGCAATCGATGCCAAGGACCAGGTGACCCACGGTCATATCCGAAGGGTCCAACGCTTTGCAGTCGCGCTCGCGAACACACTCGGCGTCATCGATGATCGCCAGTTGAAGGCTATCGAGGCTGCCGCGCTACTGCATGACATGGGGAAACTGGCCATTCCCGAGTTCATCCTAAACAAACCGGGCAAGCTGACAGCGAGCGAGTTCGATGTCATGAAGACACACGCCGCGCTGGGCGCTGACCTCCTCGCGTCAATTCACTTCCCCTACCCCGTTGTGCCGATAGTCCGCCATCACCACGAAAACTGGGATGGCAGCGGATATCCAGACGGCCTCAAGGGTACCGACATACCAATTGGCGCGCGAATCCTGTCAGTGGTTGACTGCTACGACGCGCTCACATCAGACCGTCCATACCGGCCCGCGATGTCAGACCAGCAGGCCATCGAGATCCTCTCCCAGCGACGCGGCACCATGTACGACCCCTTGGTGGTCGATCGATTCATCGACTCACTGCTGGCCCTCAAGTCTTCCGTCGCAGAAGAGCTAGTCATCCCAATCGCACAGGCACATGCCGACAGGGCCCCCGCCGTTGATCGCATTGACGCAACGGCGCTTGATGAGAAGGTTGGCTCGATCGCAGGATCTCTGAATCTCCTGACTGCGCTTGCACCGTCTCCACCTGGCCGCCCTGCATCGTCAGTCGCTCGGGACATTCTTCAGCGGCTCGCCGAGGTCGCTCGGTTTGATTCAGCCGCTATCTTCATTCCGAGCGCTACTTCGATTGAACTGCGCGTACTAGCAAGCGATGGCCCGTTGGGTCGAGCCCTGTCACAACTCACGATTCCGCTGGCAGAGCGTTTGACCGGATGGGTCGCTGCCCACAGAAGCTCGGTCTGGAACTCAAACGCCGCACTCGACCTCGAGCCCGACCTACGGCCCGGAGACATTGTGCTCGCTTCAGCAGTCCCGTTGATCAGAGACAACGTGCTGGTAGGCGTGTTGACGCTATACGGAAAGCGCAATCAAGACATTCGGATCGCAGACAGGCGCGCGATTGAGTCCACCATCCCCCTCATTTCCTCTGAGGTGGGAGACAGCCTCAGTCTCGAACCACGGTGCATCGATGCGCGGAGCGCTGGAGTGCAGCTGGCTAGCTTCCCCGTTGTTGAAGCGGCGATCTCGCGAGTAGACGATGGAGTTCCGCTCTACAGCGTCATCGGTCTGCACATTGAGGGTGTTCGCAGAGACGATGGTAGGCCGACAGATCAGCACTCGGTTGGCGCAGGCCTCCGTTGTGTATTGGAGAGCACCCTCGTCAATGGACTCGCGGGTCATGCCCTGCTGCTCTCCGACGCCAGTTGTATCTTGGTCGCACACGCAACAGAATCCGAGAACCTTCAGGCGGCTCTGGTCGAACTGAACGGTAGCAGTGCGTTACAGCGCATGGCGGTGCGGGTCTTCAACCTGACAACCTCGCTGGACTTGCAGATCTTTGTACGCAAGGTTGCATCGCCACCAGACTCGTCAACCGACGATACCGCTGGGTCGTCGGTCCACTGACATGCCGAGGGACCTTCAGTCGCTCCTGGACGCAGGCCGTATTGGTGATTGCCGACGTGCCTTAGCTGACACCAAGCCCCGCAGTGCAGCCGAGCGGCTAATCCATTGCGTCGTTGAGGCTGCCTCCGGTCATGACGTCGAGGCCTTCTCTGCGGCTGTGGAACTCTCGTCGCAGGACAATCCGGGAGACATCACGGTCGGGAGCCTACTGGTCGCCGCCCGTATCGACTACTCCAAGGGGCGATGGCTTGATGGCGCCAACCGGTTCGCCAGAGCTAGGGCATGCGCGGCAGCAACCCAGCAGAAGGCGCTGGTCGCTCGAGTGGCTGCAGGACACACCGAATCCCTTTTGCACTTCTTCACTCTTGAGAGTGCACTGAGTAGTGTCAGGTCCCTCCGACAAGCCGCGGTGGCCGCCGGCACAGCAGAAGGCCTGTTCGAGTACCACCTGACGCTCGCTGAGATGGAGAGTCGGCTCGGTCACGTTAACAGAGCTCGACGCGAGCTCGAGCTGTCCAGGACGGTTCTTGAGGCCGCCCCTAACCTGGTTCGGGACGCGCGATGGCACTTGGCTCATTCGAGCATCTGCGCAGGTTCCGGCGACTGGCGTGAGGCCTTGGCGGCGGCCGAAAGCGCATACAAAGTTGCTTCCTCGGCGGGAGCTCTCGTTCTCGCTGAGCTGGCACTGAACAATCTCGCTCATTCCCAAGTCGTGGTGGGTCACCTAAAGGCTGCCCGCGAATCAGTCTCACGACTCGCGGCCTCAACTCGCAACTCGGGCCAGATGCTCCTGACTCGCAGCTCGATCGAGCTCAGCTTGGCGGTTGCTGAGGGCGACTTTGAGCTTGCTCAATCCATCGATGACGTAGCATCACGGATAGCCAATGAGTTCCAGGGTGGCCAGAATGCTTACGGCTTCTGGTATCGAGTGGCGCAGATCAACTATCTGGTTCAGGCCGGTCGCGCGGCATCGGCCACAGCTCAAGCCGAGACAACTCTTGACAGGCTCGCTGAGTCGCGTGATCGAGCTCTTTTGGATCGCACTCGTTGTGCCGCCGCCCATGCGTTTGCGGTGTGCGGTGAGACTGAGCGCGTAGTTGAGTTGCTCTCCTTGGTTGCCGAGGGGCCGCTCGGCCATCTCGCTGAAGTGGTAGCCGGTACGGAACTGTCGATTGGGCGGATGGCTGGGATGCCAACGCATGAGGCGGTGGAGCATCTTGAAAGAAGTAAGCGCATTCATTCACAACTTGGACTCGACACGGGACGCTCATTAGCAGAGAGCGAGGCCCGACGGGTTTCCGGGGTATACGAGAACACGCCTCTCCCGAACTCGCCGCTGCTCCCGACTTCCAGCGGCGCCGCAATGCTTCGGGCAGCTGCAGCGCTGATCAATCTCGGCCCACGTCCTGCGTTGCTCGGAACCGAGCTCGTGGACATCCTCAAGACGTTGGCGATTGGAACCGGAAGGCTCGAAGCCAGTAACCTCGATCAAGCGCACGAGACTCAAGATGACATTGGTGGCAACATCTCCTTCCGACTCGGTGAGGAGTACGGCTCAGCGTACCGAGTGGTCGTCACGCCCGCCAACGACACCTCTGCCCGGGTCACACTTCTAGCCCTCCAACGCCTCGTCGCTGGCGCTCGCGAGCTTCATGCCGCAAAGTTGGCCGAGAGTGAACGGTCGGCCCTGTGGCCCGACCCTCCGCCGGAACAGCAACTGGGCTTCGTGTGCTCGTCCGAGGTGATGGTCGACCTGATGCGCACGACGCGGCGCGTAGCAGCCAGTCCGATCACCGTGCTGATCACCGGCGAGACGGGCACCGGCAAGGAACTGCTGGCGCGGGCCGTGCACCAGTGTTCGCCGCGCAGCGCGGCGAAGTTCATCCCCTACAACTGCACGGCGGTCGCCCGCGACATGCTGGAAAGCCAGTTGTTCGGCTACCGCAAAGGCGCGTTCACCGGCGCCCACGACGCCTTCCCCGGGGTGATTCGCAGCGCCGCCGGCGGCACGCTGTTCCTCGACGAGATCGGCGAGATCGGCCTCGACCTGCAGCCCAAGCTGCTGCGCTTCCTCGAGTCGAACGAGGTGCACCCGCTCGGCGAACCGGCGCCGGTCACCGTCGACGTGCGGGTGGTCGCCGCCACCAACGCCGACCTCGACCGGCTGATGGCCGAGGGCAAGTTCCGTGACGACCTGTTCTACCGCCTCAACGTCGTCAAGCTGCACATCCCGCCGCTGCGCGAACGTCGCGAGGAGATCCC
Source organism: uncultured Bifidobacteriaceae bacterium (assembly GCA_964442845.1). Taxonomy (GTDB): domain Bacteria; phylum Acidobacteriota; class Vicinamibacteria; order Vicinamibacterales; family UBA2999; genus CAWAYR01. The sequence continues at coordinate 11,638 of CAYUAX010000058.1, read as the reverse complement.
CCTCCTGCTCGAGCACTTCCTGGAACGCACGCTGAAGGAGGCTGGCAAGACCGGCGTGCGGCTCGACGAATCGACGGCGGAGTTCCTGCTGCTCTACGCCTGGCCCGGCAACGTCCGCGAACTGGCCAACGAGGTGCGGCGCATGGTGGCGCTGGCCGAATCCGGCGCGGTCATCATGCCGGAGCACCTGTCGCCGAAGATCGCCGCCACCCGCCGCACGGTGCCGGTGGCCGAACGCCCGCTCGAGCCCACGGAACTCGTCGTGCGCCGCGATCAGCCGCTCAGTGCCGCGGTCGAGCACGTGGAGCGGGCGCTGATCCAGGACGCGCTGCGCGCCACCAGCAACGTGGAACTGGCCGCCAAGCGCCTCGGCCTGTCGCGCAAGGGCCTCTATCTCAAGCGGCAGCGCCTCAAGATCGACGACTGAGGCACCGCCCGCCCGTCAGTTGCCGCCGCCCAGCGGCGGGCCCGGGTTCAGCGGATACCGCGACCGCGGCCGCTCACCCCACCCTGGCGCCACGAACTTCGGGGCGTTGCCGGCGGGGTTCTGCAGATATCGGGCGATGTCGCGCTCGGCCTGCCGATAGTGCGCCTCGGTTACCGGGTCGTCGTCCTTACGGGTCGCCAGCCCCTGCCCCAGGCGGCCGACGGCCTGCAGGACCACGGCGCGCGCCTCGGGCGTGGTGTCGGCGTGCCCGCCGAGGATCATCAGGGCGTCGAGGGCGGCACGCTCGGTCACCCGCCGCAGCGATCGCTGAACGCCTGCCGGCGGCGCCGCGGCGTTCCACGTCGCCCCGAGCACGGCGTTCAGGACCTCGGGCAGCGTCAGCGCGTTCGGCTGCCGGTCGGCGAATGCCACCAGCCGGGCCGCGCGGGCCGGCTCGAGAAGATCGCTCAGCACCATTGCCGACAGAATGCGGGCGGCGCGCAGGTGGTCGAAGGCGTAGTCGGCCGACAGGTCCTCGAGGTTGGCGTGCGGATGCGGCGGGAGTTGCGCCAGCAGCGCTTCTGGCAGCTCGAGCGCGGCGGGCTCGAGCACCGACAGCAACAGGCCCAGCACCTCGCGCTGGGTCGCCGGCGGCACGATCGTGGTCGGCGGCACGGCGTCGCCCTTCACCGCATACTCGTGGAACATCCCGCCGACGTAGCGCATGCCCGACTCGATCGCCCAGCGATGGTGCAGGTAGGTCATCCACAGCCGCATGTCGCGCAGCGCCCCGAGCGGTTCGCCGGCCCGCAGGATGCCCGGGCCGTAACCAGCCAGCATGAGCCGCCGCGCCGCGATCGTCTCGCGCAGGTACTCGGCTGGCGTCGCCCGGTCGTCGTACCACGACCAGCGCGGGTCGGTCTCCGGCACGTAGTGCAGCCCCTTCGCGCGCAGGTCGCGGATCACCGCCTCCAGACCCTCGCGCTCCCTCCCGGCCGGGAATTCGGTGTAGGCGTACCGGGCCATCAACTCGTCGTACGGTCCGATCGCCCGTTGGAAGGCGTCGCTCAGGTCGAGCCGGCCGTTGGTCACCTTCACGCGGGGTGTCGGGTACTCCATCACCGAGCCGAAGTTGTCGAGGCTGGCCGAGAAGTTGTGCTGGAAGCCCATCACGTGCCCCAGCTCGTGCGCCGTCAGCAGCGATTGGCGCAGCAGCACCAGGTCGCGTTGGGCCTGCGGCAGGCCGGCAGTGGCCGGTTGGGCCAGAGCCTCGAGCCACGACGCGTCGTCGATCGCCAGCGCGTCGTCGCCGGCGCCGCCGCTGGTCGGCGTGTAGCTCTCCCAGTAGTTGCCGATGGTGCGGATGCGGTGCGAGTCCATGCGCGTCTTCGAGCCCAGGATCTCGCCGGTGCGCGGGTCGCGGAACGTGCCGCCGCTCGAGAAGCCGCGTTCATCGCGGTTGATCCACAGAATCCAGGCGTAGCGGATGTCCATCGGATCCATGTCGGGCGTCGGATCCTTCACCTGGACGGCGTTGCGGAAGCCCGCCGCCTCGAACGCCCGGTTCCACCACAACGCGCCGTCGCGCATCGCGGTGCGCGTCGGCTCGGGAATGCCGGGGTCGAGGTAGAAGACGATCGGCACCTTCGGCTCGCTCATCGCCGCCGCCGGGTCGCGTTTCTCGAGGCGCCAGCGGGTGATCCACTGCACCTCGGTGTCGTCGTTGACGGGCTTGGCGTAGTCGCGGAACGTGATGGTGCTGACGCCGATGCGCGGGTCGGCGACGCGGGGCGTGTAGCCCTCGGGCGCGCGCAGGAACGAATGGTGGATCCGCAGCGTGAACGCCCGCCCGTCGGGCGTGATGTTGTTCACCAGCAGGCCGGGATTGTCGGCGGCGAAGGTCACGATGGTCTCGACCTCGGCGTTCTGCGGGAAGCTCTTGATGCGCGGGGCGTGGAAGCCGCTGCGGCCGGCGTCGAGCCGGAACGCGCCCTGATTGGCGCGGCGCAGCCGCCCTTCGACGTCGGCGGCGTCACGCAGGAACAGCGGCGAGGCGTCCACCAGCACGCGCGCGCCCTCCTCGGCCTCCACCGGCAGCGACGCCAGCACCGAGGTGGCGAACGAGTCGCGGACGTTCTCGAACTGCGCCGCCGAGCCGCCGACGGCGCGGTAGCGCAGGTTCTGCGCCACCACCAGCACGCGCGGCCCGGAGCGCTGGAAGTGGATCACGTCGGTGGTCAGGATGCCGCGATCGAACGGCAGCTCCACCGAGCCGGCGCCCGATGCCGCCGACACGTAGTAGAGGACGTCGCGGTCGAACACCGGCACCTCCACCAGCACGCGGCCGCGCGCCGCGTCCCAGTAGAGCGGCACGAAGCCGTCCTGGCGCTGGAGGCCGGCGGTGCGCGAGGCGATGGTGGCCGGCTGCGCGGCGAGCGGCGCGGCGACGAACACGACGAGGAACAGGGCGGACCACAGGCGGGACATCACGAGCCTCCAGCAGCGGCGCCGCGAGCACGGCACCGGGCGAAATTCTCGCGGGGCCGGCGGCGCAGTGTCAAACGCCAGCTCGACTAGCCGACGTCCACGGCCGGAACCGCCGCGCGATCCTTCAACTTGGCCCGCGCCGCGAGTGCCGTCGCCCGCAGCAGCGGATCGGTGTCGGTGGTCCAGCGATCGACCACTTCGGCGAACGCCGCCAGGCGCAGTTCGCCGATGGCGTAGGCTGCGCACGACTGCAGCCACGGGTCGCGGCTCTGCGTCATCACCGCAATCGCCTCGTCGCGGGTGCCGACGGCCACGCCGACCAGCCGGTCGGCGGCGCGCGACCGTGCCTCGGCCGAGACGGCGCGGTCGAACAGCGGCACGACCAGCGTCCGCACGTGCGGCGCCAGGATGTTGTCGAGGAACTCCAGGGCGTTGTCGTGGACGGTGGGGTCGTCGGACTGGATGCCGACGAAGGCGCTGTGCAGGTCGTGCTCGGGATACAGGATCTTCAGCAGGCGGAAGATCCGCTCACTTTCTCCGTCGAGCGATTCGCGCAGCGCCAGCACCACCGGCTCGGCGCTGGCCAGCGATCCGCCGATCGTCGCCAGCATCTGGTAGGAGCGGTAATGCCCGGTGATCTCGGCGGCCAGGGCCGTCTCGACGATCTGCCGGTCGAGCCGCCGCCCCGGGTTGAGCTGCACCAGCTTGTTGAGCGCGGTGAGCACGCGGGTGCGCACCACCGTGTCGCCGTCGAGCATGCTCTCGATCAGCACGTGCTGCGCCGCCGGCGTGCCAATCGCCTGCAGGGCCGCCGGCAGTTCGCGCCGCACCGCCGCCGGCGTCTCGCGATCCACCAGGTGGTCGCGCAGCGTCCCCACCACCCGGTCGCCCATCCGCGCCAGCGCCTCGACGACGGTATCGGTGAGCCAGGGCTCGGCGATACGGTCGATCAGGCGGTGCGCGAGCTGACGCTTCCCCAGCAGACCCGCCGCCCGCACCGCCTCGCGGGCCACTTCCGGGGCGTCGTCCTCGAGCAGCTTGCGCAGCTCGCGGTCGAACACGTCGGGCACCAGGCCGATCACCCGCGCCGCTTCGACGCGGCTGCGCAGCCCGTCGTCGCCGCTCTCGCCCACCATGCGCTGCAGCATGAGCTGGGCGGCCTCCAGGTTCTGCGCCCGGCCCGGCCGCGCCAGGAAGGCGATCATCGCGGCGCGGATCGAGAAGTCGGGAAACGCGCCCAGCTCCTCGATGACGGTCAGGGGATCGGTCGCGGTGTGCCGCGTCAGATAGAGCAGCGCCTCGGTCCGCACCTCGAGGTGCGGATCGCGCAGCAGCTTCTCCACCTCGCGGTGCACCGACAGCACGCTGGCGCGCGACAGCAGCGCCACGGCGCGCACCCGCACGTCCGGTGACTCGTGCGCGAGCAGGCTGGGCACGACCGGATGTACGGAACGCAGGTTGGAGGCCTCGAACAGGCTCAGCGCGTAGAGGATGTCGGCGGGGTCGCCGCGCAGTCTGCGGGCCAGCGCCTCGGTGGCGTCGCGATCGAGCATCGGCGCGTGGGCGCGCTCCGCGTCGACGCGGTGCTGGTGGATGCTCTCCTGCAGGTTGGTCACGTAGCGGCTGCGCGCCCGGGCCGCCGCCGCCATCCACAACAGCACCGCGGCCAGCGTGATCCAGCCCACCTGAATCGGGTTCCAGCCGAGCCACGCCGCGCACGCCAGCACGGCCAGCCCGCCCAGGCCGTCGCCGAACCGGTAGATCACCGTGTCGATGAACGACTTGACGCGGAAGGTCTCGGCCGCCGAGAGCGGCAGGTAGAGCAGCTCGACCGTCGCCTTGTCGATCGAGTAGCGCAGCACCTGGTCACTGGCCTTGAGCGCCGCCGCGGCGGCGAGCGTGCCGAACACCAGCACCGCCAGCGACGCCGACGCCATCGCCACCGGCACGATGAACAGCGCCACGCCGACGCCGAAGGCGCGCAGCACGCGGCCGGTGAGCACGATCTGCAGCACCAGCGAGGCGGCGCCGGCGACCATGTTGAAGGAGCCGAAGAACGCCGTCAGCTGGTCGGTGTCGGGCACGTGGGCCTTGGCCAGCGCCTTGAACTGCCACCCCCCGATGGTGGTGGCGAACGCGGCCAGGCCGACGACCGCGGCGATCGACTGCAGGTAGGGCGACTCGGCGATCTGCCGCAGGCTGGCCCGCATGCCGAGCGCCTGCATGGTCGTGTCGATGGCCGGCGGCGCGGCGCGCTGCCACGCCAGGTGCACCAGTCCGGCCGACAGCACCAGGCTCAGCGCCACCCACAGGAGCAGGGTCTCGGTGCCGAGCCAGGCCGCGGTCACCCGCGTGGCGAACCCGCCGACGATCCAGCCCAGGATGGCGCCGCTGCCGATGAAGCCGAACGCCCGCTTCGCCTCGCGGGTGGTGAGCACGAAGTTGGCCAGGGTCCAGACCTGCGCCGGGGCGAGCACGCTGAACAGCCCCACCCACAGGTAGATGGTCACGAACAGCCCGCCGCCGCCGACCCCGAGGCGACTGAGCCACCAGAAGATCAGGCAGTTGGCGGCGAAGAACAGCAGGCTGCCGATCTGCAGCCGGCGCAGCGGCAGCCACCGGCTGGCGCGGATGTAGAGCGACACCGCCACGCCGACCAGCGCCGCGATGGCGATGTCGACGTAGGGCAGATCGATGGCCCGGTAGCGATCCAGGAACAGGGCGTCGCGGGTGGCCTTGCTGGCCACCGTGCCGGCCATGGTCAGGAACAGGTAGGCGAACACCGGCCACGAGCGCCGCAGTTCGTCGTCGCTCAGGTCGAGGAGCCGCCCGAGAGCCCTCAGCATGAGCCTCTAATCGTATTGCCGCTGTCAGCGGCGGTGCATAAGATTCCCTAGCAGCTCCCGCTGCCACCCCCATGGCCGACACCGCCCGCTCGTCCCGCCTCGCCCGCTGGCTCGCGCCGATCGCCGAACTCCGCTCCGGCGAAGGCGGCACGGCGCTGCTGATGTTCCTGTACTCGTTCCTGGCGATGACGTCGTACAACATCGTCAAGCCGGTCACGCGCTCGCAGTTCATCTCCAGCCTCGGCGCCGACAACCTGCCGTGGGTGCAGTTCGGCGCCGGGATGATCATCGGCGTCCTGATGCAGGGCTACACCAAGGCGATCGCCGCGGTGCCCCGGCGCTGGACGATCCCGGTGACGCAGGCCGGGATGATCGTCCTGCTGGTCGTGTTCTGGGTGCTGTTCACGCAGGTCGGCGCCGAATGGGTGTCGGTGGGGTTCTATCTCTACGGCCTCATCCTCGGCATCCTGCTGATCAGCCAGTTCTGGACCCTGGCCAACGACGTCTACGACCCGCGGCAGGCCAAGCGGCTGTTCGGGTTGATCGGCGGCGGCGCCAGCCTGGGCGGCGCCACCGGCGCCGCCATTACCGCCATGCTGGTCGAGACGCTCGGCACCAAGACGATGCTGCTGGTCAGCGCCGCCATCCTCGCGGTGTGTTTCCTGATCGTCGTGCGCATCGTCCGCACCAACGAGCGCGCCGGCCAGAGCGACGCGGCCAAGACCGGCGAGGAGGAAGGGGTCAGCGGCGGCGAGGCCCTGGCGCTGCTGCGCGGCTCGCGCCACCTGCAGATCATCGCCCTGGTGATCACCTTCGCGGCCATCGGCGCCGCGATCATCGAACAGCAGCTCAACATGGCGACGGCCGCCGCCAAGGGCCAGTCCAACACCGACGGCATCACCCAGTTCCTGGCGCAGATCACCGTCTATCTGTCACTCATCGGCCTGTTCATCCAGGTGGCGCTGACCAGCCGGGTGCACCGCCTGCTCGGCATCGGCTTCGCGCTGATGATCCTGCCGGTCAGCCTCGGCGCCAGCGGCGTGCTGATGCTGACCGTCGGCGCGCTGTGGACCTCGGGCCTGGCCCGCGTGCTCGACACGTCGCTGCGCTACACCGTCGACAAGACGACGCGCGAGATCCTGTTCCTGCCGCTGCCGGCCGACGTCAAGTACCGCGCCAAGCCGTTCATCGACGTCACCGTCGATCGCCTGTCGAAGGGCGCCGGCGCGCTGCTCATCCTGGTGCTGATCAAGGACTGGGGGCTGAACCTGACCTGGCAGCAGCTCAGCTACGCCAGCCTGACGATCATGGCGCTGTGGGTGTTCTTCGCGTTGCGCGCCCGCGCCGAGTACATGGCGGCGTTCCGCCGCAGCATCGTCCAGCAGGACATGAAGGCCGGCGAGATCCGGCTGGAGACCGCCGACCTCTCCACCATCGAGGCGCTGGTCGAAGAACTGGCGCACCCCGAACCCCGGCGCGTCGCCTACGCGCTCGACCTGCTGGAGTCGCTCGACAAGCGGCATCTGGTCAGCCCGCTGATGCTCTACCACGAGCACCCCGACGTGCGGGTGCGGGTGCTGCGCCTGGCGGAGGCCACCGGCCCGGCCGGCGCCGACCGCTGGTTGCGCGGCATCGAGCGGGGCCTCACCGACCCCGAGGGCGACGTGCGCAGCGCCGCCGTGCGCGCCCTGGCCAGCGTGAAGGGCCAGGAGGCCGCGGCGCTGATGCGCCCGTTCCTCGACGACGCCGACCCGGCGCTGGTCGTCACCGCCGCCTCGGCGCTGTCCAACAGCCTCGACGCCGCTGACCGCGAGCGCGCTGTCGATGCGTTCCGCAAGCTGATCGACGACTCGCGCGAGCAGCGCGCCCACACCCGCGCCGAGGTGGCCCGGGCGCTCGGCCGGGTCACCAACCCGGCGTTCCGGCCGCTGCTCGTGCCGCTGATGTTCGACGCCGACGTGGACGTGGCCCGCGACGCCATCCGCAGCGCCGCGCGGCTCGGCGCCGGCGATTTCCTGTTCGTGCCGCCGCTCGTCTCGCTGCTCCGCAACCGGCTCCTCAAGGGCGCCGCGCGCGAGGTGCTGGCCGGCTACGGCGACGACGTGGTGCCGACGCTGGTCTACTTCATGAAGGACCGCGACGAGGACGTGTGGGTGCGCCGGCACATTCCGGCGACCTTGGCGAAGATCCCCTGCCAGGCGTCGCTGCAGGCGCTGCTCGAGGCGCTCGAGGAGAGCGACGGCTTCCTGCGCTACAAGGCGCTGACGGCGGTCGAATCGCTGCGCCGCGCCCAGCCGGACCTCGTCGTGCCGCCGGCCACCGTCGAGAAGCTGATCGCCGCGGAGACCAGCCGCGCCTTCGACCGGCTCACCCTGCATTACAACCTGTTCCACGCCGGCGGACTCGCCCCCGACTGCCTGCTCGCCCGCGCCCTCACCGAGAAATACGATCGCGCCTACCAGCGGGTGTTCACGCTGCTCGGCCTGGTGCATCCGCCCGACGACATCGCCGCGGTGCGCCATGCGCTGACCAGCGTCCACAGCCGCGCCCGCTCGAGCGCCGCCGAGTTCCTCGACAACATCCTGCGTGGCGACGCCCGCCACCGCGTCATGCTCCTGGTCGAAGACATGCCGCTGGCCGAGCGGGTCCGCAAGGGCAACACGATCTTCCGCACCCGGCAGCGCGACGTCGAGGACACCCTGGCGCAGCTCGTCCACGACGAGAACCAGGAGGTGGCGGCGACGGCCATCCAGCTGGTCGAAACCCGCAAGCTGTGGGCGCTCGCCGGCGACCTCGAGCACGTGCTCGAGCATCGCCCGGCCAAGGACTGGTGGGTGTTCGAGGCGGCGTCGTGGGCGCTGGCCGCGCAGCGCATGCCGCCGGAGCGGCGCCGGGTGCTGTGGCAGGAGCCGCTGCCCGCCGTCGAGCTGGCCGATCGGCTGCGCCGCATCCGCCTGTTCGACTTCGTCTCGGTGGACGAGCTGTTCCGTGTCGCCAGCCTGGGCCGTCAGGTGCGCCACGAGGTCGGCCGCTCCCTGGCCCAGGAGGGCCAGAGCGCCGACACGCTGCACTTCGTGCTCGACGGCCGCGTCGCGCTGCACGGGCGCGGCGGCCGCGCCGAGGTGTCGGCGCCCGACGTGCTCAACTTCGAAGAGGTGCTCGAGGGCCACCCGGTGCGCGCCACCGCCACCGCGCTCGAGCCGACCATCACGCTGACGATGACCACCGAGGAGTTCCTGACGCTGGTCTCCGAGAACGTCGAGATCGCGCAGGGCATCTTCCGCCTGCTGCTCGAGACGCGCTGCGCGCCGGCGTGGCGCACCGTCGTCCACGGCGAGCTGTCGACGGAACTGCAGCGCCGGCTCAGCGACGGGGTGCAGGCGCTCGACGGCCTGATCCTGCTGCAGTCGAGCCCGTTGCTGCAGCGCGCCACGTCAGCCGAGCTGGTTCGCCTCGCGGCGATCGCCCGGGTGGTGCCGCTCACCGCCGGCACCGTCCTGTTCAAGCCGGGCGACGGCGCGGCGATTCACGCGGTACTGACCGGGCAGATCAGCGTCGCCACCGACGGCCAGCCTGCCGATGTCGCCGAAGGCGGCGACGTGGTCGGCATCTACGAGGCGCTCAGCGGCCGGTTCATGACGTCGCAGGGCACGGTAACGGCGGCGGGCAACGCCATGCGCATCGATCGCGGCGAGCTGTTCGAGCTGGTCGCCGACAACATCCCGCTACTGCAGGGCATCTTCAGCGGCCTGCTCCACGCCGGGCCGGTGGCGCCACGCGCCGGCGACGCCGCGGCCCACGTCCACGCGACGCCCTGACCGCCACCCTCACCGCGGCGACGGCAGCCGCACTTCGAACGTGGTCGCGACGCCCGGCAGGCTGGTCGCCACCACGGTGCCGCCGTGCCGCTCGACGATCGCCTTGACGATCGACAGACCCAGCCCGGTGCCGCCATGGCCGGCCCGTGACGGGTCGGCCTTGTAGAACCGATCGAAGACCCGTGGCAGGTGCTCGGCCGGGATGCCTTCGCCGTCGTCGGTGACCCGGAGCACGATCACGCCCCCTTCGCGACTCGCGCTCAGCCGCACCTGCCCCTCGGGCCGCGCGTGGCGGATGGCGTTGGCGGTGAGGTTCTGCAGCACCTGCTCGAGCCGCACGCGATCGCCGCGCACCTCGCCGGCATCGGCGGCGATGTCGGTCTCGAGGGCGATCGACAGCGCGGCGGCGTCGCGGCCGTGGCGTTCGACGACCCGCGTGAACAGGTCGTGCACCGGCACCCAGCCGACCTGGAGCGGCGTGCCGCCGGCGTCGAGCTTGGCCAGGTCGAGCAGGTCGTTGACGACGCGTTCGAGCCGCTGCGCCTCGACGGCGACGACGTGCACCGCCTGCTGGCCTTTCGGCGAGGTCGGTGCGAACCCCGGCAGCGTGAGCGTCTCGGCGTAGCCGCGGATCGACGTGAGCGGCGTGCGCAACTCGTGCGAGACGTCGGCGAGCAGCTGACGCCGGGCGCGGTCGGCGTCGACCAGCGCGGCTTCGCGGGCCGCCGCCTCGTCGGCCATGCGGTTGAACGCGCGTGCCACCGCCGACACCTCGTCGCCGCCGGCCGGCGTCGCGCGGGCGGTGCGTTCGCCGTCACCGAAGCGACGGACCGCGTCCTCGAGGTCGCGCAGACGGACGTGGGCGGGGCGGAAGATCGCCAGCGCCGCGAGCGCGGTGCCGACGGCGAGCAGGGCCGCGAAACCCATCGCCAGCCACGGTGCCAGTTCGCGGGCGATGACGCCGGGCGGGCGGCCGCGCGCCACCAGCAGCGCCGCCGCCACGCGGTCGCCGACGCGGACCGGCGCCACCGCCCAGAAGGGCACCGCCGGCCGGCCCGCCCCAGGACCGAACCCGGCGTCGCCCGGCGGCGGGCCGTCGCCACGGCGACCCGGCGGACCGAAGCGGCGCGGCGGCCAGCCGCCGTCGGCGTCGGGCGATTCCAGCCGGCGCAAGGTGGCGCGAATCTGCGGTTCGGGCGGGACGATGGTGCTCGAGCCGACCAGCCGGCCGTCGGGGAACAGCAACACCGCCGGCCGGGCGAGATCGGCGAACCGATCGCGGGCCAGATCGCCCAGGTCTGCCGACGGCTGTCGTGCCGCCTCGGCCGACAGGTCGTCGGCGACGAGCGCCGCGAGGCTGGCCAGCATGCGCGGCGAGAGCGCGTCGTCGCGCTGCGACGACAGCCAGAGGAAGAAGCCGACCTGCACCAGCAGCATCACCGCCAGGAAGGCGATGAACCCGGCGGCGATCCGCCAATACAGGCTGTGGTACCAGCGGCGCATGGAGCCCTCAGACATCCGCGAACTTGTAACCGGCGCCCCACACCGTGAGGATCAGCGTCGGCGCGTCGGTATCGACCTCAACGCGCTTGCGCAGCCGCTTCACCAGCGTATCCACGCTGCGCGGCGTGACGAACGTCTGATCGGGCCAGATGCGGGCCAGCAGCGCCTCGCGGCTGAAGACGATGCCCGGATGCGAGGCCAGCAGGTGCAGCAGCCGGAACTCCTGCGCGGTCAGGTCGACGTCGCCGCCCCGCACGCGCACGCGCCGGCGCGCCGGGTCGACCTCGACGCCGTGGACTGTCACGGGCCGATCGCCAGGGTCGACCGCGGCGGCCGCCCGCGGGCGGCGCAGCTGCGCCCGCACCCGGGCAACGAACTCGCGCACGCCGAACGGCTTGGCCAGATAGTCGTCGGCGCCGCTCTCGAGGCCGACGACCGTGTCGGCCTCTTCGCCGCGCGCCGTCAACATCAGCACCGGCGTGTCGGCGTTGGGGCCGCCGCGGCGCAGCGTCTTGCAGATGGTCAGCCCGTCCACGCCCGGCAGCATGACATCGAGC
>CAYUAX010000057.1:0-25344 GCA_964442845.1 uncultured Bifidobacteriaceae bacterium | reverse complement strand
ATCACGGTGCTCACCAACACGCCGCCGCGCCGCGCGCAGAGCCAGCCCGGCGGCCTGCAGGCGATCATGATGGTCGAGCCGGTGATCGACAAGGCGGCCCGCCAGCTGGGCATCGACCAGGTGGCGATGCGGCGTCTCAATGCGCCCGAAGGCAAGGCCACGTTCGGCCCGGCCAACGCCCAGGGCGTGCGCGGCTACGCCACCAGCGCCTTCGTGAAGGAGGCGCTCGACCGCGGCGCCGAGTTGTTCGACTGGGAGACCCGCAAGGCGCGCTCGGGCAAGCGCACCGGGTCCACCGTGCGCGGCGCCGGCGTGGCGGTGAGCACGTTCGTCGCCGGCTCGGTCGGCTTCGACGGCCTGTTCGTGGTCAAGCCCGACGGCAAGATGTACGTGCAGTCGGGCGTCGGCAACCTCGGCACCGAGTCGGTGTTCGACGTCCACCGTGTCGCCGCCGAGATGCTCGGCATCCCGTGGGACCAGGTGGTCGTCGCCTGGGGCGACACCTCGCAGCACCTGCCGTGGACGTGCGTATCGGGCGGCAGCCAGACCACGCACGCGATGACGCGGGCGGCGCACGCCGCGGCGGCCGACGCGATCGCCAAGGCGCAGGACATCGCCGCGCAGACGCTGGGCGGCCGGCCCGAGTCGTATCGCGTGGTGAACGGCCGCGTCACCAGCGGCGGCCGCGGCATGAGCTGGGCCGAGATCGCCCAGAAGGCCATCGCGCTGGGCGGCAAGTACGACGGCCACTCCCTGCCGGACAACATCAACAAGGTGACCGCCACATCGGCCACGGCGCTGGCCGGGCAGGGATTGATGGGCGTCGCCCGCGACACCTACAAGCGCGACGGCACGACGCTGTCGTTCGCCGCCGGCTTCGCCGAGGTGGAGGTGGACGTCGAAACCGGCTCCTACACGGTCCTCGACTACACCGCCGTCGGCGATTCCGGCACTATCGTCCACCCGCGTGCCTACGGCGGCCAGCTGCTCGGCCGCTCGGTGCTGGGTATGAGCCACGCCCTGGCCCTCAAGACCGTCTACGACCAGCACTACGGCGTGGCGCTGGCGACGCGGATGTACCAGAGCCGGCCGCCGACCATTCTCGACATCCCGCGCAACATGCAGTGGGACGCGGTGAACCTGCCGGATCCGGAGTCGCCGGTCGGGGCCCGCGGCATCGGCGAGCCGCCGGTGGCGGCCGGCGCCTGCGCCATCCTCAACGCCATCGCCGCGGCGCTCGGCGACGACGTGTTCAAGCGCGCCCCAGTCACCCTCGACACGCTGCTGATGTCGCTCGAACACGGGCGGCCGATGCAGGAACCGTTGACCGCCCACATCTAGGAACGGGGAGGAGCGACGCCATGGCTCTCGTGCACGACGTGATTCCCCCGTTCCAGTTGTTCCAGCCGGGCAGCGTGGACGACGCCCTGGATCTGCTCGACGCCCGCGGCGCCGAGGCGTGGGTGCTGGCCGGCGGCATGGACTCCTTCGACTGGCTCAAGGACCGCACCAAGCGCACCGCGGTGGTGGTGGACCTGAGCCAGCTCGATGCCCTGCGCGGCATCCGTGAGATCGACGGCGGCCTCGAGATCGGGGCGATGACCGCGTTGACGGACGTGGCCGAACACCCGATCGTCGGCCAGCGCTTCGGCCTGCTGGCGAAGGCCGCCAGCCTGGTGGCCTCGCCGCAGATCCGCCATCAGGCGACGCTCGGCGGCAACGTGTCGCAGGACGCGCGCTGCTGGTACTACCGGCGCGGCTGGTCGTGCTATCGCGCCGGCGGCAACATCTGCTACGCCGACTCACCCACAGCGGTGAACCGCGAGCACGCCATTCTCGGCGCCGACCGCTGCGTGGCGGTGAGCCCCTCGGACACCGCACCGGCGCTCATCGCGCTCGACGCGCAGATGGTCATCCGCCGCCGCGGTGCCGAACGCGTCGTCGACGCCGCCGATTACTTCCTCGGCCCCGACATCGACATCACCCGGATGACGGTGCTGCAGCCGGGCGAGCTGCTCACCGCGATTCGCATCCCGGCCACTTTCGCCGGCGCGCGCTTCTACTTCGAGAAGGTGCGCGATCGGCAGGTGTGGGACTTCCCGCTGGTCAACGTCGCGGCGGCGTTCAAGGAAAGCGGCGGGCGGATCGCCGACGCCCGCGTGGTGGTGGGCGCAGTGGCGGCGCGGCCGCTGCGGCTGCGCGCCGTGGAAGCCGCGCTGGCCGGCCAGGCGATCAGCGAGGAGACGGCGACCCGGGCCGGCGAGCTGGCGATTGCCGGTGCCGCGCCGCTCCGCTTCAACGCCTACAAGATTCCGCTGATGCGCAACCTGGTGCGCCGGGCGGTGCGCGGCGGCCCGCTGCCGGCGACGACATAGAACTCGCGGCTAGCGGCTAGCGGCTAGCGGCTAGCGGCTAGCGGCTGGACAATGCTTCCGTGCGCCAGCACTGCGCGACGATTCTTCTTGCCGCGACGGCTCTCGCCGGGGCCTCCAGCGGATGCCGGGGCGCGACGACGTCTGAGGCGGCGGCCGCGGCGGCGCCAGCGGCCGTCTGGCACCCCCTCGGCACCTGGTCGGGCCAGGGCAACCGCCAGACCGATTCCTTCGACGTGACGACCGGCGCGCTGCAGCTGCGCTGGGAGGCGCGCGAGACCGCGCCCGGCGCGGGTCGCCTTGCCGTCTCGCTGCACAGCGCCATCAGCGGCCGGCCGCTGCAGACGGTGCTCGACGTCCGCGGCGGCGGGGCCGCGGCGGTCTACGTCGAGGACGAACCGCGCGTCTCGTACCTGGTGGTCGAATCGGCTGGCGTGGAGTGGCGCCTCGAGTTGCTCCAACGCGTGCCCGGCCCGGGCCCTCGCTAGACTCGCGCCGGCTGAGCAGTATTCCCCTCCAGCCGGGGGATAGTTCGCGTCGTCCCCGGCGATCACGCGAGATCGGTCCGAAAACGGCGTGCCCCGCAGGCACGCGTACTGCCTATGCCGCTCCGCACCTCACCCGTCGCCACGGCGGCGGGCCGCCTGGGTTCGGATCGAAAGGAGCGGAGCATGCGCGGACGCACTGGTCGAATGAACCTCGCGGCGGCGGCCGCCTTTGGATGGCTGGCGCTGGCGGCAAACGCGGCGGCAGCGCCGGCGGATCGCCCGGTGACCTTCAACAAGGACGTCGCGCCGATCTTCCAGGCCAAGTGCCAGTCGTGCCACGAGCCCGGGTCCATCGCCCCGATGTCGCTCACCACCTGGCAGGAATCGCGGCCGTGGGCCAAGTCGATCCGCGCCCGGGTGGCCTCGCGGCAGATGCCCCCCTGGCACATCGACCGCAGCGTCGGCGTGCAGCGCTTCAAGAACGACATGGCGCTCAGCGACGCCCAGATCGCCACCATCCTCGCCTGGGTGGATCAGGGGGCGCCGCAGGGCAACCCGGCCGACTTCACGCCCAAGCCGGTGGCGCAGGGGCTCTACTGGCAGGCCGAGCGCGACGGCTACGGCCCGCCGGACCTCGTGATCACCGCGCCGATGCAGACCATGCCGGCCGTGCACCAGGACGTGTGGTGGCGCCCGTCGCAGGAGATCCCGATCACCGAGCCGCGCTGGGTGCGGATGGTCGAGATTCGCCCGGCCAACCTGCCGGGCCGCAAGATCCTGCACCACTCGATCGCGTATCACGTCCTCAACAAGGACAACGTCGCCGCGGTGAACACCGGCGTCGCCATCGGCGGCCGCTCGGCCAGCGCTACCGGCGGTGTCGTCGCCCCCGCCGACCTCGTCAACCGCCGCCCGCAGCTCATGGAATGGGCGATCGGCAAAGGCTACGACCGCTTCATGGACGGCACCGGGAAGCTGATCATGCCGGGCGAGAAGATCTCCTGGGATCAGCACATCCACGCCGCCGGCGAGGAGATCACGAGCGCCTCGGAGATCGGCCTGTGGTTCTACCCGAAGGGCCAGGAGCCGACCAAGCGCAGCTATCTCGTCGGCTTCACCGGCCTCAAGAACGGCACCGCCGGCCTCGACATCCCGCCCAACTCGATCGCCTACACCGAGGGCTACAACCTGCTCAAGGAGAACACCCTGATCACCAACTTCCAGCCGCACTTCCACCTGCGCGGCAAGGCGATGATGGTCGAGGCGATCCTGCCCGACGGCAGCTCGGAAGTGGTCAGCTACGTGAAGGACTTCAACTTCAACTGGATGACCAACTACATCTACGAGGACGATGCGGCGCCGGTCTATCCGAAAGGCACGATCATCCACGTGACCGCCTACTACGACAACACCAAGGCCAACCGCAGCAACCCGGATCCCGATCAGTGGGTGGGCTGGGGCGACCGCACCGTCGACGAGATGGCTCACGCGTGGATGAACGTCGTGTATCTCTCGGACGACGAGTACACGGCCCTCGTCGAGAAGCGGAAGGCGCAGAAGGCGGCGACGACCGACGCCCGCGAGCGTCAGTAGGAGGGGTCATGCAGGTCTCGCGCGTCATCCGCCTCGTGCTGGCCGGCGCGGCCATGGCCGCCGTCGGCGCGGTCGCGACCACCACGGTGTTCACGCAGGCGCAGCCCCTGCTTCCCAGCTCGCCGAAGCTGGCGTTCGGCGGCACCATCTCGCCGGCCTACGACGGCTGGTGGGACAACCCCGACGGCACGCGCACCTTCCTGATGGGCTACTACAGCCGCAACTGGAAGGAGCCGATCGAGATTCCGATCGGGCCGAACAACCACTTCGAGCCGGGGGAGCCGGATCGCGGCCAGCCGACCTACTTCCTGCCCAACCGCAACTTCGGCATGTTCTCGGTGACCGTGCCCAAGGGCGTCAAGGAAAAGCTGTGGTGGGTGATCACGGTCAACGGCGTGACCCAGCGCGTGCCGATGTCCGACTCGCCCGATTACACCATCACGCCGCAGCACTCGTCGGAAGAGGGCCCCGACGGGAAGTACAACGAGCCGGCCGTCCTGCGCTTCGCCGAGAACGGACCGAAACTGCAGATGCCGGTGGCGAGCCTGGCCAATGCGGTGGCGCGGATCGCCGTCGTCGGTGAGCCGATGACCATCGACTTCTGGGTCGACGACGACGCCCGGCACTCGAGCGGCTCCAACGCGCCCATCAGCGGCGAGGAGCCGCTGGTCGAGCTGGTGGTGAACAAGTTCCGCGGGCCCGGCACGGTCACGGTCGGCAAGGGCCACCACCATCTCACCGCACTGAAAGGCGGCCGACCCGGCGAGCCGTACTCGGCCAAGGGATCGACGACGGTGACGTTCAGCGAGCCGGGCGAGTACCTGATCCACGTCACCGCCAACGACCTCACCGGTCCGGGTGGCGGCGCGGCCGGGTGCTGCTGGACCACTGGCCTGGTCAAGGTGTCGGTGAAGCCGGCGGTGCCGCCGCCGACGGGCCGCTAACGGACGCTACCGTCCGGGCGCCGCCGGCAGCACGCCGGCCGGCATCTTCCCCTGACCTTCGACCAGGCGGCGGGCGATGTAGTTGACGACCACCGCGTCCTCGCGGGCGGCGCCGAGGTAGGCGGTGCGCAGCAGCGTTTCCTTCCGGCCGCGCAGCGTGCCGGTGATGCGCTCCTGCACGGCGGGATCCTTGAGCTCGCGCTGGCCGGCCGCCTCTTTGGCGACGAGCAGCACGATGGTGTGGCCCTGCGGCGCGCTGACGACGCTCACCGTGCCGGGCTCGGCTTTCAGCACCGAGTCGCGCAGCGCCGGGGGCGCCTGGCGCAGCGCCGAGATCGGCACGAAGCCGAGATCGCCGCCTCGCTGGCCCGACTGCGGGTCCTCGGAATAGTCGAGGGCGAGCTGGCTGAACGGCTCGCCGCCCTTCAGTCGTTCCATCAGCCGCTGCACCTTGCCCTGCGCTTCCTGGGCGTTGCCGGCGTCGTCGCCGGTGCGGTTCACCGGCTGCGGCGCGCGATCGACGGTGACGACGATCTGCGCGATGTGGAACGACTCCTCGGGAAAGTTGAACTGCTGGCGGTTGGCGGCGTAGAAGTCGGCGATCTCCTGCTCGGAGAGCGACACCTTCTCGGTCACCTCGCGGTCGATCACCTTCTGCGCCAGCATCTCGCGGCGCAGGCCCTCGCGCATGTCGTCGGCGGTGAGGTTGCGGCGGCTCAGCTCCTGCGTGAACTGATCGTCGGGGATGCCTTTGCGGGCGTCGGCGAACGCCGCCTGCAGCTCGCTGTCGGGCAGCTCGATCTTGAGGGTGGCGGCTTTGGCCACCAGGATGTCGCGCAGGATCAGGTCGTTGAGCAGCGTCAGCTTCGCGGTGAGCTGCTCCTCGTCCGAGGGCCCGGCGCCGCCGGCCCCGACTCGGCGGAACGCCTTGTCCACGTCGTCCCGCGTGATCGGCCGGCCGTCCACGGTGGCCCAGGTGTCGGCCGAGACGGCGGCCGCAGGTGCGGACCCGGTGCCGGTGCCGCGGCAGGCAGCGGCGAATGCCGCCAGGACGACGAGGGCGACGAGGGGCAGACGCGCGGGCTGGGAGCGGTAGGACATCCGTCTAGTATGTGCCGAGATCCGGTCCCGGACACCGCGTCACCGTGGGGCCACGCGACGCCGCCCGGCGCCGGCGCGAGGCCCCGTGCGAGCTGCGCCCAGCGTGCCCAGGTAGGCGCGGAGGGCATCGACCACGGCGCGCACGCGCGGCAGGCGGGCCGTGCGCGGGAGCACGAGCGCGTCCACCGTCAGCGACGGCAAGGCCCAGTCCGGGCAGACGTGCACGAGGCGGCCGGCGGCGAGGTCGTCGGCGATCTCCGGTTCGACGTGCAGGGACAGGCCGCACCCGGCCAGGGTGAGCTGGCGGATCGTCAGCTGGTTGTTGCAGGTGATGCGCCTCGCCGGCCCCAGGCGCGCCTGCTCGCCATGCGGGCCGCGGAAGACGTCGGCCGGGTGGTGCCAGGAGGGCAGCGCCAGGAAGTCGTGGGCGCCGAAGTCGGCGGGCGTTCGCGGCGTCCCTCGCGCCGTCAGATAGGACGGGGCCGCGACGAGCAGGTTCGTCCAGTCGGCCAGGTGTCGCCGGACGAACGTCGTGGTGGGAGGGTCGACGCCGATGACGATCGCGACGTCCACGCGTTCACGCCCGACGTCGCGCACTTCGTCGGTCGCGACGATGCCCAACGCGAGCTTCGGATGGGCGGCGAGCAGCGGGGCCAGGGCCGCGGCGAGGTGGGTCGACGCGAACCCGACCGGCGCGCTGATCCGGAGCTCGCCGGCGACCGCCTCGCGCGCCGCCTCCAGCCGTTCGTGGGCGGTGCGGGCAGCGACGACCATGGCCTGGCACCCCGCGACGAAGCTCTCGCCGGCTGGGGTGAGCTGCAGGTGCCTGGTCGAGCGGTTCAGGAGCACCACCCCGGTCTCCCGCTCGAGCAGGCGGATCTGCTGGCTGACGGCCGATGGGGTCAGGCCGAGCGCGCGGGCCGCCGCGCGCATGGACGCGGCGTCGACGACGGCGGCGAAGATCGCCATGCGCCGATAGTCCATTGTGAAGCTGAGCTTAACACTGACCGATGAAGGGCTTGCGCCGCGGCACCGTCCGCCGTCGTCTACGCTGGTGATGCCAGTGCCCGAGACGGGGGACGCCAGGATGTCAGAGTCGAAGGAACAGGGTTTGTCGAATCGCGTCAGTCGGCGGCGGGCGCTCGGGCTGCTGGGGGCCGCCAGTGCGGCCTGGACCGGAGCCTGCAGCGGCGACACGCCGACGAGCGCGACGACGACCACCACTACCACCACGGCCGCGGCCACGCCGGGGGCGGGCGGCACCAACGCGGTGTGTGCGGTGTCGCCGTCGGAAACACTCGGGCCGTTTCCCAATCTCGGCGACTTCGTTCGCAGTGACGTCCGCGAGGATCGCCAAGGCCTGCCGCTGCAGCTGACCATCAGCGTCGTGAACGTCAACCAGGCCTGCGCCGCCGTGTCGGGCGCCGCGGTCGAGATCTGGCAGTGCGATGTGGCCGGCGACTACTCCCAGTACGGGAGCGCCCAATCGGCGACGTTCCTGCGCGGCCTGCAGACGACCGACAGCGCCGGGCGGGCGGCGTTCACGACGATCTATCCGGGTTGGTACCAGGGCCGCGCCACCCACATCCACGTCGACGTCTCGGTGAACGGCCGATCGGTGAAGGTGACGCAGATCGCCTTTCCCGAGGAGGTGACGGCCGCGGTCTATCGCACCGGCGTCTACGCCAGCCGCGGGCAGAACACCACCAGCAACGCCCGCGACGGCATCTTCAGCGACAGCCTCGCGCAGCAACTGATCGCCATCACCGGCGGCGACCCGACCAACGGCTACACCGGAACGTTCCAGGTCGGCGTCGCGATCTAGGTGGAAGGGCGGAGCCGTCAGCTCCGCCCTTCCACGCGCCCCTACCGGAACAGGTTCCAGTACCGGCCCAGGCCGAAGAACCAGGTCTCGCCCGACCAGCCGTCCACGCCGTCGTTGTCGGTCACGACGAACAGCCGGCCGTTGGGCAGCACCGCCACGCCCTCGGGCTTGTCGGTGATCCAGCCGCGCGTCGCCGTCAGGCGCGGCCGCAGGTCGTGGAACGCCTTCTCGCCGCGCGTGAACGCGCCGTCGGCGCCTGGCGAGAGCGGGAGCTTCACCAGCTTCTTGAAGATGCCGTTGTCGCCGGTGAGGTTGTCGCGCTCGATGAGTATCCAGCCGTCGTCGACGAGCGTGATCTCCGACAGGCCGATCCACGCGGCGTTCGCCGGCTTGACTTCGAGCTGGTAGGGGATGTGGCTCCACGCCGCGGTCTGCGGGTCGTAGACCCAGATCCGCGTCCACTGCGGCTCGAGCGCGTCGGTGTCGGCGGGGTCGTCGTCGAGGGCGTCGCAGGCCGGCGAAGTGGTGTAGTTCCAGCCGCGCTGCTGGGCGACGTAGATGAGATAGCCGCCACCAGCCTTGCGTCGGACGTCGAGGCCCTCGAACCCGGACCCGAGCGTGCCGGTGCCGTTGGGCGCCGGCTTGGCCCGCTCGGCGGCGCGGCAGGCGACCACCGCAGCGGGTAGTCCGACCTCCAGCTCGACGACGCCGGTCACGGCGTTGACCTTGATCAGGCGGTTGGCGCGGCTGTCGGCGAGGTTGCCCTCACTGGCGATCCACAGCGAGCCGTCGGGCGCGTAGGCCAGGCCCTCCGGGTCGAAGTTGGTGGCGCCGCCGGCGGCGCGCGTGATGGTCAGTGCCCGTTCGATGCGCGCCGGCTCCTCGTCCACGTCGATGGTGAACACCTGGCTCTGCGCGTAGAAGCCGTCCCACACCGCCTGCACTTTGCCGAACTCGCCGGGGATCTCGGTGAGGCCCGACAGCGCCGACCACGGAATGGGGTCGCCGGCGTCGTCGTTGGCCGAATAGATCTGCGGATAGGTCGGGGCGCCCGGCTTCAGCTCGTAGATCATCACGGTCGAGCGAACGCCGAACGGCGGCGTGTCGTTCTCGCCGGACGCGATCAGCAGGTTGCGGTGCGGAATCGCCAGCAGGCCCTCGGGGCCGAGGGGGGCCGGCAGGATCTGCGAGAACTCGGGCCGGCCGGCGCGATCGAGCTGGAACACCGCCACGAAGCTGCCGCGCTCGGCGCCGACGAACAGGACGTCGTTCGGGCCGTACTTTGCGAAGGCGATCGCCTCGGGCTCGGCGCCCTTGGCGTCGGAGCGGCGCTCGGGATAGTGGCCGAAGCGGACGGCCAGCCGTTCGAGCCAGGTGCCGCTGTCGAAGAACACCGACCCGTCGGGATTGAAGATCGAGAAGCCGCGGCTGCCGCCGACGAGGTCGCCTTCGTTGGCGGTGGCGATGCGGCGGCCCACCCAGGCGGCGGCGTCGGGCTCGCGCAAGACGTTGGCCGCGGTCTGCACCGGCGCGATCACCAGGTTGTCGAGCAGGTCCACGCCGTTGAGCGTCACCGCGCCGGCCGGGAAATGGCGGACGACGCGCAGCCTCTCGAGGTCGACGACGGCGATGTGGTTGTTCTCCTGGAGCGTGACCACGGCCTGGTTGGCGTCGTTGACGTCCACGAACTCGGGCTCGGGATCGTCCGGGTAGAGTTCGGCGATGCCGGTGAGCGAGACGTCCTGGCGGTACCAGGTCGACGGCGGGCCCTGCAGGCGGACGACGGCGAGATACCCGGCCGGCGGCTGTGGCAGGCCACCCTCGACGCCGCCGACCTCGATGTCCTCGTCGCGCTCGTTCTCGATCGCGATGGCCAGGAATCGGTGGTCGGGGCTGATCTTGGCCGAGTCGGGCTGGCCGCCGAGGTCGAGCTCCGTGACCACCTGGCGGCTGGCGATGTCGATCACCAGCAGCCGGCCGCTCGGGTTGGCCTTTGAGGCGCTGGTGTCCACCGACACCAGCGCGTAGCGGTTGCGCAGCACGTCCACCGACGTGGGCGACCAGGCGATGTCGTCGGTGGGATCGGGGTCGAGCACCATCGAGCCGCCGGGCAAGGGGCGGGCTGGATTCGAGATGTCGATGAAGCCCACGGCGCCGCGCAGGGCGTCGGTGTAGACCAGCGTCCTGCCGTCGGCGGTCGCGGCGATGATCTCGGCGACGGTCGCCTCGCCGGGCGTGGCGTTGCGGTAGTTGGCGAAGGTGCCGACGCGCTGGAAGCTCCAGTCGCCCTTGCCGTGGGCGAGCGTGTCGTGGGTGGCGAGAGCGCCGAGCAGGGCGGCGCCGATCAGTGCGCGGGTACGTGGGGTCATCGTGGCGTGGGCTCCGTGGTGACGGGTCGGACACGTCACGCTACCGAGCCGATGTCGCGCCCTCGCGTCGCGCGTGTAACGTCGGTGCATCGCCTGGGCCGCGATATGGTGGGAGGGTGATTCCGCTCTCGGTGCTCGACCTCGCCCCCATCGTCGAAGGCGGCACCGCCGCCGAGGCGTTCGCGCACGCCCGCGACCTGGCGCAGCACGCCGAACGGTGGGGCTATCGCCGGGTGTGGCTGGCCGAACACCACAACATGCCGGGCATCGCCAGCGCCGCGACGGCGGTGCTGATCGCCCACGTCGCCGCCGGCACGTCGCGGATCCGCGTCGGCGCCGGCGGCATCATGCTGCCCAACCACCCGCCGATCCAGGTGGCCGAGCAGTTCGGCACGCTCGAGGCGCTGTTCCCGGGCCGCATCGACCTCGGCCTGGGCCGCGCGCCGGGCACCGATCCGGCGGCGGCGATGGCGCTCCGGCGCACGCTGCGGTCCGACCCCGAGGCCTTCCCCGACGACGTGCAGGAGTTGCTCGCCTACCTCGGCGATCCGCAGCCAGGCCAGCGCGTGATCGCCGTGCCCGGCGCCGGCTCGCGCGTGCCGGTGTGGATCCTCGGCTCGAGCACCTTCGGCGCGCACGTCGCCGCGGCGCTCGGCCTGCCGTTCGCGTTCGCCTCGCACTTCGCGCCGGCGCTGCTCGACGAGGCGTCCGCCATCTACCGCGAGCGCTTCCAGCCGTCGGCCACGCTGGCGGCGCCGTATCTGATGCTGGGCGTCAACGTCGTGGCCGCCGAGACCGACGACGAGGCCCGCTTCCTCGCCTCGTCGGGCCGCCAGTCGTTCGCCAGCCTGCGCGCCGGCCGCCCGATCCAGCTGCCGCCGCCGTCACGCGAGTGGACGCGCGCCGCCGACGAGCCCGAAGGGCCGACCGAACGCAGCCGGGTGTCGTTCGTCGGCAGCCCGCAGACCGTCGCCGCCGGACTGGGCGCCTTCGTCGAACGCACCGCCGCCGACGAGGTGATCGTGGTGGCGCACATCCACGACCACGCCGCGCGGCTGCGCTCCTACGAAATCGCGGCGAGCTGCGTGCGGTAGTCCGCCGCCCGGTCGGGGCGGCCCCAGGCGCGGTAGAGCTCGACGAAGCGGGTGAAGGTGGCCTGCAACGCGTCTCGCGGCGGCGACGGCATGGCCTCGAGATCCCGGCGCGCCTCGATCAGCAGCGCTTCGGCCTCCGGATAGCGGCCCTGGCCCGACAGCGCCGCGCCGAGCGCGCTCCTGGCGGCGCCGACGCTCCAGTCGTCGGCGGCCACGGTACGGCGGCGACTGGGCACCAGGTGCGGCGCCAGCACGCGGATCCGCAAGCCCTCTCGCAAGAGGCTCTCGGCGGCGGCGGGCCGCCGGCGCGCCAGTTCCACCGCTCCGAGGTTCAAGGCATACAGGCCCAGGAGCTGGTGATCGGGCCCCACCGCCGTGCGGACGATGGCCAGCGCTTCCTGCAACGCCGTCGCCGCGTCGTCGTACTTCCCCTGGGCCGCCGCCACGTGCGACAGGCTGTTCAGCGTCGTCGCCGTCACCGGATGCGCCGCGCCCAGGGCACTCCGTTGGATGTCGAGGGCCTGGCGGAAGCGCGCCTCGGCCAGCGTCCGATCGCCCTTCGCCGCAGCGATCAACCCGAGGTCGTGCAGCGTGGTGGCGGTGTTCGGGTGGCGTTCGCCGCGCAGTTTGCGGTTCAACGTCAGGCCCTGCTGCAGCAGCGCCTCGGCGCCGTCCAGATCGCCGTTCAGCCGCAGCACCGACGCGACGCCGCTGATGCTGACGACGGTCTCGGCGCCCTCCTCGCCGAGCACCCGCCGCCGGATCGCCAGGGCCTCGCGCTCCAGCGGTTCGGACCGCTGGTTCAGCCCTTGGTCCTGGTAGACGCGGGCGAGTTCGACGAGGGTGACGGCGACGTCGGCGTGCTCGCCGAGCAGCCGGCGGCGCATCGCCAGGGCGCGTTCCAAGGCCCGTTCGGCGGCAGCGTAGTCGCCCGTCTCCGCCAGCAGCGATCCGAGGTCGTTGAGGGTCTGGGCGACGCGCACGTGCTCGGCGCCGAACGCCTGCTGGCCGCCGGTCAACGCCTGCTCGAGCAGCTGTTCCGCCTTGTCGTAGACGCCGAAGCGGCGGTACAGCCGGCCCAGCACCGTGAGGATCTCGGCCTGGGCGTCGGGGTGCCCGGCCAGTTCCGTCTGCAGCCGCCCAGCGCCGGAGTCGAGCAGCCCACGCACGGTGAGGGCGGCGCCGGTGGCCCGGTTCGAGATCGGGTCGGCGCCGGTCAACAGCCCGGTCAGCGCCTGACTCACCTGCGCGGCCTTGGCCGCCTCGCGCTGGGCCCGGTCGCGTTCGGCGGCCAGCCGCGTCGTGTAGTAGACCGTCGACCCGGCAAGCACCACCACGGCGGCCGCCGCCATCGCCACGCCGCCGGCATGGCGGCGGACGAAGGTGGCGGCCCGGTACGACAGCGTATCGGGCCGGGCGGCGATCGGCTCGTGACGCAGCTGTCGCCGTACGTCGTCGGCGAACGCGGCGACCGAGTCGTACCGCTCGGCCGGGTCCTTCTTCAGCGCCTTGGCGAGGATGATGTCGAGATCGCCGGCCAGCTGCTGGCGGAGCCGCGTGGGCGTGGCCGCGCGCGCGGCCGCCAGCGCCTCGGCCGTGGCGTCGGGGGCGAGCGGCTCCCGCAGCACGACGTCCGAGGCCGGCGGCGCCGGCTCCTCGACGATGGCGCGCATCAGCGGCGCCGGCGACAGCGCGCCGCCGCCAGACGGATGCCGCCCGGTGAGCAGCTGGTACAGCAGCACGCCGAGGGCGTAGACATCGGTGCGGGTCGTCACGGGCCCGCCGGTGAGCTGTTCGGGCGCCGCGCAGGCCGGCGTGAGCGCGCCGTCGCGGGTGACGACGGTGGCGGCACCGGCGTGGCCGTCGGGCTGGAGCAGTTTGGCGATGCCGAAGTCGAGCAGCTTCACGTGGCCGTCGCCGGTGACGAGCACGTTCGACGGCTTCAGGTCGCGGTGCACGATCAGGTTGGCGTGGGCGTGGGCGACCGGCGCCAGCACGTCGAGGAACAGGCGCAGCCGCGCCGGCACGTCGAGGCGACGGGCATCGCAGTGCCGATCGATGTGCTCGCCGGCGACGTACTCCAGCACCAGGAACGGCGTGCCGGCGGCGGTGACGCCGGCGTCGAGCAGATGCGCGATCTGCGGGTGCGACAGGCGGCCGAGGATGCCGGCCTCACGGGCGAACTGCGCCGACGCGTCGGCGCCGAGCAGCGCCGTGTTCAGCAGCTTCACGGCGGCGCGCTGCGCGAAGGTGCCGTCGTGGCGCCGGGCCAGCCACACCGTGCCCATGCCGCCGCGGCCGATCGGCTCCACCAGGCGGAAGGCGCCCACGGTCAGCCCGGCGCCCGGCGTCTCGATCGGACGCGCCGCCGCGTGTTCCTCGAGAAAGCCGGTGGACTGCATCTCGTCGTACTCGGTGAGCCAGGCCTCCACGGCCTGGACCACGGCAGGGCTCACGCCGGTGAGCGCACGGACCCAGGCGGCGCGGTCTGCCGGCGGCAGCTCCATGGCCTCGTCCAGCAAGGCGCTCACCTGGGCCCAGCTGTCACGGGCCGGCCGCCGCGGCGGGCGTTCTCCGTCCACGGCTCACGCTTCCAGGGCGTCGCGGCGCACCGCCCGATGCAGGAACAGCCTGGCCTTCTGCCAGTTGCGCTGCACGGTCCGCTCCGACGACCCCTTCATCGCGGCGATCTCGGCGAACGAGAAGCCGCAGAAGAACTTGAGATCGACGATATCGGCGAGGACCGGGTCGATCGCCGCCAGCTCGTCGAGCGCGGCGCCGACCTCGGTCAGTTCGTCGGCATCGGCCACCATGTCCGCCACATCCGTACTAATCGCAGTCAGCTCGAACTTCCCGCCACGCTTCTGCGCCTGGCGTTGCCGGGCGTAATCGATGATCAGCCCGCGCATCACCCTGGCGGCGTAGGCCATAAAGTGCTGGCGGTCGGGGAATTTGTCGCCGTCCACCTTCGCCAGGTCGAGGTAGGCCTCGTGCAGCAGATCGGTCGCGCCGAGCGACACGCCCCAGCCCTGCCGCGACAGCTCGCGCCGGGCGATGCGATGGAGCTGGGCGTACAGCGCGGTGAAGAGGGCCTCCGACGCCCCGGGGTCCTGGCGGTCGGCCGCCTCGATCAGCGTGGCCAGCGTGGCGTCCACGGCATCACCAGAGGGCCGAGTGTAGCAGTCCGGCCCGCGGTGGCGGGATCACTCGCCGGTTCTCGATATCCAGGTGAGACCCGCCCGCGATGGGCGGCTCGTCCAAGGAGGGTGGTCCGTGCGGTTCCGAGTGGTGTTCGTATCGTCTTTGTGTGCCTCGCTGCTGGGGGCGGCGGCCGCCGCCCAGGCGCAGCCGATCGGCACCTTCACCTGGCAGCTCAAGCCCTACTGCAACGTGGTCACCCTGCACGTCACCGGCGTCGCCGGCGTCTATACCCTGGAAGGATTCGACGACCAGTGCGGTGCCAGCACCCGCGCGCCGCTGACCGGCGTCGGCACCCAGAATCCCGACGGCAGCATCGGTTTCGGTCTGCACGTCGTCACCACGCCGGGCGGCCGCGGTCTGCAGATCGACGCCCGCCTCTCGATCCAGAACCTCAGCGGCTCCTGGAGCGACAGCGCCGGCCATGCGGGCACGTTCGCGTTCAACGCGCGCAGCGGCGGCAATCCGCGGCCGGCGCCGGCGATCGCGCCGGTGATTCCGCCGGCGATCGCCCTGCGTGCCGACGGAGGACTCCTCGCCACCGGCACACCGGGTTCGGGGGCAATCCCGGCGTCGGGCCCGGGCACGCGCATGATGTGGCACGCCGGCAAGGCAGCGTTTCGCGCCGGAGCGGCCAGCACCACGGAGTGGGACGACCCGAACGTCGGGGTCTTCAGCGCGGCCTTTGGCGCCAACGTCAAAGCCACCGCGCACGCCGCCTTCGCCGCCGGCTATCTGTCGAGCGCGACCGGCATCGCGTCGACGGTCTTCGGCTACAGCTCCAGGGCCGACGGGTCGGGCAGCGTCGCGGCCGGGGCGGGTGCCATCGCCGCCGGCCCGAACAGCGTGGCCATCGGCGGCGAGTTCACGCCTCAGGGCGGCGTCAACGGCGTCTTCGCCAGCGGCGCCGGCGCGATTGCGGTCGGCATCGGCCACGACGCCGCCGGGGCCGGCAGCGTCGCCCTCGGCACGCGGGTGACCACGACGGTCGCCGCCGCGGGATCGTTCGTCTACGGCGACCGCTCGGCCGCGAGCCAGGTGCAGTCGTTCACCGCGAACGAGTTCCTGGTACGCGCGGCCGGCGGCACGACGTTCTACTCGAACGCTGGGATGACGGCGGGCGTGAAGCTGGCCTCGGGGGCGGGCGCGTGGTCGGCGCTGTCGGACGTCAACAGCAAGGAGAACTTCCGCGACCTCGACGGCGGCGACGTCCTGGCCAGGATCGCGCGCCTGCCGATCCGGGAGTGGAACTACAAGGCGCAGGATGCGGCCATCCGCCACGTCGGCCCGACGGCGCAAGACTTTCACGCCGCCTTCGGCCTGGGCGAAGACCCGCTGCGCATCAGCACCATCGACGCCGACGGCATCGCCCTGGCGGCCGTGAAGGCGCTGGCGCTCGAGAACGAGACGTTGAAGGCGGCGCTGGCGGCCCTGTCGGCGCGCATGGAACGACTGGAGGCACAGCGATGATCGCTCACGGATCACAGACGATGACCGGCACGGTGCAGGCGCACAACCAACGGCCCGCCAGGGTCTGGAGCAGCGGCGGCAAGGACTACCAGGAGATCAGCCGCGGCATCGCCGACTCGATCGAACACTGCGTGCGGCGGCTCGATCCGCGGCCTGGAGAGCACATCCTCGATCTGGCCACCGGCACCGGCTGGACGTCGCGGCTGGTGGCCCGGCGCGGCGCCACGGTCGTTGGCGCGGACATCGCCGAGGGCCTGCTCGAAGCCGCCCGGGCCCAGGCCGCGGCCGAAGGGCTGGCCATCGACTACCGGCTCGGCGATGCCGAGCAG
The DNA here is from genome assembly GCA_964442845.1 of uncultured Bifidobacteriaceae bacterium. Lineage (GTDB taxonomy): Bacteria > Acidobacteriota > Vicinamibacteria > Vicinamibacterales > UBA2999 > CAWAYR01. Next base: position 8,561 of record CAYUAX010000057.1, on the reverse strand, counting down.
CTGCCTTTCGCCGACGGCGCCTTCGACGCCGTGATCTCCACCTGCGGGGTGATGTTCGCCGGCCGGCCCGAGGCCGCCGCCGCCGAACTGGCGCGGGTGGTGCGCCCCGGCGGCCGCATCGCCCTCACCACGTGGCTGTCCGACGGCAACCTGTTCAAGATGTTCGAGGTGATGAAGGCCTACATGCCGCCGCCGCCCACACCGGCGCCGCCCTCGCCCTTCGCGTGGGGCCGCACCGAGCGCATCCGCGAGCTGCTCGGCGAGGCGTTCGACCTGAAGTTCGAGGCCGGCACCTCGTTCTACCGCGAGCCGAGCGCCGAGGCCGCCTGGGAGACGTTCTCGGTCGGCTACGGCCCGACCCGCACGCTGGCCGCGTCGCTCGACGACGAGCGCCGCGAGGCGTTCCGCCGCGACTTCATCGCGTTCCACGCCGGCTTCCCCACCGAGCTGGGGATCTGCGTGCCGCGCGACTACTGGGTCACCGTCGGTATCCGGCGCTGAGTGTTCAGTCGACGCGAGGTGCGAATGGTCCCGAGCGCGTCACTGTGACCCGGCCGCGCCGCCCGGACGCCGCGGTACCGGACCGAGGTAGCGGTCGTACCAGTCGAGCACCTCGCGGATGACCTCGTGCATCCGCAACGGGATGTGCCCCCCTTCCAGGACGACGTGGCGCTTCTGGTCCGGCGGCGGCCCGAGCAGGTCGAACAGCGCCACCTGGCTCTCGGCGGGGTAGCTGAAGTCGTCGCGGCCGCTGATGAGCAGGGTCGGCACGGTGACGCGCGGCGCGAAGTTGACCAGGCTGATCTCCGGCGGCGACCCGAAATCGGTCAACCCGGCGCCGATGAGCACGCTCGCTTTGAAGCGGGAGCGCTGCGCCGTGCTCAGCACGCCGTTGTAGGCGCCCAGACTCTGGCCGTGGAATCCGACACGGTCGGCATCCAGGTCGGAGCGGCCGTCGATGTACTCCAGCGTGCGGGCCACGTCCTTGACGCGGGCGATCGTCACGTCGCGATAGCCGTTCAGGCCCTGCACGACGACGGTCCGCTCGTAGGTCCCCTGATAGATGGGGAACACGAGCGCCCGGCCGCTGCGGATCACGTAGTCCACGTTCAGCAGGCGAAGGTCGCGGCTCGAGCGCAGCAGCTGGGCGTCGCCGCCCGGGAAGTGCACCACCGGCTGATACGGCGGCGCCGACACCTTGGGCAGAAAGACGTACGCGGTCACGCGCTCGTCGCCGTAGGCGGCCGCGAACGAGACGGTTTCGCGCCGCCAATCCGGAGCGTCGTCGACCTGTTCGACGCGCGCGTCGAGCGGGCGGGAATCGTAGCGGTAGAGCCCGGCGAGAATCGCGAACTGGTCGTCGGACGCCGGCGACCGAGTGGAGGCGCCGCGGCGGCGCACCGGCTCGAGGGCGGCCGGAGGCGGTGGCGAGATGTTCCGAGCCAGTCGAAAGCCGTAGGTGGAGAGGCGGCGCAGCGGCGGCTGCGCGTCGCGGTCCTCGAACATGTACGTCGGCTCGTTCCAGCCGCCACCGAGGATCATCCGCATGCCGTCGCTCTCGTTCCAGCACCACTCCTTCACGTTGCCGGCCAGATCGTAGGTGCCGCTGGCCGCCAGGCCGCGGTGGCTGCCGACTGGCGCCGGGCCGGTCTGCCCGAAGTTGCTGGCCGGCAGGATGTCGGAGAAGTTGCCGCCGAATCCGACCAGGCCGGCGGCGGCGCGCCACTGGTAGGCGGTAGGCAGCGACTCGCCGCGAAAGGCGGCATAGGCCGCCGCTTCGTACCAGCTCACCCCGCTCACCGGATAGTCGTCCTGCCCGGCCGGATAGGTCCCCAACTCCCAGTCCGCTGGGCCTGGGCGCCCGGTCTTGTCACGCAGTCGCGCCATCGCCTCGGACCACGACAGCGAGCGCCGGCCATCGACGAACGGCTCCTTCCAGTACTCCTGGTTCTCGTAGCCGCCGGCGTCCACGAACGCCTCGAACTGCCGATTGGTCACTTCGTACCGGTCGAGCCAGAAGTCGGGCAGGACCACCGTCCGCCCCTCGAGCTGCGCCGGCGCGCCCGGCACCCGCACCATGCCGGCGGGGACCTCGGCGACCGGATCCAGCGTGAAGTTCAGGTCGAAGGCGCTGAGCGTGCCTTCGATGGCGGCGAAGCCGGCCTTCTGCACCTGCAGCTTCACCGCGCCGAAGGGCACGCGCACCTGGGCGAGCGGCGTCTGACCGATGGAGATGTAGGGCGCGTCGGCGCCGTAGCCCTTGACGGCGACGTCGGCTCCCGGCGGTTCGCTGCGAAACGACGCGACCGTCGTGAGGTTGACCCACTGCTGTTGCAGGCGCGGTTCGTCGGGCAGCAGCGGGACGACACTGCGAGCCGCGCGATAGAAGCCGTCGAGATCGTAGCGATCGGCCGCCTCGAAGATCGCCGGCAGCTGCCGGCGCGCCTCCCTGACCCCGCGCCCGGCCCACCACCACGTGCCGGCGGCGATGGTGAGCCCGGCGAGGCCGGCGACGAGCGTCCAGCGGACGCCGCGGCGGGCGAGGACGGCTTGGATCGTCGGCGTCGGTGCCGACCGGGTCTGCTGGATCTCCGACAGGCGGGCGCGCACCTCGCCGGCCAACGGGCGCCGCGCGCGGTCCTTCGCCAGGCAGGCGGCGACGAGCGCCGCCAGCGCCGGCGGGACATCGGGCCGCGCCGCCTCCAGCGGCGGCGGCGAACCCTCGAGGATCCGCGCCGTCACTTCCACCGGCGTGCTGCCGGTGAACGGGCGGCGGCCGGCCAGCATCTCGTACAGGACGACACCGAAGGAAAAGACGTCGGAGCGGCCGTCGACCGCCAGGCCTTGCGACTGCTCCGGCGACATGTAGGCGAGCGATCCGAGGACGGTGCCGGCGCGGGTCGCCGTGGCACCAGGCGCGGTCGCCGCGTCCGGCTCCGCCGTCTCGACCCGCTTGGCCACGCCGAAGTCGAGCACCTTCACGTGGCCGCTGGTCGTGACCATGACGTTGGCGGGCTTGACGTCGCGGTGGACGATGCCGGCGGCGTGCGCGGACTCGAGGGCGGCGGCCATCTGCTGGGCGATCGCCAGCACGTCGTCAATCGGCAGCCCGCCGGCCTGCAGACGCTGCTCGAGCGAGCGTCCGTCGACGAGCTCCATGACGATGAAGTCGACGCCGCCGGCCGCGTCGACCTCGTGGATCGTCACGATATTCGGGTGGGTGAAGGCGGAGGCGGCGCGGGCTTCCTTGAGGAAGCGGCGGCGACTCTGGCCGCCATCGTCGAGCGCAGGGGCGATCACCTTCAGCGCGACGGGACGGTCGAGGCGCGTGTCGACGGCGCGGTACACCACCCCCATGCCGCCGGCACCCAGCGGCGAGACGATGCGGTAGTGCGACAGCACGGCGCCGGCGGCCAGGGCGGCGTCTCTCGGCGGCGTGGGGCCAAGGCTGGCCATGGCGCCTCAGTCTACGCCGCTACGGCCGTCGTTTGACGGGCGCGGCCGCCGCCTTCCCCGCCAGTCGATTATCCAGTTCGTAGGCCTCGCGGAACCAGTCGGTGAGCGGCGTCTCCACCTCATCGCGGTGCTGGACGTGGACGATGTTGGCGAACTTGACCTTCGAGGTGCGGTCGGCGCGCTTCACCCGAGGGTGGCGCAGCGCGCGATCCAGGAACACGCACACCTCGAGCACTTTGCGCTTCGGCCGCACGAACACGTGGCAGACCCGTCGCGAGAACATGATGCAGCTGCCCGAGGCGTAAATCCGCTGCTCGCCCAGCGCCACCATCGACTCGCGGATCCGCTCCCAGGCGTCGCGCAGATCCTCAGAGAGGTCGGCGGTGAGCGCGGCCTCGGTCGTGGTCCAGCAGTCGTGGGCCTCGCCTTCCTCGATCCACTGCTTGCAGTGGTAGCACTCGCGGCCGGGCATCGATCCGCATTCTAGGGGACTGTCGCGCGGCTCGGGATGGTCCCCATCACAGCCACCGGCCCCACCAGGGCCGGTGCGTGGCCTTGTAGTGTCCATACCACCGGCACAAGGGCAGCATCGCCGCCACCACGGCCATCCAGGCGACGTAGGTGACCCACAGCGGATGGCCGAAGCCGGCGGGAAACACCTCGCGCGAGCCGCCCATCGACGGGAACGGGCCCGACAGGAACGCCAGCGTCGGGCCGTACTGCAGCGCCGCGACGAGCGAGGCGCCCAGGTGGATCAGATAGAAGTGCACCACGTAGAAGAAGAGCGGCACGCGGCCGATCGCCACCAGCGGATGCGACGCCGGCGGCGGCCGCCGGTCGGCCCACGCCAGCGCCAGCAGCAACGGCCCGAGCGTCATCAGCACGAACTGCAGCGACGGCGGGTATTTGGTGGTCCGCAGGAACGACAGCACGGTCGTCACCGGCGACGCCTGCGCGGCCCACGGACTCGGGTCGCCGTAGAGGTTGACGGCGCGCACGACGACGAACGCCGCGACGACGGCCAGGCCGACCCGCGTCAGCAGCCGCTGGCGGCGGGGCGCGTCGAGGTCGTAGAGCCGGCCGGCGGCGAAGCCGAGCGCCATGATGCCCGTCCACGGCAGCACCGGATACCCGGCGACCACTGGCAGGCCGCGCACCACGAACGCCCCGGGCGCGTGCAGCAGCGTCCACAGCGGCGCCAGCCCGCCGACATCGGCGGCGCGCACCGGGTCGACCAGGTTGTGCAGCGCCACCACCGCCACGCCGTAGGCGAGAACGGCCGGCCGCGGCAGCCAGACGAGGGCGGCCAACACCACCATCGACAGCCCGAGCGCCACCAGGATGATGAGCAGCAGCGGATCCTGGCCGCTCATCCGGAAGTTGAGCGCGAAGCGCATCACCGTGATCTCGAGCAGCACCAGCCACAGGCCGCGCGTGACCAGGTGCCGCGACAGCCGGCCGCGGTCGCCGTCGCGGGCCAGCTGCCGCGCCGCCGCCAGGCCGGCGAGGAAGGCGAAGCCCGGCGCGCAGACGTGGGTGATCCAGCGGGTGAGGAACAGCAGCGGCGTGGTCCGGGCGAGGTCCTCGGCGTTGAAGACCATGGCGTCGGCGTGGAAGAACTCGCGGACGTGGTCGAGCGCCATCACGACCATGATGGCGCCGCGCACGGCGTCGATGGCTGGGGCGCGCCCGGTGCCGCTCACCTTCACTGGCCGGACATTCTAGTGGTCCTGCGACGTAAGATCGGACGGACATGGACCACGCGATCACCCACGTGCTCGACGGCCACAAAGGGGCGTTCGTCATCGACCGCGACGGCCGCCGCCTGGCGACGATGACCTACTCGGTGGCCGGCGACGAGATGGTGATCATCGACCACACCGAGGTGGACGCGTCGCTGCGCGGCACCGGCGCCGGCAACGCGCTGGTCGCCGCCGCCGTGGCCTGGGCGCGCGACAGCGACCGGCGGATCCTGCCGCTGTGCCCGTTCGCGCGCTCGGTCTTCGAGCGCACGCCCGAGTACGCCGACGTCAAGGCCTAGCAGCCCGTGGTGGAAGTGCTTGTTATCGGTTGATGTCGCGATCGGTTGATCGGGTGATCGATCTGGCGGTCGGTCGATCTCGACGATCGGTTGAACCATCGTTTGAGGGACCTGTCGATCGGTCGATTGATCGACAGAACATCAGAATCGCAGATCCGCAGATAGATCATCAGATCACGAGATCACGAGATCATCAGATGTCACCTCTTCGCACCGTCCGTGTGACCCGTTACGTGACGCCGCTGCGCGAGGGCGGGTCGCTGCCGGCCATCGTCGAGGCCGACGACGACGGACTGTACGTGCTCAAGTTCCGCGGCGCCGGCCAGGGCACCCGCGCGCTGGTGGCCGAACTCGTCGCCGGTGAGATCGCCCGTGCGCTGGGCCTGCCGGTGCCCGAGATCGTCTTCGCCGAGCTGGAGCGCGACCTGGCTCGCACGGAGCCCGATCCCGAGATCCACGCGCTCATCCACGACAGCGCCGGCCTCAACCTGGCGCTCGACTTCCTGCCCGGCGCCGTCACCTTCGATCCGGTCGTCCATGCGCTCGATCCCGAGTTCGCGGCGCGGGTGGTGTGGTTCGACGGCTACGTGACCAACGTCGATCGCACGGCTCGCAACACCAACATGCTGATGTGGCATCGCCGGCCGTGGCTGATCGACCACGGCGCCACGCTGTACGTGCACCACACGCCAGGCTGGGAGCAGGACACCGCCAAAGCCCGCGAGCCGTTCGCGCTGCTGGCCACGCACGTCCTGCGGGCGCGCGGCACCCGGCACCTGGCCGACGCCGATGCCGCGGCGACGGCGGCGCTGGGTCCGGGCGCGATCGAACGCGTGCTCGACCTGGTGCCCGACGCGTGGCTCACCAGCGAGCTGCCCGGCCGCTCGGCGGCCGACACGCGCGCCGCCTACGTGCGCTACCTCCGTGACCGCCTGGTGGCGCCGCGGCCGTTCCTGCCGGAGCCGACCCGTGCCGCCTGAGATCACCTACGACTACGCGGTGATCCGGGTCGTGCCGCGGGTGGAACGCGGCGAGCAGGTGAACGTCGGCGTGATCCTGTCGTGCGTGGACGCCGAGTACCTGCAGGCGCGCATCGAGGTGGACGACGCGCGGCTGCGTGCGCTCGATCCGTCGCTCGATCTCGACGCCGTTCGCGACGGCTTGGCGCTGTTCCCAGCCGTGTGCGCCGGCGGTCCGGCGGCCGGTCCGATCGGCGAGCTGCCCGCCCGGGGGCGCTTCCGCTGGCTGGTGTCGCCGCGCAGCACGGTGATCCAGGCCTCGCCGGTGCACACCGGCCGGACCAGCGATCCCGATGCGACGCTCCAGCATCTGTTCGACCGTCTGGTGCGGCCGCCAGCGGCGCCGCGCTGAGTCGGCCGCCACGAGCGGCGGCTCAGATCGTCGGCTGGAAGAACTCGGTAAGGTCGAGCGACCAGCCGGGCAACAGCGGCGTGGACAGGGTGTGGCCGTCCTCGGCGCTCAGTTCGTCCACTCGACGAAGCCGGCCGGCTTCGGGACGGAAGACCTGCACCGTATCGAGCTCCGGGTCGACCAGCCAGTACTCGCGAACGCCCGTTCGCTCGAACAGGCGCCGCTTGATCTTGGCGTCGGTGCGGCGAGTCGAGGGCGAGAGCACCTCGACCACGAGCGCCGGCGGGCCCTGTACATTCGCCTTGGTGAGCATGCCGGTCTGGTCGCCGGCGACGAACAGCAGGTCGGGCTCGACGACGTCGTAGTACGACAGCACGACGTCGAGCGGCGCCAGGAACAACCGGCCGGAGCCGGGGCGGGCCGCCAGCCACGTACCGATCGATAAGTGGAGCCGGCCAACAAGATCCTGGTGGCGCAAGCTCGGCGACGCCGTCACGTAGTGCTCGCCGTCGATGATCTCGTGCCGTTTCCCGTCGTGCGGGAGCAACAGCAGATCGTCGTAGGTGAGGCGCGTGTCGGCCGCTGGTGACGGCGTGCCCATCGAGTCCTCCCCGGCCATGCGGCGATTCTACTGCGCTCGTCGGCCACGGTTCCGGCCAGTGCCAGCGCCGTGCCATGCGGAATCCTCGGAGATTCGGCCGCCGGGCGGAGCCGGCTGGCAGGATCCGCGACGCGCGCGCTGCGCCACCCACGCAGGAATCTCGCTTCCGGTTCGCGGCATCCGCGGAATGCGGGCTGGTCATGCACTCGCGCCCGCTCCGCACATAGGTTGACAGGCACGGCTGCGCCGCCAGAGAGTGGGGCGGACCATGTCGTCCCCCCCTGAGGCGGCCCCGGGCACGCCGCGCGCCCTCGCCGGCCAGCCGCAGTTCAGCAGCTACACGCTCGGCGCCGCCTACGACGAGATGTTCGACGGCCACGGCCAGCCGCGGCCGCAGTACGAGGCGCTGTACGACCGGCTGCAGTCGGTCGGCGCCGGGGCCATGCACGAGCGCCAGTCGGCCGCCGACCTCGCCTTCCTGCACCAGGGCATCACCTTCACCGTCTACGGCCGCGAGGAAGGCACCGAGAAGATCTTCCCCTACGATCTCATCCCGCGCATCATCACCGCCGCGGAGTGGGCGGTGCTCGAGCGCGGCCTCACCCAGCGCATCACCGCGCTCAACCTGTTCCTGAAGGATGTCTACTCGGCCGGGCGGGCGCTGACCGACGGCGTGGTGCCGCGCGAGCTGGTCTACAGCTGCAAGCACTTCCGCCGCGAGATGCAGGGCGTGGCGGTGCGCCACGACGTCTACGTGTCGGTGGCCGGCACCGACCTGGTGCGCCTGCCCGACGGCACGTTCGCGGTGCTCGAGGACAACCTGCGCGTGCCCAGCGGCGTGAGCTACATGCTCACCAACCGCCAGGTGATCAAGCGTGTGTTCCCGCTGCTGTTCAGCAGCTACGACGTGCGCCCGGTGGACCACTACGGCCAGGCGCTGCTGGCGACCTTGCGCGCGCTGGCGCCGTCGCATCGGCCCGATCCGACCATCGTGCTGCTCACACCGGGGGTCTTCAACTCGGCCTACTTCGAGCACACGTTCCTGGCCCGGCAGATGGGCATCGCGCTGGTCGAGGGCCGCGACCTGTTCGT
>CAYUAX010000056.1:0-25644 GCA_964442845.1 uncultured Bifidobacteriaceae bacterium | reverse complement strand
GCCTGGGCCAGCTTGACGCGCTGCCGCATGCCCTTGCTGTAGGCGCCGATCTTCTTGCCGGCGGCGTCGGTGAGATCGACCTGGGCGAGCGCCCGCGCCGCCGCCGCGGCCGCCTCGCTCTCGGAGAAGCCGTTCAGGCGCACCAGCGCCGTCACCCATTCGAGCCCGGTCATCCGCTCGTAGAAGGCGTCCTGCTCCGGGCAGAACCCGACCCGCGCGAACGCCTCGGGGTGATCCCACAGCGACGTGCCCATCACCGTGATCGTGCCCTGGCTGGGCTTGAGCTGCCCGGTCATCAGCTTCATGAACGTCGACTTGCCGGCGCCGTTGGGGCCGAGCAGGCCGGTCACGCCGGGCGGAATCGCCACGGTGATGTCGTTGAGGCCGTTGACCTGTCCGTACCACTTCGACAGATGCTCGGCCGTGACGATCGGCGCGCCGCTCACCGCACCACCTCGACGGCGCGGACGCGCCGCTCCAGGACGACCAGCGAGCCGCCGACCAGCCCGACGACGACCAGCGCCGCCACCCACACCGGCAGATCGAAGCGCGGCGGCAGGCGGAACATCACGTCGCCCAGCTGCTCGAGCGCGTCGGTCGGCGACAGCCACGCCAGCCAGGTCTTGCCGGTGATGCCGCGTACGGCGTTGAACAGCGCGCCGGTGAAGAAGATCAGCCCGGCGTACATGATGCCGACGAAGCGGCTGCTGTTCGACAGCGACGACAGCGCCAGGATCGTGCACGACGCCAGCAGCACCTGCACAAGTGAGAACAGCGTGATCGCCGGCACCAGGTAGAGGTTCTGGCGGACGAACGTGAAACTGCCGGCGAAGCCGATCTGGACCAGCAGCAGCGTCATCGCCGGCACGAAGGTGACGAAGGTGAGGAACACGAACAGGATGGCCAGCTTGCCGGCCACGTACTCCCAGCGGGTGAGCGGCTTCGACAGGTAGAGCTGCAGGGCGTTGGCGCGGCGATCGGCGGCGATCAGGCCGGCGCCGACGTAGATCGTGACGAAGAACACGAAGATGCCCTGCTGGTCGAGGAACTCGCGGAACGTCTCGCCCTTGGGCTGCAGGAACGACGCCTGCTGGAAGTTGGCGGCGATGTAGACCTGCACGGCGCGGACCAGGAACGGCCCCCACGCCACCAGCAGCAGGCCGAGGAACTTGCGCTTGGCGAGCACGGTGCGGATGCCGGCCATGGCGATGACCTGCCAGGCCGTGCCGGTCCGGTCGCGTTCGCCGGCGTAACGGTGATAGCCCTGGTCGTGGATCGGCATGGTCGTCTACTCGCTGCCGACGGCGCGGGCGAAGGCGTCTTCGAGGGTCGGCACGCTGGGCCGCAGGTGCCGCACCTGCAGGCCGTGGCCGGCGGCCAGCGCGAAGATCGCCGCGGCCCCGCCGGCGCCGGGGACGAACACGCGCATCACGTCGTCGTCGGCGTCGTGCACGTCGTAGCCGGCCGCCCGCAGCAATTCGACCATCCGCTCGGTGCCGTCCTTCACCCGCAGCTCGAACACCTCGCCCTGCGGCCCTTTCACCGCGTCCACGGTCCCCGAGGTGGCGACCCGGCCCTTGTCCATCACCACGACGTGATCGCAGGTGAACTCGACGTCGGGCAGCAGGTGCGACGACAGGATCAGGTTGACGCCCTTGTTGTGGGCCAGATCGCGGATGAGTTCGAGCATCTCGTCGCGGCCCTTCGGGTCCATGCCGTTGGTGGGCTCGTCGAGGAACAGCAGGTCGGGGTCGTGGACCAGCGCCTGCGCCAGCTTGATGCGCTGCTTCATGCCGGTCGAGTAGGTCTCGAGCGTCCGGTAGCGGGCCTCGCCGAGCCCGACGTAATAGAGCACCTCGTGGGCGCGCTGCATGGCGTCGGCGGGCGGCAGGCCGGCCAACTGGCCGCAGTAGGCGACAAACGCCACCGCGGTCATGCCGGGGATGTGGGCGTCGCTCTCCGGCATGTAGCCGAGCCGGCTGCGGATCTCGAGTGGCGACGCGGCGACGTCGAGACCCAGCACGTGCATGCGGCCCTGCGTCGGGGCGATGAAGCCGAGCAGCGCCTTGAGCAGCGTGCTCTTGCCGGCGCCGTTCGGGCCGAGCAGGCCGACCGCGCCGCGCGGGAACGTGGCCGACACGTCCTTCAACGCCCATTGGGCGCCGTAGGCCACGCTGACATCGCGCAGATCGACGACCGGTCCGGACCCCTGATCGGGCGGCGGCGTTTCGGGGGTGGATGGTCCGGTCATCCGCTGGTAGATACGGTGGGACGGCGGTGGGTGTTCGGCCGCGGAACTACAAGGTGCCGCGCAGCCCGAGATCGTCGGCGCGCTCGCGCATGAACGAGATCACGTTGGTCACGTGCTGGTCGAGCGGCAGCCCCATCAGCTCGGCGCCGCGCTTCAGGTGCTCGCGCGGCACGGCGCGGGCGAACGCCTTGTCCTTCATCCGCTTGATCACCGACGACGCCTCGAGGTCGAGGACGCTCTTCGACGGCCGCACCAGCGCCGCGGCGGTGACGAAACCGGCCATCTCGTCGCAGGCGACCAGGGCCCGCTCCACCGGCGACTCCGGCTGCACGCCGGTGATCTCCCAGGCGTGCGCCTGGATGGCGCGCATCACCCACTCGGGGTAGCCGAGACTGCGCAGGTGCTCGCACCCCTTGTTCGGGTGGTCGCCGAGCGTCGGGTAGCGCTCGTAGTCGAAGTCGTGCAGCAGCGCGACGACGCCCCACGCCTCTTCGTCCTCGCCGGCCAGGCGGGCGTAGCCGCGCACCGCGGCCTCGACGGCCAGGGCGTGCTTGCGCAGGCTGTCGCTGGCGGTCCACTCGGTGAGGAGCGCCCACGCGGCGCCGCGGTCCGGGGTCATGGCCGACATCCTAGCAGCCCGGGGGCTATCTGCGTTCACCGGCCGGCGTGGAGGCGGAATGCGGCCTCGATGACCGCGACGGCGTGGACGTTCACCTGGTACGCGGGCAGCGACGCCAGGGACACCCACGCCGCGTCGGCGGCGTCGTCGCCTGGCCGCAGCGTCCCGCCGCCGACCGTGCAGAGGTAGTCGGCGATCACGAAGTGGTAGCGGATGCGTCCGGCGTCGTCGCGGTGAATGCGATCGAAGCACTCCACCAGCGGCCCGACCACGACCTCGAGACCGGTCTCTTCGCGCACCTCGCGGCGCACCGCCTCGACCAGCGACTCCCCCAGCTCCACCTTGCCGCCCGGCAGCGACCACTCCCCTTGCCGCGGCGGATGGGCGCGCCGCACCAGCACCACGCGGTCCTGGTCGATCACCACGCCGCCGACCCCCGCCACCGGCGCCGTCGGGTACTCGTGGCTCATCGAGGCATCAGGCGAGCGCCAGCGACGGCAGCGCGTTCAGGTCCAGCGGCGCCAGACGCCCCGCCGCCAGGAGCCGGGCGCCGGCCGCCGCGATCATCGCCGCGTTGTCGGTCGCCAACGCGATCGGCGGCACGAACACCGGCAGGCCGCGGGCCCGGCCGCGGACCTCGAGGTCGGCGCGGAGCCGGCTGTTGGCCGAGACCCCGCCGGCGATGCCGACGGCGCGAGCGCCGTGCCAGCGCGCCGCTTCGAAGGTCTGCGCCAGCAGCGTCTCGACCACCGTGTGCTGGAAGCTGGCGCACAGGTCGGCGATCGCGTCGTCGGGCAGGGTCTCGCTCCCGAGGGCCGCCTGGCGCGCCCGCACGTGGCGCAGCACGGCGGTCTTGATGCCGCTGAAGCTGAAATCGAACCGGCCGTCGCGATCGGGCGCGTTGCGATCTCGGTGGGTGAGCCGGGTCATCGGCAAGTCCACGGCCCCGGGCGTGCCAGCCGCGGCGAGGCGATCGATCACCGGACCGCCGGGATAGCCGAGCCCGAGCAGCTTGGCCACCTTGTCGTACGCCTCGCCGGCAGCGTCGTCGCGGGTACGGCCGAGCAGCCGGTAGACGCCGGCCTCGGGCACCAGATACAGGCTGGTGTGGCCACCCGACACCACCAGGACGACGGCCGGCAGCGGCAGGGCGCCGTGGGCGAGCCACAGCGACTCGATGTGGCCGGCCAGATGATGGACGCCGACGAGCGGCCGCTGATGCGCCCAGGCCGCCGCCTTGGCGAAGGCGACGCCGACCAGCAGCGATCCGACCAGCCCCGGTCCCTGCGTGACGGCGACGGCGTCGAGCGTCGCCCAACGCGCCCCGCCTTCCTGGAGCGCCCGTTCGACCACGCCGCAGATGTCGCGCACGTGCTGCCGCGACGCCAGTTCCGGGACGACGCCGCCCCACTCGCGGTGGATCGCCACCTGGGAGGCGACGACGTTCGAGCGGATCGCCCACGGACGCGCCGGATCGCCGGTCGCGGTGATGACCGCCGCCGCGGTCTCGTCGCACGACGTCTCGATGCCGAGGATCGAACCCATGTCAGGCCAGCGCGGCCAAGCCGGCGGCGAACGGCGGATGGACGACGCCGCGGTCGGTGACGATCGCCGTGATGTAGCGATGCGGCGTGACGTCGAAGGCGGGGTTGCGCACCGCGGCGCCCTCGGGCACGAGCTGCGTGCTGCCCAGGTGGGTGACCTCGGTGGCGGCACGCTCCTCGATGGGGATGCCGGCGCCATCGGCGGTACCGAGGTCGATCGTGGACCACGGCGCCGCGACGTAGAACGGGATGCCGTGCGCCTGGGCCAGGATGGCCACCCCGTAGGTGCCGATCTTGTTGGCGGTGTCGCCGTTGGCGGCGATCCGGTCGGCGCCGACGACCACGGCGTTGACCTGGCCGGCGGCCATCATCGCCGCCGCCATGTTGTCGGTGATGACCGTCGTGTCGATGCCGTCCTTCACCAGTTCCCAGGCGGTGAGGCGCGCGCCCTGCAGGAATGGCCGCGTCTCATCGGCCAGCACCACCACCGCCTTGCCGGCGTCACGGGCGCCGCGGATCACACCGAGCGCCGTCCCGTAGCCGGCGGTCGCCAGCGCTCCGGCATTGCAATGTGTGAGGACGCGGGCCTCGTCGGGCAGCAGCGCCCCGCCGTGGCGGCCGATGGCCTGGCAGCTGGCGACGTCCTCGTCGTGGATGCGGTCGGCTTCGGTCCGCAGTCGGACGCGGAGCTCCTCCACGCTCTCGCCGGCGTGCGCGCCGGCGGCGAACGCCCGCTTCATCCGCTCGATGGCCCAGAACAGGTTGACCGCGGTCGGCCGCGTCGCCGCCAGCAGGTCGGCGAGCCGCTGGAACTCGGTAACGAACTGGCGGGTGCCAGTGGCGGTGCTGCGCCGTGCGCCGAGCGCCAGCCCCATCGCCGCGGCGACGCCGATGGCCGGCGCGCCGCGAATCACCATCGTCGTGATCGCCTTGGCCACGTCCTGGCCGGTCTTGCAGCGCACGTACACTTCGCGGGCCGGCAGCTTGCGCTGGTCCACCATCACGATCTCGTCGCCGTCCCAGGCGATCGTCGGGAGCATGGCTACATTCTAGGGGCTGGGGGCTGGGGGCTGGCGACTAGCGCGTGTTCGAGTGAGGCTGGCGAACATCGCTCGACACGCAAGTGTCTGCATCGCCCCGAAGCGGCGATGCGAGCCGTGGCCGCGACGAGCCCCAGTCCCCAGCACCCAGCCCCCAGCCCCGAGAAGCCCAGCCCCTAGCCCCCAGTCCCCAGGAGAGACCGATCGAAGGGCAGCGGGAACAGAGCGGCCAGGCGATGGCGGGCGGTTTCGGCGTCGAGGCTGGCGAGCACGACCTCGATGTCGCCGCAGTACTCCCACAACAGCTGCCGGCAGGCGCCGCACGGCGGCGTGGGCCGGGCGGTGTCGGCGACGACGGCGATGCGCCTGAAGGCGGTGCGGCCCTCGGACAACGCCTTCAACAGCGCGACCCGCTCGGCGCACACGGTCAGTCCGTACGTGGCGTTCTCGATGTTGCAGCCGGTGACCACGGTGCCGTCGGCGCATTCGAGCGCGGCGCCGACCTGGAAGCCGGAGTAGGCGGCCTGCGCATGCGCGCGGGCGGCGCGGGCGGCGGCGACGAGGGCGTCAGAGCCGCTCAACGACCCCCTCCAGCAGCGCGATGAAGTCGCCGCGGACGCGTGCCGCCACCGCCATCACCTCGTCGTGCTGCAGCGGGCGATCGACGACGCCGGCGCCCGGGTTGGTGATGCAGGAGATGCCGAGCACCTCGAGGCCCATGTGCCTGGCGACGATCGCTTCGGGCGCCGTGGACATGCCGACGGCGTCGGCGCCCAGGGTGCGGAAGGCGCGAATCTCGGCCGGGGTCTCGTAGCTGGGACCGAGCACGGCGATGTAGACGCCGTGCTCGACATGCAGGCCGCGCGCCCGCGCCGCGTCGGCGGCCAGTACGCGCAGACGCCGCGAGTAGATCTCGGTCATGTCTGGGAAGCGGGGGCCGAGCCGGGCGTCGTGGGGGCCGACGAGCGGATTGCGGCCCATCAGGTTGATGTGGTCGTCGATGAGCATCAACGCCCCGGTGGCGAACGCGGTGTTGATGCCGCCGGCGGCGTTGGTCAGAATCACCCGCGGAACGCCGAGCGCGCCGACGACGCGCATGCCGAACGTCACGTCGTCCAGCGCATGCCCTTCGTAGACGTGCGCGCGGCCCGACAGCGCGATCACCGGGCGCCAACCGAGCCGCCCGGCCACGAGGACGCCGGCGTGGCCGACCACCGCCGATACCGGCCAGTGCGGAATGTCGCCGTACGGCACACGAACGGCGTCCTCCAGCCGATCGGCGAACGCGCCCAGGCCCGACCCGAGCACGATCGCCGCGTCGGCGGCGCCGACGCCGCGGTCGCGCAGCAGCGTCGCGGCCGCCGCGACCCGGCCGAGCAGATCGAGGCCAGAATCCATCGTCATAACAGGATCGAGGCCACGCAGGCGTTGACCAGCGTGGCCAGGAAGCCGGCCAGCAGGGCCCGGCCGCCCAGGCGGGCGAGATCGCCGCGCCGGGTCGGCGCCATGCCGCCGATGCCGCCGAGCTGGATGCCAATCGAGCTGAGGTTGGCGAACCCGGTGAGCGCGTAGGTCGCCAGGATATAGCCGCGCTCGCTCAGCACGCCCTTGTACTCGGAGGTCAGCTTCACGAAGGCGACGAATTCGTTGGCGACCAGCTTGGTACCGAGCAGATCGGCCATCGGTCCGACATCGCCGGGCGCGACGCCCATCAGGAACGCGACCGGCGCGAACACCGTCGCGAAGATGCCCGCGAGCGTGAGCCCGCTCCACGCCCAGCCGAGCACGGCGTCGGCCAGCGCGATGAAGGCCAGGAACGCGATCAGCATCGCGGCGACATTGAGAGCGAGCATGAGGCCGTCGGAGGCCCCGGCCGACACCGCGTCGATGACGTTGACGTGGTGACGCTCGATCGTCAGCGGGATGTCGCCACCGGTCGCCGACCGCTCGCGCTCGGGGAGGAGCAGCTTCGACAGATACAGGCCGCACGGCGCGGCCATGACGCTCGTCGTCAGGATGGCGATCGGGTCGGCGCCCAGGCCGATGTACACGGCCATCACGCCGCCCGAGATCGTCGCCATGCCGCCGACCATCATGGCCAGCAGCTCCGACTGCGTCATGCCGGGCACGTACGGCTTGACGATGATCGGCGCCTCGGTCTGGCCCATGAACACGTTGGCCGCCGCCGACAGTGTCTCGGCGCCGCTGGTGCGCATGGCGAACATCATCACGCGGGCCATCAGCCAGACCACCAGCTGGAGCACGCCGAGGTAGTAGAGCAAGGTGAAGAAGGACGAGATGAAGATGATCGTCGGCAGGGCCGAGAACGCGAACACGAAGCCGTTGGCCGGCCCGAACACCTTCCCCATCAACTCGCCGCTGGCGAGCGGGCCGAACACGAACAGCGACCCGGCGTTGGTGAACTCGAGGAATCGCTTCACCACGTCGGCGACGGCGGCGAAGAAGGCGTAGCCAGGGCGCACGCCGCCGACCTCGATCTTGAGGATGAACAGCGCCAGCAGCAGCTGGATGGCGATGCCCCAGCCCACGGTGCGCCAGTTGACGACGCGCAGGTCGGTCGAGAAGAGCGCGCACACCGCCACGAAGCAGACGGCGCCGGCGGCGGCCTGACCGCGTGGCCCGATGACGCCGGCGAGGAGCCACGCGACCAACGGCGCGCCGACGACGACGGCAGCGGCGGCGATCTTCAACGGACGATCCGACGCGAGCGTGGTCATGGGTGCAGCGTCTCCCCGTCACGATGCACCCAGGCGCGGACGAGCGGCCGGGGTGGCGGCGGCGTACCGAAGGTGACGGCCGACGCCGCCAGGGCCCGGGCCTCGGCGAGCCTGGCCTCGGCGTTGTAGTGCAGTTCGACCAGCGGCGTCCCGCGGGCCACCCGATCGCCGGCGCGCACCCGCATCCGGATCCCGGCGGCATGATCCACCGGATCGCCGGCGCGATCGCGGCCGGCGCCGAGGAGCACCGCCGCGCGGCCGATCGCCTCGGCATCCACCGCCGCGACGACGCCGTCGGCGTCGGCCGCGACGACGGCCTGCGCGGCCGCCCGCGGCAGCCGCCGCGGGTCGTCGATCACCGCGGGATCACCGCCCTGCGCCGCCACCATCGCCCGCAGCGCGGCCAGCGCGCGGCCGTCGTCCAGGGCGGCGCGCACCAAGGCCCGCGCCTCGTCGGGGCCGGCGGCCACGCCCGCCAGTTCGAGCGCCCGGGTCCCCAGCGTCTCGACCACGGCGCGCAGGTCGGCGGGACCGCTGCCGGCCAGGACCTCGATACACTCGGCCACTTCGAGGGCGTTGCCCACGGCGAGGCCGAGCGGCTCGTCCATCGCGGTGACGAACGCCTCGGTCCGCACGCCGTGCGCCGTGCCGATCGCGACCAGCGATCGGGCCAGGGCCAGGGCGTCGTCGAGCGTCTTCATGAACGCGCCGCGGCCGCACTTCACGTCGAGCACCAACGCCCGGCTGCCCTCGGCGAGCTTCTTGCTCATCACCGAGGCCGAGATGAGCGGCACGCTCTCGATGGTGGCGGTGACGTCGCGCAGCGCGTAGAGCACCTTGTCGGCCGGGGCGATGTCGGCGGTCTGGCCGGCGATCACGCAGCCGACCTCGGCGAGCACGCCGACGAACTCGTCGGCCCCCAGGGCGACGCGGAAGCCGGGAATGGACTCGAGCTTGTCGAGGGTGCCGCCGGTATGGCCGAGGCCGCGGCCCGACATCTTGGGCATGGCCGCACCGCAGGCGGCGACCGCCGGCGCCAGGACGATCGACACCTTGTCCCCGACGCCGCCGGTGCTGTGTTTGCCCACGGTGGGCCGGGTCAGCCTCGACAAATCGACGACGCGTCCCGAGCGGACCATGGCGTCGGTAAGGGCGGCGGTCTCGGCCGCCGTCATGCCGCGCAGGACGATGGCCATGAGCAGCGCCGAGGTCTGGTAGTCGGCCCAGGAACCGTCCAGGACGCCGGCGACGAAGGCGTCGATGGCCGGCCGATCCAGCACGCCGCCGTCGCGTTTGGCGCGGATGATGTCGACGGCGCGCATTGCCAGGGTCGGGCGCAGTATAGCAGCGGGGGTCCGGCCCGGCCGGCTGGCGCCTCGACGGCCCGGCCCGATGGGACCGGCGGCGTGACCGGCGCCGTTGGCGTCTATAATTCGTCGCGAACCGGCCGGCCGACGCGGGTCCCGCCGCATCTGAACCGCCTGCATGTCGCACGCGACCGAACCGCTGTCAGCCGAAACGAGCGCCAAGCTGATCGACTTGGCCCGCGCCTGCAAGGGCGCGGCGAGGGTCGTGGCCATGTACCCGGCCACGCATCCCGCCATCCAGGACGCCCTGGGCCGGATGACGGCCGCCGGCACCGCGGCGGTGGCCAACGGTCCCTTTTCGATTACCGTCACCCCCGACACGCTGCAGGTCGGCGGTCGCGGGCTGGCCCGCCCGGACTTGGCGGTGTCCGAACTGGCCGGGCTGCTCCACGCGCACAGCGTCGGCGAACTGCACTTCACGGCGCCGATGACGCCGGCGGCGTGGCACGCGTTTCTCCTCCTGCTCACCCAGCCGGCGGCCGAAGTGCGTGGCGAGGGCGGCATCACGCGGGCCTGGGCGGCGGCCGGCGGCGGTCCGATCGACATCCGCCAGATCGATTACGGCGAGGTGCTGCGCGAACGCGCCTCCGGCGATGAGTCGAGCTGGGAGTTCATCCTCACCGCCTACCTCGAGGGCGAACAGACCGACCTCGACGAGAAGGTGCTGGCCGCGCTCACCGAGATCGTCACCGATCCCCAGCGGATGGCGGCGTTCATGGACGACGTCGTCGAGCGCAGCGCCAAGGACGGCTGGGCGACCCGCAAGCAGGCGCAGCTGGCCAAGCTGTTGCAGGCGCTGGCGGCGTATATCTCGAAGACCGATCCCGCGGCGCTCGACACGATGCTGCGCGGCGTCGCCAACCACCTGCCGCGGTTGTCGCCCGAAGTCGTCACCGGCCTCATCACCGAGCCGCGGCCGGTCGACGAGGCGGGCAACCCGACCGGCCTCGACCTCGGCGGCGAACTGCTGACCCGCCTCGACGACGGCGTCGTCGCGCGATTCGTCGCCACCGTGATCGCGCGCGACCGCACCGCCTCGGGCCGCCTGGCCGAGGCGTTCCAGGCGCTGGTGCCCGACGAGCAGCAGCGCGGGCGCGTGCTCGAACTGGCCGAGGGCGTGGCGGCCCAGGGGCCGTTCGGGCAGGACCCGATGTTCGCGGACCTGTGGCACCAGGCCGCGGAGATGCTGCAGTCGTACTCGGACGAGAAGTACATCTCCGACGCCTACGCCACCGACCTCTCGAAGGCCCGGGCCGCCGCCGCCGAGATTGAGCGGATCAGCGAGGACCCCCCGGACCGCGTCGCGGCGTGGATGGCGACGGTCAGCGACGAGCAAATCCGCCGGCTCGACCAGCAGGTGCTCGGGGATCTGCTCGTCGTCGAGACGCGGCGCGACGACTGGAGGAAGGTCCACGCCCTGGCCCTGTCCCGCATCGAGCAGCTGGTCCTGGTCGGCGACCTGCCGCCGGCGCAGGAGCTGCTCGACACGCTGCTCCAGCTGTCGCGCGATCCGGCGTCCGCGGTGGCCGGCGACGCCCGCGACGGCATCACCCAACTGGCCGCCGGCGAGCTGATGACGCACCTGGTGCTGTTCATCCGCCAGGCCGAAGAGGCCGAACTGCCGCGCGCGACGCGCTTCTGCCTGTCGCTCGGGAAAGGCGTGGCCGGCCGCCTCGTCGACGCCATCCTGGTCGAGGAGAACGCCCGGACCATCCGGCGGCTGCGCGAGGTGCTGCTGTCGTTCGGCTCGGCGGCCAAGGCCCGGGTCAACGAGCTGGTCGCGGCCCCGAACGCCGCCGTACGCCGCACGGCGATTGAACTGCTGCGCATGCTGGGCGGCGGCGACGCCCTGCCCAGCCTCGTGACGCTGCTCGACGACCCCGAGCCGCAGGTGCAGCGCGACGCCCTGCGCGCGGTGATGCAGATTGGCACGGACGAGGCGTTCACGGCTTTGCAGACGGCGCTCACGTCGGGGCCGTCGCGCACGCGCGATCTGATCATGCATTCGGTCGGCACGCTGCGCGACGACCGGGCGGCGCCGCTGTTCGCCTTCATCGTCCGCCAGTCGGACCATCGCGGCGCTTACGAGGACTTCTACCGCTCGGCGCTCGAGACCCTGGGCCACCTGGGGGTCTCGTCCGAGAGCACCCTGCAGGCCCTGCGCGGCGCGCTCGATAGAGGGGAGTGGTGGGCGCCGGTCCGCACCCGCCGCCTCCGCGCCGCCGCGGCGACGGCGCTGCGGGCCATCGGCTCGCCCGAGGCGGTCGCCATGCTGGAGGGCGCCACGGCGTCGAACATCCGCGGCGTGCGGGCCGCGGCCCGGGCCGCCCTGGCGGCGGCGCCGCCGACCCGGCCGCCCGCCGAGGGTCCGGCCGAGCCGGGTCCCGGCCCCGGTGACGAGACCAGCGAGAGGAGCCCTTCGTGAGCGACGCCGCCCGACAACTGCGCCAGGCCGACGAGTTCGTCCGGCGCTTGACGGCCGCGGTACGCGCCAACCAGCTTTACGCGCCGTCCCATCCGCTGGCCGGGCGAGCCTTGAAGGCCCTGGCCGAAAGCGCCGGCCAGCTGCTGGCCGAGGACAGCACCGTCGCCGTCGGGTTCATCGACAACGAGGTCGTGGTTGGCGAGATCCCGCTGGTCCAGGTCGGCGACTCGTTCTCCGAACTGCTCCGCCGGGTCCGCCAGATCGGCATCGAGCGCATCGCCTTCGACCGCGGGGTGTCCCCCGAGGAACTGGCGCTGCTGGTCGAGACGCTGGCCCGTCCCGAGCGGGCCGCCACGGCGCCGGGACAGGCCGCCGATCCGCTGGCGGTGCTCGGCGGGCTCACCCGCATCCGCGTCGGCCGGCTCAGCCTCGACGAGCGCGTCGAGGCGTCGAGCGCCGACATGGCGACCATCCGCCGGCTCTACACCGACGGCGTGTCGATTGCCGGCGCGCTGTGGGAGATGACCCAGCGCGAGGGCATCCCGGATCCCAAGCAGGCCAAGGCGCTGGTCGACTCGCTGGCGCAGGCGGTGGCGCAGAACCGCACCGCGCTGATGGCGCTGACGGCGCTGAAGGACTACGACAACTACACCTTCACCCACATGGTGAACGTGTCGATCCTGGTGATGGCCCAGGCGCGCAGCCTCGGCATCGACGGGACGCTGCTGCGCGAGTTCGGGCTGGCGGCGCTGATGCACGACATCGGCAAGGTGCGCACGCCGCTCGAAGTGCTGAACAAGCCCGATCGGCTCACCGATGCCGAGTTCGCGATCATGCGCATGCACGTGGTGGACGGCGCCGAGATCCTGCGCCGCACGCCGGAGATCCCGGCGCTGGCGCCGGTGGTGGCGTTCGAGCACCACCTGCGACTCGACGGCACCGGCTACCCGGTGGGCGTGAAACGCGCCTCGCTCAACCTCGGCACGATGCTGTGCAGCATTGCCGACGTCTACGACGCGATGCGTTCGCAGCGCGCCTACCAGGGCGCCTACCCCACCGAGCGCATCCTCGCCGTGCTGCAGAAGAGCGACGGCCTGCATTTCGACCAGCACCTGGTGCGGCGCTTCTCGCAGCTGATGGGCCTCTACCCGCCCGGCAACATGGTGCGCCTCGACACCGGCCACGTCGGCGTGGTCATCCGCTCCTTCGCCCCCGATCCGCGGCGGCCGCGGGTGCGGGTGATCATCGACGCCGCCGGGCACCGGCTCACGCGGCCGTTCGACGTCAACCTGTGGGAAGTGGACACCGAGACCCCTGGCCCGCGCACCATCTCGACGCCCGTCGACGCCAAGGACTTCGGCGTCGATCCGCTGACGTTTCTCTAAGCGTCCGATGGCACGACCGACCACGCGCCTTCGCTCCGGCTTGCGGCTGGCCAGCCTCGGAGCGGCCGTGGCGGCGGTCACGCTCGCCGGCATCCGCCCGGCCGGCGTGGCGGCGCAGCAGACGGCGCCGCGCCTGCTGGTGCTCGTCGTCGTCGACCAGATGCGCGCCGACTACCTCGCCCGCTTCGAGCAGCACTTCACGCAGGGCTTTCGGCGCCTGCTCCGCGATGGGCGGATCTTCGAGCAGACGTTCTACCCGTACCTGAACACGGTGACGTGCGCCGGGCACGCCACGCTCGGCACGGGCGCGTGGCCGAAGACGCACGGCATCATCCTCAACGCGTGGTATCGCCGGGAGTCGGGGCGGCTTCGCACCTGCACGGCCGACGCCGCGACGACGCCGGTCCAGTACAGCGGCGTTCCCGAGGCCGAGGGGCACAGTGCGCGCGAGCTGCGCGTGCCGACGCTGGCCGAACGCCTGCGCGCGCGCTGGCCGACGTCGCGGGCCGTGTCGCTGGCGGTGAAGCCGCGTTCGGCGGTGATGATGGCCGGCACGGGCGCCACCGCGGTGACGTGGGTCGGCGCCGACGGCTGGCAGACCTCGACCGCCTACACGGCGGCGCCGCTGCCGGAGGTGACGCGGGCCCTGGGCCCGCGGCCGTTCGAGCACGAGCGGACGCTGGTCTGGGAGCGCCTGCTCGGCCTCGACGCCTACACCGGCACCGACGACGGGATGGGCGAGCGGCCGCCCGTCGGCTGGACGGCGCGGTTCCCGCATCCGCTGCTCAGCCCGACGCACCCGACGGCGCTGATCGAGCTCTGGCAGACGAGCCCGTTCGCCGACGCCACGCTCGGCGCGGTGGCCGAGTCGCTGGTCGAGAGCTTCCAGCTCGGGCGCCGCGATGCCGTCGATTTCCTGGGCATCAGCTTCCCCGTCACCGACAAGACCGGTCACGACTTCGGCCCCGAGAGCCACGAGCTGCAGGACACGCTGATCAGGCTGGACCGCACGCTCGGCGCGTTGCTCGACGCGCTGGATCGTCTGGTCGGCCGCGATCGTTACGTGCTGGCGTTGTCGGCCGATCACGGCGTCGCGCCGGTGCCCGAGCAACGGCGCGCCGCCGGCGAGAGCGGCGGGCGCGTGCCGCTGGGCGTCGTCGCCGACGCCGTGAACGCGGCGCTGACCGGCGCCGGTCTGGGCCCCGGGCCCCACGTCGCGCGCGTCGAATACACGGAGATCTACCTCACCGACGCCGCGCGGGCGACGCTCACCGCCGCGACCGCGGCGCCAGCGCTGGCGGCCATCCGCGCCGTGCCTGGCGTGCGCACCGCGGTATGGACGCCGGGCCTCGACTCGCTCGACGACGGCGACCCCGTGATTCGTGCCATCCGGGCCGGCTTCGTCGCCGGCCGCAGCGGCGACATCACCCTGGCGCCGGCGCCGTACTGGATTCTGGTGCCCGGCCGGAACCCCAACGGCGGCGACGCCACCACGCACGGGTCGGCCAACGACTACGACCAGCACGTGCCGCTCGTCTTCCTGGGCGCGCCGTTTCCGTCCGGCCGCAGCGCCGTGCCGGCCACCCCCGCCGACGTGGCCCCTACCCTGGCCGCCACCGTCGGTCTCGCTTTCGACGGCGTAGAGGGCCGGGTGCTGGCCGCGGCCACCCGGCGCTGAGCGGATAGAATCGAGAGCGCCTGCCCCACGCGAGGTCCATCGCATGTCCACTTTCCTCCGGCGTTCGGTGCAACACTCCGCGGGTGTCGTCGCCGCCGCCGCCGCGCTCTGGGTCGCGGCCCCCGCCGGGCAGCAGCCCTCGCCGCCGCCGTCCCCTCGCGTCGTCGTCAATGACGTGGCCCTGCCCGGCATCGATCGCGGACTCGCCGCCGACCAGCCGCTCGAGGTGATCGACCGCACGCGCGACCGCGGCTTCGTCGCCGCCGACGGCCGCACCCGCGAGCTCTACCGCCGCGGCAGCGTCATCGTGAAGTTCCGCGACGGCAGCTCGCCCTCGGCCCGCCAGTCGTCGATGCGCGCCGTCGGAGCCCGCGACGTGATGAGTCGCCCGGACGGCGCCGACTTCGACCTGGTCGCGATCCCGATGGACGCCGACCCCGAGGCCGTGGCCGCCGAACTCGCGGCGCGGCCCGACGTCGAGTACGCGCAGGCCCGCTACCGCAACCAGGCGATGTTCCGGCCCAACGACCAGTTCTACTCGATGCAGTGGAACCTGACGGCGCTCGACATGGAACGGGCCTGGGACATCAACCCCGGCGCGACCAGCGACGTGACCGTGGCCGTTCTCGACGGCGGCGTGGCGTTTCGCGACGTCCTGGTCCGCTACCAGGCCGGGCCGTTCGTGCTCGAGGGCCGGCGCTACCCGGCGTTGGGCGCCATCGACGTGCCCTTCGCCGTGGCCCCCGACCTGGGGCCGGCCACCCGCTTCGTCGCGCCGCGCGACTTCATCTGGGACGACAACCTGCCGCTCGATCTCGACGGCCACGGCACCCACGTCGCCGGCACCATCGGCCAGGCCACCAACAACGGCGTCGGCGTGGCCGGCATGGCCTTCAACGTCCGCATCATGCCGGTCAAGGTCATCGCCGAGCTGTGGGACGACATCTTCGACAGCCCGAACGTCGGCACCGACGACGTCGTCGCCCGGGCCATCCGCTATGCCGCCGACAACGGCGCGCACGTGATCAACATGAGCATCGGCCGCGAGGCCGGCGGCCCGGCGCCGGCCATCGAGTCGGCGGTGCAGTACGCGATCTCGAAAGGCGCCTTCGTGGTGATCGCCGCCGGCAACGACGGCGACGGCGGCAATCGGCCGAACCGCACCGCCGAGTTCGCCGCCCGCATCGACGGCGTGGTCGCCGTGGCGGCGGTGAACCGCACGCTCGACCGCGCGTACTATTCCACCAACGCGTCGTACGTGGAGCTGGCCGCGCCGGGCGGCGACGTCCGCAACTTCGGCGGCCCGGGCGGCATCCTGCAGCAGTCCATCGACCAGGGCCCGGCCGCCACCTACGACCTGCCGCCGGCGCTGTTCCGGGCGCCGCGCTTCGACGCGTTCCTCTACTACTACTTCCAGGGCACGTCGATGGCCGCGCCGCACGTCTCGGGCTTCGCGGCGCTGCTCCGCCAGCAGGGCATCACCTCGCCGGCGGCGATCGAGGCGGCGATGAAGCGCTTCGCCACCGATCGCGGCGCGCCCGGCCGCGACAACGACTACGGCGAGGGGCTGATCAACCCGCGCGCGACACTGCGAGGCCTGGGGCTGGCACGATGAGCGCGCCGCGCGCGGTGCTGGGGTGCGCCCTGGCCGCCGTGCTCGCGGTGCCCGTGTCGGCCGCGGCCCAGCGTCGGCCGGCGGCACCGCGCGAATCCTGGAGCGTCCAGGGCTTCGGTCTGGCCGGGGTCACGTTCTTCACGGCGAAAGAGACCTTCGACGCGATCCTCGAGACCACGTCGGGGCCGATGCTCGGCGGCGGCGTGCGCGTGGTCGTCCCCGGCGGGCCCTATCTCGAAGTCGGCGCGTGGCGGTTCCGCCAGGACGGCGAGCGCGCGTTCGTCGGTGTCGGCGGCGACGTGTTCCGGCTGGGCATTCCGGCGACGGTCACGATCACGCCGCTCGAGGTCACGGCCGGCTGGCGCTTCCGCGGCCTGCTCGGCCGCCGGGTCACGCCCCACCTCGGCGCCGGCTTCACGTCGCTCCGCTACGAGGAGACCGCGGAGTTCGCCGCCGACGACGAGAACGTGAACGAGCGCTTCAGCGGCTACCACCTGACCGGCGGCGTCGAGTGGCGGCTGCACCGCTGGGTGGCGCTGAGCGGCGACGTGATGTGGACGGCGATTCCCGACGCGATCGGCGGCGCCGGCGTGTCGCAGGTGTTCGAGGAAGACGATCTTGGCGGCACGAGCCTCCGCGTCCGCATCGTCCTCGGCCGCTGAGCGCTTCGCCCGGCGTGTCCTGGCCGTCGTGACGCGGATCCCGCCGGGGCGCGTCTGCACCTACGGCGAGGTGGCGGCGCTGGCCGGCGCGCCGCGCGCCGCCCGCGCGGTCGGCAACGTGATGGCCACCGCGAACCTCCCCGGCGTGCCCTACCACCGGGTAATCGCCGCCGGCGGCGCGCTGGGCGGCTACAGCGACCTGGCGACCAAACGGGCGCTGCTGGCGGCCGAAGGCCTGACGGTGACCCGCACCCGGGTGCGCCACTTCGAGCAGGTGCGCTGGCCGCGGCGAAGCCACCGGCGCCCCCCCGGCGGCGCGAACCGCGACGGCGGGCGATAAACGTCTCGCGCGGGGCCCCCGTCTAACGCCATACCGACGTGGACGAGGCCGCCCTGGTGGCGCGGTGCCGGGCCGGGGACGGCGCGGCCTTCGCGGAGATCTACGCCCGGCATGCCGGGCGGGTGTACTCGCTCGCCTACCGGATGGTCGGAGCAGCCGACGCCGAGGATCTGGTGCAGGACATCTTCTTGCTGGCCCATCGCAAGCTCGCGAGCTTCCGCGGCGACTCGTCGCTCGGGACGTGGCTCTACCGCCTGGCCACCAATCACTGCCTCGACGTGCTGCGCAGCCGCCAGGCCCGGATGAACGAGCGGACCTCGTCACTCGACGCGCCGGACGCCGCGGAGCCGGCCGCGCCGCTCGGCCCCGGCCGGGTCGCTCCGCTCGACCTCGAGCGCGCCATCCAGGCGCTGCCACCGGCCTGCCGGGCGGCGTTCGTCCTGCACGACGTCGAAGGCTTCGGCCACCAGGAGGTCGGCGCCGCGCTGGGCATCTCCGAAGGCACGTCGAAGTCGCAGGTGCACAAGGCCCGGCTGCGCATCCGCGCGTTCCTGCAGCGGGCGGTGCCCACGCCCGCCGGAGCCGGCCGATGAGGGCCAGGGCCTGCCTCGACGCGCAGGCGACACTGGCCGGGAGCGACGACGGCCGGGCATTCGATGCCGCCACGGCGGCGCATCTGGCGACATGCCCGGACTGTCGGGCCCTGGCCGACGACCTGGCCGCGATCCACCTGGCGGCTCGGTCCCTGCCCGAGCTGTCGCCGCCGCCGGTCGTGTGGGCGCGCGTGGCCCCCGCAATCGGTGCGGCGTCCGCGGGCTCGCATCGGATCGCCGTGACGCCGGCGTGGCTGGCCGCGGCGGCGGCGTTGCTGCTCGCCGTCGGCGCCGCGTTGGGTTCGCTGACCCGCGGCGGGGCGCCGGCCGCCGCGCCGGAGTCGGGGGTCGCGCAGGTGGCCGCCGACCTGGCCGCCGCGGATGCCCACTACCAGCGGGCCATCGCCGGGCTCGAGCAGATCGCCCGCAGCGGCGACGCCTCGCTCGACCCCGCGGTGGCCGCGGTGCTGCGCGCCAACCTGCTGGCCCTCGACGGCGCCATCGGCGACACGCGGGCCGCCCTCGCCCGCGAGCCCGACGACGACGTGGCGCGGCGCGGCTTCCTCGACGCCCTCGACGGCAAGGTGGCGCTGCTCGAGGAGACCGTCGCGCTCATCGACGCCGAGCGCGCCCTCGACGACCACCAGCCCGACCTCCGCGATCGATGACCATGTCCCTGCGCACCCTCGTCTGCCTCTTCGTTTGCGCCGCCGCGTGGTGGCCGGCCCCCGCGGCCGCCGGTGATCGCGAACCGCAGCGGACCCGCTCCCGTGACGCGGCGCGGCCCACCGGCCCCGGCGACGAACGGCGCACGTTCGCGGTCGGCGACGGCGCCACCCTCGACATCGCCAACGTGGCCGGCGACGTCCGGATCGCCGCCGGGGCCAGCGACGCCATCGTCGTCGAGGCGGTGCGGCGATCGCGCGGCGATCGGCAGGACAGCGCCCCGCGCATCGAGATGCGTCAGGTCGGCAACCGCGTCGAGGTGCGCACGCGCGGCAGCGCCTCACGGCGCTCCACCGGCGCCGTGGACTACACCGTGACCGTGCCGCGGACCGCGGCGGTGCTGGCCCGCTCGGTCTCGGGCGAGGTCTCCCTCACCGGGGTGGACGGCGAGGCGCGGCTGGAGTCGGTGAGCGGACGAGTCGAGGCGCTGCGCGCCGCGAATGTCGCGCTGGCCAAATCGGTGTCGGGCGACGTCACGGTGCGCGACGCCACCGCCGCCGCGACGCTGACGCTGACCTCGGTGAGCGGCACCGTCGTGGCCAGCGGCATCCGCGGCCGCGGCCTCGACGCCGCCACCGTGTCGGGCGATGTTCGGCTCAGCGAGGTCACCGCCGGGCGCGTGTTCGCCAAGGCGGTGAGTGGCGACATCGACTTCAGCGGGCCGCTCGCCGCCGGAGGGCGCTACGAGTTCAGCGCCCACTCGGGCGACGTGCGCCTGCGCCTGCCGGCCGGGGCCAGCTTCGATCTGCAGGCCGACACCTTCAGCGGCCGGCTGTCGTCCGACTTCGCGGTCACGCTCCGCAGCACGCGCACCGGCCGTGGCGCCACTCGCGCCCTGCGCGGCGTGGCCGGCGACGGCGCCGCCCAGCTCGTGGTGCGCAGCTTCAGCGGCGACGTGACGCTGACCCGGCAGTAGCTCCCGCGTCGTTGACGCCGGCGCGGCGGGGCATACTGGAGCCGCGAGGAACGTCGATGCGCCGCTGCTCCGCCATCCTGCTGCTGTCCTGGTTCGTCGTCGCGGCCGCGCCCGCCGCGGCCGCCCCCGCGTGGCGGCTCGACGTCTTCCACACCGGCGGCCGCGGCACCGAGGTGTTCGCCGTGGACGAGGTGCTGGTCGAGCCGCTGCCGTGGCCGGGCCCGCCGAGCGGCTACCTCGACACGACCGGCTACGGCAGCTATCGCTACGAGGTGCGCGAGCCCGGCGGACGCGTGTGGTTCTCGCGCGGCTACGGCCCGATCTTCGCTGAGTGGGTGACGACCGCCGAGGCCGCCACGACGCACCGGACGTTCCACGAGTCGTTCCGCTTCCCCGCCCCGGCCGGCCCGGTGGACGTCGTGGTCTTCCGCCGCGACGCCACCCAGGCCTTCGTCGAGGTGTGGCGCACGCGCATCGATCCCGCCAGTCCCTTCGTCAACCGCGCCGCGCCGCCGCCGCAGACGCTGATCGAGGTGGAACGGCACGGCGACCCCGAACGGGTCGTGGATCTGCTGCTGCTCGGCGACGGCTACACCGCCGCGCAGTGCGCCGCCAAGTTCCGCGCCGATGCCAGACGGATGGCCGACGCGCTGTTCGCGCGCGAGCCGTTCCGCGAGCACCGCCGCGACTTCAACGTGTGGGGGATATGCGCCCCGGCCGCCGAAGCCGGCGTGGCGCGGCCGTCGGCCGACGTCCATCGCCGCACGCCCATCGGCGCCACCTACGACATCTTCGGCTCCGAGCGCTACGTGCTCACCTACCAGAACCGCGCGTTCCGCGACGTCGCCGCCTGGGCGCCGTACGAGTTCGTGACCATCCTCGTGAACAGCGCCACCTACGGCGGCGGCGGGCTCTACAACGTGTTCTCCACGGCGGCCGTCGACAGCGCCTGGGCCGAGTACCTGTTCGTCCACGAGTTCGCGCACCACTTCGCCGCGCTGGCCGACGAGTACTACACGTCGCCGGTCGCCTACGCGTCGCCGGCGCAGGTCGTCGAGCCGTGGGAACCGAACGTGACGGCGCTCCTGCCGGGCGCGCCGCTCAAATGGGCCGACCTGGTCGCCGACGGCACGCCGCTGCCCACGCCGTGGCCCAAGGCCGCGTTCGAGGCCTATCAGCGCCCGGCGCAGGCGGCACGGGCCAAGCTACGCGCCGACCGGCGGCCCGAGGCCGAGATGGACGCGCTGTTCAGCGAGGAACTCGCCTTCACCACGCGCACCTTCGAGCCGTCGGCCGGACGGGTCGGCGCCTATCAGGGCGCCTACTACGACGCCGGCGCCTACTACCGGCCCGAGGTGGACTGCGTCATGTTCACGCGCAACCTGTCCCGCTTCTGCGCCGTGTGCCGGCGCGTGCTCGCCGACGTCATCGCCCGCCACCTGCCGAAAGGCTGAGCTGGCCCACCGCCGCCTGCACGGTTTCGCCCCGCCCTGGGGCGTGCGTTGACGATTTTGGGGCGAAACGCCGATAACCTGGGTCTAGCGGTGTATCTGTTTGTGAGTGGCGCCCCGCTCCAGGGCGCCTTTTCGGTGGGAGATTGACCATGCTTCGACTGTCTTCGCTCGGCCTGGCGGTCGTGTTGGTGGCGACCATCGCCGCCCACGCCCTGGCACAGCCCGCGCAAACCGGCACCATCGCCGGGGTGGTGCAGGACGCCAGCGGCGCGGTGCTGCCCGGCGTCACGGTGACCATCACCAGCCAGGAACGGGGCTTCGTCCGTACCACGGTCACCGACGAGAACGGCCGCTATGTGTTCGCGGTGGTGTCGATCGGTAACTACACGATCGAAGCGACGCTGTCGGGCTTCGCGCCGATGGTGCTGACCGACAACCTGGTCGAGACCGAGAAGACCACCACCGTGCCGATTGCGCTGAAGGTGGGCGGGCTCACCGACACGGTGACGGTCACCGGCGAGACGCCAATCGTCGACCTCACCAACGTCAGCACCAACTTGCGCGTCCGGCGGGAAGAGTTCGAACGGCTGCCGGTCGGCCGCAGCTACCAGTCGCTGGTCATCGCCACGCCCGGCGTCGTCGGCGGCACGCAGCAGACCGGCAACTCGAACGTCAACGCGCTCGGCTCGCCGCAGGGCGGCAACCTCTACGTAATGGACTCGGTGGACACCACCGACCCGACCACCGGCACCTTCGGCGCCAACCTCAACTTCGAGGCGATTCAGGAGGTGTCGGTGTCGACCTCGGCGGTGTCGGTGGAGTACGGCCGCGCCCAGGGCGCCATCGTCAACGTCATCACCAAGTCGGGCACCAACCGTTTCGAAGGCTCGGCCAAGTACATCGCCATCAACGACGATTGGGACAAGCAGAACTCGACGACGAGCGAGACGACCGGCGCGTCGCTGGCCCGCGTCAAGTTCGACAAGGTCAACCCGGTCTACACGTTCACCGGCGGCGGCCCGCTGTGGCGCGACCGCGCCTGGTTCTTCGGCGCCTACGAGTACGCCACCAACACGACGCCGCGCCGCCAGACCGCCGGGCCGATTCCCGAGGACTACCAGCAGTCCACCGAGAACAACTTCCTCAACGTCCGCGGCACGGTGCAGCTCGCCGAAGGCCACCAGGTGTGGGTGAAGTACTTCCGCTCGCCCACCGACGGTTTCGTCATCGACTACTGGGGCGCGACGCAGCCGGCCGGCGAGCTGGAAGCCCTCACCGCGCAGAACCAGAGTTCAGACTCCTGGGCGGCGCAGTGGAACGGCGTCCTCCGCGGCAACTGGGCGGTGGAGGCGGCGGTCGGCACTTACAGCAGCCGGATCGACGTCACCACCTTCGAGAGCGGCCGGATCGGCTCCAACGCCCCGGTGCTGTCGCAGGCCGACAATCGCAATTACAACGGCGCCACCTTCGACGGCTTCGTCGACCGGCCGCGGACCCAGGCCAACGTCGCCAGCACGTGGTTCTTCAACACCGGCTGGCGCAGCCACAGCGTGAAGGCCGGCTTCGATTTCCAGACCGTCGAGTCGGGGGCGCTCTTCAACTACCCCAACAGCCAGCGCTTCATCGCCGAGTCGTTCAACCAGGCGACTGGCACGCTCGTGCCGCTGTTCCGGCAGGACTACCTGTCGGGCGCCTCGACCTCCAAGGGCCGCAACTACGCCTTCTATCTGCGCGACAAGTTCGACGTGACGCGGCGGCTCTTCGTCGAGGCCGGGCTGCGCGCTGAGAAGCAGACCGGCACCAGCGACCTGGGCGCCGACACCGTCGATACCTTCGTGGTCGCGCCGCGGCTGTCGGCCAGCTTCGACCTCACCGGCGACGGCAAGACCATCGCGGTCGGCAGCTACGGCCGCTTCTATACCGGCATCATCCAGAGCTTTTCCGACGGCTTCGCCGGCGTGCCGCAGCAGGCCGACTTCGACAACTACGCCTGGAACGGCTCGACCTACGTGTTCCAGAACAGCGTGCGGGTCGGCGGCAACTCGTTCCTGCCCAACCCCGACCTCGACCCGTCGTACCTGGACGAGGTCACCATCGGCGTGCAGCGGCAGATCGGCCGCAACTTCGCCACCGGCGTCCGCTTGATCGGCCGCAAGTGGAACGACCTGATCGACGACATCCGCACGTTCAACGCCGATGGCTCGGTGCGGCGCGAAGTCGTGAACTACGACGGCGCCGAACGGTCGTATCGCGGCGTGATGGCCACCTTCGAGAAGCGCTTCTCGTCGAACTGGAACGCCCAGGCCAGCTACACCTTCTCGCGCACCCGCGGCAACCACTTCGAGCCGACCTTCACGACCCTCGGCGACTACATCGACGCGCAGTGCCGGACCACGCTCGACGCCTCGGTCGGCAGCGGCGGCGTGATCCCCTGCCGCGAGGTGCAGGACGGCGCCAACAAGACCGGTCGCCCGATCTACGACCGGCCGCACAACTTCAAGTTCTACGGCGGCTACGTCCGGCCGATCGGCCGCTTCACGCTGTCGCTGGGCGCGCTGGGCGAAGCGCTGTCGAAGCGCCGCTACGAGAAGGTGCGCGCGGTGAACGTCCTGCTGCCGGGCACGCTGACCAACGCCGGCCCGACGGCCACCTACTTCTACAACGAGCGCGGCTCCGACCCCGTCTCCGGGCTGCAGTGGTTCGTCGACAACTCGATCGAGCTGACGTGGCGCGGTCCGTCGACCAGCCAGATCGGGGTGAAGGGCGAGATCTTCAACGTGACCAACCGCGAGGACAAGATCGCCAACAACAACGTCGCCTGGTGCGGTGCCACCGCCAACGCCGCCTGCCAGGCCGCGGTGGACAACTTCGGCAAGGCCACGGCGCGCGGCGCGTTCCAGACGCCGCGGCAGTACCGGATCTCGATGATCGTGCGCTTCTAGAACCGGGGCTCGGGGTTCGGGGCTCGGGAAAGACAACGGCCCGGCTGGTGAAGACCAGCCGGGCCGCTTCGTGTACGCGTTGGGCGCGAGTTCTTCGCCGAATCCCGAGACCCGAGTCCCCAGCCCCTGTCGATTGGCGGGTTGGCCGCGCAGCGGCCTAGCCGCCGATCGACATCACGTCGAACTGCTCGTGGTGGAGCTGGACGTCGGCCTTGACGATGACGTCCTTGCCGAGCGTCTGCTTGAGGTCGCGCAGCACGCCACGCTCCTCGTCCTTGAGCGCACGGGCGATGTCGGGGTTGACGCGCAGCAGCACGCCGAGGCCGTCCAGTTCGGGGCCGACCTTCTTCACCTCGGTCAGGATCTCGTAGCACACCGTCGAGCTGCTCTTGATGGTGCCGGTGCCCGAGCAGTACGGGCACGGCTCGGTGAGCGTGCGCTCGAGGCTCTGCTTGACGCGCTTGCGGGTGACGATCACCAGCCCGAAGTCCGAGACCTGCAGCGCCTTCGAGGGGGAGCGATCCCGGCGCAGCTCGTGCTCGACCGCCTGGAACACCTTCTGGCGGTTCTTCTTCTCCTCCATGTCGATGAAGTCGAGGACGATGATGCCGCCGAGGTCGCGCAGGCGGATCTGGCGGACGATTTCCTTGGCCGCCTCGAGGTTGGTCTTGATGATCGTGTCCTCGAGCCGGCCGGTGGACTTCTTGCCGACGTAGCGGCCGGTGTTGACGTCGATGGCGACGAGCGCCTCGGTCTGGTTGATGACGATCGAGCCGCCCGACTTCAGCCACACCTTGCTCTTGAGCGCCTTGTCCAACTCGGCCTGGACGCCGTACTCCTCGAAGATCGGGTACGGCTTGTCGTGCAGCTTCACCCGGGCCGACATCCCGGGCATGATGCGCTCGAGCAGCTCGACGATGCGCTGGTACTCGCGCGGGTCGTCGATGCGAATCGCCGTGTAGTCGTCGGTCAGCAGGTCGCGCAGCAGCTTGGCGACGAGGCTGGCCTCGCGGAACACCACGGCTGGCGCCCGGCTCGATTCCGACTTCTGCCGCATCTCGGTCCACACGCGGTGGAAGTACTGCAGGTCGGAGACGATGTCTTCCTTGGGCTTGCCCTCGGCGGCGGTGCGGATGATGACGCCGCCGCCGAAGTGGTGCTGCTCGCGGAACTCCTTGACGATGCCGCGCAGCCGGTTCCGTTCCTCGCGCGTCGAGATCTTGCGCGACACGCCGACGTGATCGACGGTCGGCATGAACACCAGGAAGCGGCCCGGCATGGTGACGTGCGAGGTGAGGCGCGCGCCCTTGGTGCCGAGCGGCTCCTTGGCCACCTGGACGATGATGTCC
>CAYUAX010000055.1:0-25781 GCA_964442845.1 uncultured Bifidobacteriaceae bacterium | reverse complement strand
CTTCTCGCCGCTCGGCGAAGGCGACGAGGTGGTGAGCTGTCCCAAGTGCCGCATCCCGCCGCCGTTCCCGGGCAGTTACCTGCACAAGGGCCCGGGCCGCTACGAAGTGCCGCCGTCGTACCTCCTGATCCGCGGCGACGTCGAGAGCCGCGGGCCGCTGATGCAGCCCGGCTTCCCGCAGGTGGTCACGCGCGGCACGCCGGCCACCGTCATCCCGCGGCCCGATGGCCGCACATCAGGGCGTCGCCTCGCCCTGGCGCAGTGGATCGCCTCGCCCGACAACCCGCTCACCGCGCGCGTGATCGTCAATCGGCTGTGGCAGAAGCACTTCGGCCGCGGCATCGTCGCCACGCTCGAGAACTTCGGCAAGATGGGCGAGGCGCCGACCGATCAGGCGCTGCTCGACTGGCTGGCCGTGGAGTTCGTGCAGCGCGGCTGGAGCGTGAAGCAGATCAACCGGCTGATGATGACCTCGGCCGCCTACCAGATGGCGTCGAGCTTCGACCACCCGGCCAGTGTCGCCGCCGATCCCGACAACCGCTACCTGTGGCGGTTCCGCCCGCAGCGCCTCGAGGCCGAGATCGTCCGCGACGCGATGCTCGGCGCCGGCGGCAACCTGAACCCGGCGATCGGCGGCGAGCCGATCTTCCCGCTGATCCCCAAGGACATCCTGGCCGGCCAGTATCGGGGCAAGTGGGAGAACACGCCCGAGGGGCCGGCGGCATGGCGCCGCGGCGTCTACGTGTATCGGCGGCGGTCGCTGCCCTACCCGATGTTCGACACCTTCGATCATCCCGACATGAACGTCGTCGCCGGCGCGCGCAATGTCTCCACCGTGCCCACGCAGGCGCTGACCCTGCTCAACAACCCGTTCGTGCTCGGCCAGGCCGATCGGCTGGCGGCGCGCGTGCAGGCGGCGTCGGCCGATCCGGCGGCGCAGATCGACCTGGCATATCGCATCGCGCTGGCGCGGCCGCCATCGGCCGCCGAGGCGGCGATCGCCCGCGATCTGGCCGCCACGCAGTCGCTCGCGTCGTTCACGCACGTGCTGCTCAATCTCGACGAGTTCGTCTACATGAGGTGAGCCGTGTCGCACCGCTGCAGCCGCAATTTCTGGGATCGTCGCGAGTTTCTCTTCCAGTCGGGAGGCGGGGTGAGCGGGCTGGCGCTGGCGTGGCTGCTCGACCGCGAGGGGCTGCTGGCGGCGGCGCCGCCCGGCCTCGACGCCTGCACCGCGGCCGCCACCGGCGTGAATCCCTACGCGCCGCGCGCCCCGCACTTCACGCCGCGCGCCACCGCCGTCATCTCGCTCTTCATGGGCGGCGGCTGGAGCCAGATGGACACCTTCGATCCCAAGCCGGCGCTCGCCAAGTACGCCGG
The DNA here is from genome assembly GCA_964442845.1 of uncultured Bifidobacteriaceae bacterium. Taxonomy (GTDB): domain Bacteria; phylum Acidobacteriota; class Vicinamibacteria; order Vicinamibacterales; family UBA2999; genus CAWAYR01. Next base: position 24,401 of record CAYUAX010000055.1, on the reverse strand, counting down.
GCAGCCGATCGACGACAAGGTGGCCGGCGACGTGATCGTGCGGCAGGGCTCGCCGGGTCCGCTGATGCCCAGCCCGTTCAGCTTCAAGAAGCACGGGCAGAGCGGCATCGAGGTGTCGGAGATCTTCCCGCACTTGAGCGGGCAGGTGGATCGCCTCGCGTTCCTGCGCTCGGTCTACGGACGCTCCAACGACCACGTGCAGGGCACCTACGAGATGCAGACCGGCCAGATCAACCTCGGCTTCCCGAGCGTCGGCGCGTGGGTGACCTACGGGCTCGGCTCGGTGTCGTCGAGCCTGCCCGCCTACGTGGTGATGACCGACGCGCGCGGCGGCCCGCTGGGCGGGCCCAACGACTGGAGCGCCGGCTACATGCCGGCGGCGTTCCAGGGCACGTTGTTCCGATCGAGCGGCGATCCGATCGTCGATCTGAAGCCGCCGGCCACGGTGAGCGCCGCCGACCAGCGCGCCCGGCTCGATGCACTGGCCAAGCTCAACGAACTCGACATGCAGAAGTTCCCCGGCAACAGCGAGCTGGCGGCGCGCATCTCGTCCTACGAGCTGGCCTATCGGATGCAGGGCTGCGCGCCCGATGCCGTGGACGTCGCCAGCGAATCAGCCGCCACCAAGGCGCTCTACGGCCTCGACGAGAAGGTGACCGAGCCGTTCGGCCGGCAGTGCCTGATGGCGCGGCGGCTGGTGGAGCGCGGCGTGCGCTTCGTGCAGGTGTTCTCGGGCGGCGTCGGCAACCAGAACGTGGACACCTGGGACGCCCACGGCGATGTCCGCGCCAACCACACGCAGCATGCCGCCGAGACCGACAAGGCGATGGCCGGGCTGCTCACCGACCTGCAGGCGCGCGGCCTGCTCGACTCCACGCTGGTGATCATGCACTCAGAGTTCGGCCGCATGCCGATCTCGCAGCGCGGCGTCGGCCGTGACCACAATCCGGGGACGCAGACGGTGCTGATGGCCGGCGCCGGCATCAAGGGCGGCCAGGTGATCGGCGCCAGCGACGACTTCGGCTACAAGGCGCTCGAGCAGCCGATCTCGTACCACGACCTGCACGCGACGATGCTGCACCTGCTCGGGCTCGACCACAAGAAGCTGACCTACCGCTCCAACGGCCGCGACATGCGGCTGACCGACGTCTACGGCACGCTGATTCCGCAGATCGTCAACGCCTGATCACGGTCTGGCGGCGTAGGTGCGCGTGAAGCCGTTGCGGCTGTTGGTCACCGTGAACGAGCCGTCGCGGCGGGCCGACACCTTCAGGTAGTGCGCCGGCGCGTGCGCGGCGTTGCCGCCCGGGCCCGCCGGCAGGGCCGCCCCGGAATCCGCGGCGACCACCGCCGCCACCTGCGCGGCGTCGTCGAGATTGGCGATCATCACGCCTGGGGCGTTGTGCTCGATGCCGCCGTGGTACGACCAGTGCAGCTGCCAGATGTCCTCGAGCCCCGGCGACGTACGCAGTGTCTGGAACGACACCACCGCGCCGCCCTTGCGGGTGCCGTTGTTCATCACCGCCACGCGCGGGCGCAAGGCGTGGACCACCGCCGGCGACCCCGACTGGTCGAGCCCGTGATGGGTGGTCAGGTAGAGATCGACGGTGCCGATCGGGTTCAACGGACACATCAAGGCCAGCTCGCGGCTCCACGTCAGATCGCCGAGATTGACGGTGCGGAATCGGCCGTGCGCCATGACGAAGCCGGCCGAGTAGTGGTTGTCGGGATCGACCTTCGATTCGTCGCGCGGCGCCACGCCGGCGCACGCGGGGTTGGGCTGGCCGGCGCCCGGCGCGCCGGCGATGGCGGTGGTGAGCGGCCGGCTGTGGCTGGCGACCACCGTGGTCGCCAGCCCGGCGACGGGCACCACGTCGCCCGGCGCGACGATCGTGCGCGGAATCTTGCGATGCAGCTCGGCGTAGCGGGCTTCGAAGGCCTGGACGTTCGGCCGATCCGCTTCGATCGAGGCGCCGTGATCGTAGAGGTGGCCGACCGGCAGCCGCGCGGCCAGCTCGATCACATTGCCGTAGTGATCGCCGTGGTAGTGGGTGAGGAACAGGTGATCGATGCGGGTCACGCCGGCCGTGCCCAGCACGGCCAGGATGCGATCCAGGTCGCGGGCCCCGGCGTTGCCGGTGTCCACCAGCAGCGTCTGTCCCGACGGCGCCGCGTAGAGCGTGGCCTGGCCGCCTTCGGTGTCGATGAAGTAGATGTCGAGCGGCCGGTCGGCCGGTGCCTGTGCGTGCGGTGTCGAGGCGACGAGCAGCAGGCTCGCGGCGGCGAGGACGGCGGCGGCGGACGATCTCATCAGGCTCCTCATTTCACCGGCAGCAGCCGCACCACGCGGCCAGCCGTGGTCTCCGACACGACCGCCCCGGGCGTGGCCAGCGCCACGTAGATCGACCCGTCGGCCGCCTGCGCCAGATCGCGGACCCGGCCCAGACCGCGGAACAGCACCTCCTGCGCGACGATGCGGCGCCCCTCGATGGTCAGGCGGCGCAGTTCCTCGTCGCGCATCATGCCGACCAGCAGCTCGTGCTTCCAGCCGGGAAAGGCGTCGCCGGTGTAGAAGAGCAGCGGCGAGATCCCGGGCGACGGCGTGTAGTGCGTGATCGGCGGCTCCATGCCCGGCATGGTGGTCGCCGCCGTGGCCTTGCCGTTGACCTCGGGCGACACCCAGGTGTCGAGGATGCCGTAGCTGACCACCGGCCACCCGTAGTTGGCGCCCGGGCGGATGACGTTCACTTCGTCGCCGCCGCGGGGCCCGTGCTCGGTCTCCCACAGATCGCCGGTGACGGGATGCCAGGCCAGCCCTTGGGGGTTGCGGTTGCCGTAGCTCCAGATGGTCGCCAGCGCTCCCGGCCGTCCGGCGAACGGATTGCCCGGGGCCGGGGCGCCGTCGGCGGTCACGCGATGGATCTTGCCGACCGGCGCCGACAGGTCCTGCGAGCGGTCGGCCTGGCCGCGATCGCCGATGCTGAAGTAGAGGTAGCCCTCGCGGTCGAAGATGAATCGCGACCCGTAGTGCACGTTGCTCGTCACGTACCACTCGTCCGGCCACCGGGCTATGGTCACCGGGTCCACCAGACGGTGCCCGTCCAGGCGGGCGCGCATCACCACGGTGTTCGAGCGCTTCGGCTCGCGCGGTTCGGCGTAGGCCAGATACACCCAGCCGTTCTCGGCGAAGCGCGGGTGGATCTCGACGTCGAACAGGCCGCCGTCCTGCGTCGTCCACACCGGCGGCACGCCCTCGACCGGATCGGGCAGCAGCCGGCCGCGCTCGATCACCCGCAGGCGCCCGGGCCGTTCGGTGACCAGCAGCCGCCCGTCGGGAAGCACCGCCACGGCCCACGGGGTCTGGAGGGCGTCGGTGATCGTCTCGACGCGGAAGGCATGGCGGGCACTGGCGATCACGCCGTCCACGGCCGGCGTGGCCCGCGCGGCGGGCCGCCCTTTGGCGCGGGCCGCCAGGTTGCGGATCAGATAGACGATCTCGCGGGCGCGAGCCTCGTCGAGTTCGCCGCCGAAGGCGGGCATTCCGGCGTCGGCGCGGCCCTCGCGGATCGACCGCACCAGCGAGTCGTCGTCGCCGCCGTAGGTCCACTGCTCGTCGAGCAGGCTGCCGGCGCGGGCGCCCTGCAGCGCGTCGCCGTGGCAGCCGGCGCACTGCTGCGCGAAGGTCTGCGTCGCCCGATCGGTGCTCTGCGCGGCCGGCACCGCCGGGGCCTGCGCGGCGGGGCGGGCGAGCGCGGCGCCGAGCGCCAGCGCCGCAACCGCGAGGAGCGTGGTGCTGGTCCGCATGAAGACGCCTCTACGGCGTGACGCGGGTCGCCGACCACGACCCGCCGTCGAGGCGATCCCCGGCCACGCTCGCCCGCAGCGCCACGCCGTCGCCGTCGAGCGTCAGCGCCGTGCCTTCGAGCTTGCCGGTCAGCTTCACCTGGCGGCCTTGCTCGGTGAGCGTGCCGAGCACCACCTGGTACATCTGGGTGAGCTGCAGCTCGCCGCGGTCGGTCTTCCACGTCCCGGCGACGCGGGCCGGCACGTAGTAGAGCAGCGCCGTGCACCAGCTCACGCAGTCGCCTTCGATGGTCTCGCGCACGTCGGGGTCCCACTCGGGGATGCCGAAGGTGTTCAGCACCATGCGCGTGCCGGGGCGCAGCCGCATGAAGGTGTCGCGCAGCCGCTCGAGGTTGTCGGGCAGCAGGAACAGCGCCATCACCGTCGCCTTGGAGATGTCGGCGGTGAACATGTCGCCCTCGACGAACGTGGCCTTGCCGCTCACGCCGGCGGCCGCGGCGTTGCGCCGCGACAGCTCGACCATGTCGGGGTTGTATTCGACGCCGATGGCGGTGGCGCCGCGCTTGGCGGCGGCGATGATGTTGCGCCCGTCGCCCGAGCCCAGGTCGTAGACGACGTCGTCGGGCGTGACCCGGGCCATGTCGAGCATCTTCTCGACCAGCGCCTGGGGCGTCGGCACCCACACCACGTCCTTGCCGCCCTGCCCGACCTGCGGCTCGAATGGCGCCTTCGGCGGCTGCGCCGGCGCCTGCGCCGCGCCGTTCGTGGCGGCCAGGACGACGAAGAGGCTTGCGAGGAGCGTGTTCTTCACAGGCGTTCCCTTCGCGGCAGAGCTGAAGCTCTGCCCTACAGCGTGACAGCGTGATCCCCTAGCCGCTAGCCGCCAGCCCCCAGCCGCCAGCTAAAGCCCCGCCTGCGTCTCCCGCACCATGAACTCGACCACCTGGCGCAGGTCGTTGGAGCGAGCGAACTCGGCCAACTGACGGTCCGCGCCGGTGCCGTGCTCCATGATCCAGCGGATGTGCTCGACCTCGCGCCGGCTGCCCAGCTCATCGAGGACGTCGTCGACGAACCCCAGGTACTCCTCGAGCAGCTCGCGCTCGGGCAGCTCCACCTCGCGGCCGAAGTCGATCAGCGCGCCGTCGATGCCGTAGCGCGACGCCCGCCACTTGTTCTCCATGATCAGCGCCCGGCTGTAGGGCCGCCACGCCTGGTTGCGGGCGTGCAGCTGCCACAGCTTGTAGACGGTGGCCTGGATCAGCGCGGCGATGGCCAGCGTCTCGTCGACGCGCAGCGGCAGATCGCAGATCCGCACTTCGATGGTCGGGAAGAACGGATGCGGCCGCACGTCCCACCAGATCTTCTTGGCGTTGTCGATGCAGTTGGTGCGGATGAGCAGGTTGACGAAGCTCTCGTAGTCGGCCCAGCTGCTGAAGTAGTCGGGGATGTTGGTGCGCGGGAACTTGTCGAACACCTTGCATCGGTACGACTTCAGCCCGGTGTTCATGCCCAGCCAGAACGGCGAGTTGGTGGACAGCGCCAGCAGGTGCGGCAGGAAGTAGCGCACCTGGTTCATCAGGTGGATCGCGGTTTCGCGGTCTTCGATGCCGACGTGCACGTGCAGCCCGAAGATCAGGTTTGCGCGGGCCACCAGCTGCATGTCCTCGACCACCTGCAGGTAGCGCTCGTCGGGGGAGATGTCCTGCACCCGCCAGTCGGCGAACGGGTGGGTGGCGCCGGCCACCAGCAGCAGGCCGTTCTGCCCGGCCAGCGTCAGCATCTGCCGGCGCAGGGTGACGATGTCGGCGCGGGCTTCGGCGATGTCGCGGCACACGCCGGTGCCGACCTCGACCACCGCCTGGTGCATCTCCGACTTGACCTTCTCGTTCATCACCCGCTTGCCCTGCGCCATCAGCTCGGTCTGGATGTGCGAGCGCAGGTCGAAGGTCTCGGGATCGATGGTCTGGTACTCCTCCTCGATCCCGATCGTGAAGGAGGGGCGCTTCACGGCCGGCCCTTCAGCATCGGCGCCCAGCGCAGGTCGAGCGGCGCCGGCGGCTCCTGCGCCTTGCGCACCGCCAGCTGCGCCACCGCCTCGACGATCCAGGCGAAGTTCTCGACCCCCACCGAGTGCGGGTCGGCGTCGGGCGCCGGGTTCATGAAGTCGATGGCGTAGGGCACGCCGTCCTCGACGGCGAACTCCACCGTGTTGAGGTCGTAGCCGAGGGCGCGGCACAGGGTGAGCGCGTCGTTCTTCACCCGGGTGAGCAGCGCCTCCGGGTACTTCGGCGGGCGCTTGACGTAGCGCTCGTGGAACGGCGCCCGCGGGTCGTAGGCCATCACATGCACGTCCTGCTGGCCGACCACGTAGCAGCGGAAGTACTCCGTGAACTTGACGGCGCGCTGCAGGGTCATACACAGCGTGCGCGTCTGGTCGTAGGCCTGGAAGAACTCCTCTTTCGACTTCACCTGATAGACGTCGCGCCAGCCGCCGCCGTCGAACGGCTTGAGGAAGGCCGGGAAGCCGACGTAGGCGAACACCTCGTCCCAGTTGAGCGGGTAGAAGAGGTTGCGCATCGACTTGTCGGTCGTGCCGGGCGGATGCTCCTTGTGCGGCAGCACCACCGTGGGCGGCACCGCGACGCCGAGCCGGTCGGCGAGGGCGTAGTTGAAGAACTTGTCGTCGGCGCTGGCCCAGAACGGGTTGCTCACCACGTAGGTGCCGGCCAGGGCGGCCTGCTTGAGGTAGGCGCGGTAGAACGGAATGTCGTGCGAGATGCGGTCGACGATCACCCGGTACCTGGCCGGGGCGTTCAGGGGCACGCCGCCGATCTGCACGAACTCGGCGGTGACATCCGGCACGCGCAGCTGGTTGATGCGCTCGACGAGTGCGCCGGGGAAGACGTTCTCCATGCCGAACAGGACGCCGATCGTGGCCATGCCGTGATCTCCGGGAGCCTCAGCTTAGTCCAGTCCGGGGGGCGGAGCGCCCGCCGGCCGCTGCGGCGGGCCGCCGGCGCCTGCAGCCGGAACCGGTTCGTGCCGATACGACCCGCCATGAGAGCTACTGCTGGTTCGCTCGTTGCCCTCGCCGCCGCCAGTGGCCTGTTCCAGCCGGCCGTGGCGTCGGCGCAGACCATCGGCACGTTCCGTTGGCAGCTGCTGCCCTACTGCAACGTGCTCACCGTGACCGTCGTGCAGAACGGCGCCGTCTACACGCTGGACGGCTACGACGACCAGTGCGTCGCGGCTCCGCGGGCGCCGCTGGTCGGCCTGGCCACGCCCAACCCGGATGGCACCATCGGTCTCGGCTTCAACATCGTCACCGCGCCGAGCGGACACGGCGTGCAGGTGGCGGCCAGCCTCACGCTGGCGACCCTCGGCGGCACCTGGCGCGACTCGGCCGGGACCACCGGAACGTTCGCCTTCCTCACCGGGTCGCCGGCCGCCGGCAGCCCCCGGCCGGCGGCCAATCCGTTCACCTACGGCACACTCCTCGTGCAGCCGGCCGGCGCCGGAGACCGCGGGCTGTCGGTGCGGACCAACTCCGATCCCGGACCCTTCATCGGCGATGCCGCGGCCGTGTACGGCCAGTGGGGCGGCGGCAGCGGCTGGGGCTCACCGGGGTCGGCCGGCGTCCGCGGCGACAGCGGCAGCGGCGGCGGTGTGGTCGGCACGACGTCGACCGGAACGGGGGTCGCGGGCCTGGCCGGGGCCGGCCTGGGCGTCAGCGCCTACGCCGAGTCGGGCACCGCGCTGCTGGCGCGCACCAACACGGGGACGACCGCCGTGCAGATCGACAACGGAGCGATCAGGGTCTCGGGTACGGTCCGGCCGGTGTTCCGGCACATCGCCAGCGCCGGCAACATCACCGGCAACCTCACCCGCCTCGATCACCCCCTGCTCAACGGCGATGCCAATGCCCTGGTGTTCGTCGAGCACCTGTACCAGCCGGCGCCCGGCAACGTCTACGTCCCGGGCGGCGTCGGCGTGTACTACGACGAGAGCGTCGATCGGTGGACGATCTTCCGGGAGAACCCGCTCGACACGATGCCGGCGGGAGCCCGATTCAACGTCCTGGTCGTCAAGCAGTAAGGACGAGCGGGGCGGCGGCTGCCGGCATCGCGCCGGGTCGCGGTCCCGAGCCCCGGCTCTCAGGGCAGGTAGGCGCTGGCCATGGGGCGCCAGAACGGCCAGTCGTGCTTGGAGCCGAAGCCCCACACGTGCAGCGAGTGCGCGACGCCCTTGGCGCCGAGCAGGCGCGAGAACTCCTCGTTGGCGGGCCGGCAGATGTCCCACTCGCCGGTGGCGAGCACGAACTTGTTGCGGCGGTACTGGTCGAGGAAATACGGATCGGCCAGGCCGGGCAGGAACCACGGCGGGTTCAGCAGGTAGGCGTCCTTGTCGCTCCAGCCGTCGAGGAACTGGCTGATGTCGAAGGCGCCGCCCATCGTCACCACCGACGTGAACACGTAGGGGTGGCGCAGCGCCATCGCCATGGCGTGGTAGGCGCCGAAGCTGCACCCGGTCACGCCGATGCCGGCGATCGGGTTGCGGTGCCGGATGAGCGGCACGACGTCGCCGAGGACGTAGGCCTCGTGCTGCAGGTGCCGCTCGACCCGATGGCGGGGGTGGATGCGCTTCTGGTACCAGCTCTCGCTATCCACCGACGACACGCAGTAGAGCTGCAGCCAGCCGTTGTCCAGCTTCTGGCGCACCGCGTCCACCATGCCGCGGTCCTCGTACTCGAAGAACGCGCCCATCGAGCTGGGGAAGACCACGAACGGCGTCCCGCCGTGGCCGTAGACCAGCAGCTCCATGTCGCGGTCGAGCGAGCGCGAGTACCAGCGGTGATAGTCACGAGTCATCGGCTGGGAGGTAGACGGCCCGGGCACGTCGATTCCCGGGCGGCATCTATACTAGCGGCTAGCGGCTAGGGGCTAGCGGCTAGGGGCTAGGGGCTAGCGGCTCGGGGCTAGCGGCTGGAGACCCGCGGCCCGCCGCTGCGCCGACCACGCCCACGTTCGGATGACCGTACCTTCCGTGTCCGCGCCTCGTCTCGCTCGCCATTCGGGCTTCGCCTCCCGGTTCCTCGACCGGTCACGCGATCTCGTCGTCTATCTGCCGCCCGGCTACGACGACGACCGGTCCCGCCGTTATGCCGTGCTCTACATGCACGACGGCCAGAACCTGTTCGACCCCGACACCGCCTACGTGCGCGGCCAGCACTGGCGCCTGGGCGAGATGGCCGACATGCTCATCGCCGAGGGCCGCGTCCAGCCGCTGATCATCGTCGGCATGAACCACGCCGGCGCGGCGCGCATCACCGAGTACACGCCGACGAAGGACCCGCGGCTCGGCGGCGGGCTGGGCAAGGCCCATGGCCGGTTCCTCACCGAGGAACTGAAGCCGTTCATCGACGCCACCTACCGCACCGAACGCGATCGCGCGTCCACCGGCCTCGGCGGGTCGTCGCTGGGCGGGCTGTCCACCCTGTTCCTCGGTTTGCGGCACGCCGACGTGTTCTCGCGCCTGGCCGTGATGTCGCCGTCGGTGTGGTGGGGGCGCCGCGCCATCCTGCGGATGGTGGCCAAGACGCGCCCCAAGCCCGACACCCGTATCTGGCTCGACATCGGCGGCGGCGAGGGCCGCGTGGCGATTGGCGACGCGCGCCGGCTGCGCGAGGCGCTGGTCGGCGTCGGTTGGCGCGACCACCACGACCTGCGCTACGCCGAGGCGCCGGGCGCGACGCACAGCGAGGCGGCGTGGGCCGACCGCGTCGGCAACGTGCTGGAGTTCCTCTACCCGACCGACCTGGGTGGGTGGCACTTCTAGCTGGGGACTGGGGGCTGGGGGCTAGGGGCTAGGGCGTGCAGGCCGCCACGGCTTCGAGAAACTGAGCGAACCGGGCTCGTCCATCGGCCAAGGGGCGGCGCGGAAGCCAGAACGGCAGCGACATGCCCGGTCCCCAGCGTCCAGCCCCTAGCCCCAGCCCCCAGTCCCCAGCCCTAGCCGAGATGACATCCGGTGACGCGGCCGGCCGCGGCCGTTGGCTAAGCTGGTGTGTTCCCATGCTGACATCCGGTCGCTTGGCGATCGCCGTGGCCGCGCTGTGCGCTGGCGCCGCCGTGGCGTCGGCCCAGGAATCCGCCGGGTCGGGCCCGGGCGGCCCGCCAGCGGCCGCCGGCACGGGCGGCACGGCCGGCTCGGCGGCGATCGACGGCCCGCCCGCGCCCGTGGCTCCGGCCACGATCACCCGCGACGATCGCGGTCAGGCCACGGTGCGCGCCATCCGCCTGCTGGCGCCGCTCGACGTCGATGGTCAGCTCGACGAGTCGGTCTACCGCGACAACCCGCCGTTCGGCGATTTGATCCAGGTGGTGCCCGCCACCGGCCAGCCGGCCACCGAGAAGACCGAGCTGTGGCTGATGTTCGACGACCGCAACATCTACGTCGGCGCGCGGGTCCACGATTCGGCGGCGCCCGACGAGTGGATCGCCAACGAGTACCGGCGCGACACCGCGCCGCTGCGGCAGAACGACCACATCGGCGTCGGCTTCGACACCTTCTACGATCGGCGCAGCGGTTTCATGTTCTACGCCACCCCGCTCGGCGCCTTCTCGGACTACTCGACCATCGACGAGGGCCAGCCCAACTCCGACTGGAACCCGGTGTGGAACGTGCGCACCGGACGCTTTCCGGGCGGCTGGACCATGGAGATGATCATCCCGTTCAAGTCGCTGCGCTTCGCCGGCGGCCGCAACCAGACCTGGGGCTTCCAGGTGCGGCGATCGATCCGCCGCAAGAACGAGTGGGCCTATCTGACGCTGCTGCCGGCGTCGATGGCCGGCCCGATGGGTCTCAACCGCGTGTCGCTCTACGGCAGCGCCACCGGCATCGACGCGCCGCCGGCCGGGCGCACCACCGAGATCAAGCCGTACGTGTTCGGCCGCTCGACCACCGACCGGCTGCGCACGCCGCCAGTGTCCAACGACTTCGACTCGCAGCTCGGCCTCGACGTGAAGTACGGCATCACCGCCAACCTGGTCGCCGACTTCACCTACAACACCGACTTCGCGCAGGTCGAGGTGGACGAGCAGCAGCTCAACCTCACGCGCTTCAACCTGTTCTTCCCCGAGAAGCGCGACTTCTTCCTCGAGGGCCGCGGCATCTTCGACTTCGGGCGCGGCGGCGCCAGCGGTGGCGGCGGCGGCGGCGGACTGGGCGGCGGTTTCAACCAGCAGTCGGCGACGCCGTTCCTGTTCTACAGCCGGCGCATCGGCCTGAACCTCGGGCGGATCGTGCCGATCCAGGCCGGCGCGCGGGTGACCGGCAAGGTCGGCAAGTTCGGCGTCGGCCTGCTCAACATCCAGAGCGGCTCGGAGGCGGTGTCGGCGACGCCATCGACCAACTTCTCGGTGGTGCGCGTCAAGCGCGACATCCTGCGCAAGAGCACGGTCGGTGCGATGTTCACCAACCGGTCGGATTCGAACGTGGCGCCCGGCTCGAACCAGGTGTTCGGCGTCGACGGCGCGTTCGGGTTCTACGAGAACCTGACCATCGGCGGTTACTACGCCAAGACCTGGACCGAGGGGCTGAGCGGCGACGACGACAGCTTCCAGGGCCGCTTCGACTACTTCGCCGACCGCTACGGCGCCCGCTTCGAGTACCTCGACGTCGGCGACGACTTCAACCCCGAGGTCGGCTTCCTGCAGCGCGACAACTTCCGCCGGTCGTTCGCGTCGCTGCGCTTCAGCCCGCGGCCGAAGACCCTCAAGGGCGTGCGCAAGCTGACGTGGCAGGCCGACCTCGAGCACCTCGAGAACGGCGGCGGCGCGCTCGAGACGCGCGTCCAGGTCGGCAAGTTCAACGTCGAGCTGGAGAACAGCGACACCATCAACGTCGAGGCGACGCGCGACTACGAGATGATCACGCGGCCGTTCCCGGTCGGCGGCGGCCCGACCATCGCGCCCGGCAGCTACTCGTTCGACGACGTGCAGGTGAGCTACTCGCTGGGCGCCCAGCGGCGCATCGCCGGCACCATCACCGCCCAGGCCGGCGAGTTCTGGAACGGCACCATCCGCACCCTCAGCTACACCGCGGCACGGGTGTCGCTGCTGAAGCAGTTCTCGATCGAGCCGACCATCCAGCGGACCCGCATCGCGCTGCCGCAGGGCGCCTTCACGACCACGCTCGTGCGCACCCGCGCCGACTACGCCTTCTCGCCGCGGATGTTCGCCAGCGCGCTGGTCCAATACAACTCGATCGACCGCAGCTTCAGCAGCAACATCCGCTACCGCTGGGAGTACAAGCTGGGCAGCGAGTTCTTCGTCGTCTACACCGACGAGCGCGACACGACCACGCGCGGGTATCCGGGCCTGAAGAACCGCGCCTTCGTCGTCAAGGCGACCCGGTTTTTCCGTTTGTAACCACCGACGGGGACCGCGGATAATGCGCGCGTGATGCGAACCGCGATGGCGCTCGTGGCGCTCGCCGCCCTCCTGCTGACCGCGCCGCTCCTCGCTCAGGACCGGCCGCCGCGCGACCCCAAGGCGACGCGACGCGCCGACCTCGTCGAGCTCGTGACGCTCGATCCGGGCATCAAGCTCGACATCCGCTACGCCCAGACGAACAATTTCCTGGGCAAGGTGGTCTATCCCGAGGCCCGGGCGTTCCTGCAGCGGCCGGCCGCCGAGGCGCTGCTCGCCGCCCACAAGGAGCTGGCCCGCGACGGCTACGGGCTGCTCATCCACGACGGCTACCGGCCGTGGACGATCACCAAGCTGTTCTGGGACATGACCGCTGGCACGCCGATGCAGGAGTTCGTCGCCGACCCGAAGTCGGGGTCGAAGCACAACCGCGGCTGCGCCGTGGACCTCACGCTGTACGACCTGGCCAACGGCCAGGCGGTGGAGATGCCGGGCGGCTACGACGAGGCGACGAAGCGCTCGTTTCCCGACTACCGCGGCGGCAAGCCCGAGCAGCGCGGCAAGCGCGACCTGCTGCGGCGCGTGATGGAGCGCCACGGCTTCACCGTCGAGCCCAACGAGTGGTGGCACTTCAACTACAAGGACTGGCAGAGCTACCCGATTCTCGACATCTCCTTCCAGGAGGCCGCGAAGCGGTAACCGCGTCGCCGATGCGCTACGAGGAGCACGCCCCTCCCGCAGCCGTCGCCGCCCATGTCGCCTGCCTGTGGACGCTCACGGGGGCGACGCGCCGTCCCTCGTTCGATCTGATCCTGCCCGACGGCCGGCCCGAGCTGGTCGTGCACCGCGGCGATCTCTTCCGCCAGCGGCGTCCTGGCGGCGGCGCGACGCTCCAGCCGCGGCAGTTGATCGTCGGCCAGATGACCCACGGCGTCGCCATCGCCCCCGGCCGCCGCGTCGAGTCGATCGGCGTCCGCTTCACCCCGGCCGGCCTCGCGCCGTTGTGCCCGTTCCCGCAATCGCGGCTCGTCGATCGGCTGGAGTCGGTGACCAGGGTGCCGGCGCCGCTGCTGCATCGCCTGGCCGCGGCCGCTGCGGACGCTCCGACGCTCGCCGCGGCGCTGACCGCCCTCGGCCGCGAGCTGCGGCTCGTCTATGCCGGGGTGCCGCCGGTCGATCCCCGCCTGCTCGCGGCCATCGATCACCTGAGCCGCGCCGGCGGCTCGCTCTCGATGGCGGCGCTGGCCCGCGCCACCGGCGCATCGCCGCGCTGGCTGGAGCGGCACTTCACGGCATCGGTGGGCGTCAGTCCCAAGCGCTTCGCCCGGCTGGTGCGCTTTCGCCGCGTGCTAGCCGCCCTCGACGCCCATCGCTCCCGCGGCGGTGTGGACGTGGCCCTCGACCACGGTTTCTACGATCAGGCGCACTTCATCGCCGAGTTCCGCGCCTTCGCCGGCGACGCCCCGCGCCGGTTCGTCGAGCATCGCCTCGCCGAGCTGACGCGGTTCTTCGTCGATCGGCGGACCGCCCCGTGATGCTGTCGGGTTTCTCCAAGACGCCGTGGCCGGGCACGCGCGACACTCGCGCCCGGAGGACGACGATGCCGAGACACGAAGACGCACCACTACGCCAGGCGCGGGCGCCGCTCGTGCTGGTGGCGGCGTTGAGCGCCGCGTTCGCCGTGAGCGCGGTGCCGGCCGCTGGCGGCGACCTGCCGCTGTGGATGGTCGGCTGCTGGACCGGCAGCCGCGGCGCCGAGACGTTCACGGAGCGCTGGACCGCGGCCGACGCCTCGACGCTGATCGGCACGTCGCACACGGTGAAGGGCGGCGCGCTCAGCGCGTTCGAGTTCCTGCGCGTGGTGCTGAAGGCCGGCGTGCCTGTCTACGTCGCACAACCCAACGGCGTGCCGCCCACCGAGTTCACCGCCACCGGCCAGGCCACCGCCGAGATCACCTTTGCGAACCCGGCGCACGACTTCCCGAAGCGCGTCGGCTATCGACGCCTCGACGCGACGCACCTCACCGCGTGGATCGACGGCGGCCCTGGAGGCAAGGGACCGCGCCTCGAGTTCGCGATGACGCGCGTCGCGTGTGAGTAGGGGCCAGACCCCTTTCTTCGCTCAGCGAGACTTCGTGCAGACCTTACGACGTGGCCGCTACAGCGTCTTCAGGAACGCGATGAGCGCCGTCCTGTCGTCTGCTGACAGCGAGAGGCCGAACGGGTGCCCGGGGACGGCCCGGGCGGCGACACCCGCGCCCTTGAACCCGGTCGGCACGTAGTCGGCGCGCAACCGGGCCGGGTCGAACCAGTCGTCGAGCGTCGCCACCGAGCCGCTGTGCTCGAACGGCCCGCGATACCAGACGCCGCGCAGCGACGGGATCTTGTAATAGCCGGTGCCGCGCCGGGTGCGCATCGTGAGCGTCGGGTCGGTGCCCACGCGCGCGTCCAGCACGTCGTAGCGCCGGCGGTGCTCGGACGGCACGGTGAATCCCTCGCCCGGCACCAGCCTATTGGCCGTGTAGACGGGCGGCGTGTGGCAGCGCGCGCACCCGGACCGCGCGAACACCTGTTCGCCGCGACGGCTGAGAGCGTTCGGCCGGTTGGGGTTCGCCGGCGGCGTCAGCGAGTACAGGAACTTCGCGAGGGCGTAGAGCTGGGCGTCGCTGTAGCGATCGCGGGCCCCGGAAAAGCCGGCCTTGCCCGGTGCGGCCCGCGTCCGTCCGTCCTCGGCGTCCGGGACGAAGCCGCCGTAGTCGCCGAGCACGTCGAGCGTCTGGTTCATCGCCGCGTAGCGCATCACGTCGGCGATGCCGCGATGACGGCCCAGTCCGGTCTTGTCGAGGTAGCGGCGATCGGCGATGCCGATGAGATCCGGCACGGCGGGCGGCGCGAAGACGCTGGTGCCCTGACGGGCGATGACGCCGGGCGGAATCGCCGCCCAGGCGTCGCGGAGGGCCGCGTTGGACATCGCCCGCAGGCGGGTGGTGGCCTCGATGTCCCAGGGCGCACCTACCAGGGCCTGCACGACCAGCGGCATCACCGGCGGCGGGATGTTCGGAATGTCGTCGGCGAAGATCTGGTCGAAGGGGAAGTTGCCCTGCGCGCCGAGGATCGCGGTGCCGTCCGGCATCACCCGCGTGTGGCACATCGCGCAGGAGACGTTGCCGAGCTCGACGGTGCCTCGTTCCCGCACGACCCACCGCGCGAACGGCAGCGTGCCGTCGGCCGCGACCGGCACTCGGTGCTTCGCATACCAGGCGCGATCGCGGACGTGCGACGGCCGCAGGATCGGGCCATTGACGTCGATCGGCAGCTCGAACACGAGGCGTCCGGCGGCAATCCAGTCGGCCTCGGTACGCAGCGCCGCGGCGTCGAACGCCACCTGGGGCTCGGCCGCCCGCAGCTGGTCCATGTACCCGGGTGGTTCCCGATCGGGGTGGTAGACCGGGTAGCTCCTGAACACCTGGCGCTCCGGCAGCGCGTAGTAGTAGTCGCGTGAGACGTGCCGGGGCGTGCGCGAGGGCGTGGCCAGCGGCAGTTCGTAGTCCTCGAGCAGCACCTCGCTCCAGAACTCGGGAATCGGCGTGGGCGCCCCCGCCGCCGGCGCCTGTCCGTCCGGGCGCGCGGCCAGCGTCAGCCCGGCCACGACCGTCACGATCGCAGTGATCCACCGCCGGCGGGCAGTGGTCATTCCGCGATCGTCTTCCACCGGCGCACGAGGTGATCGGCGGTCCGCCACGCCAGCGCCTGCACCGTGAGCGTGGGGTTGTGCGCACCGCTGGTGCCCATCACCGAGGCGCCGAGCACGCCGAGGTTCGGCACCTCATGCGCGAACCCGAAGCGATCGACGACGTTGGTCTCGGCGTCGTCGCCCATGCGGGTGCCGCCGTAGGCGTGGGTGTTGAGCCCCATGGTGCCGAGCGGCGCGCGGACGATGTCGACGGCGCCGGCGGCGCGGTACCAGAGTTCCATCTTCTCCTGGATGAACTCGGCGATCTTCCGCTCGTTGTCGCGGAAATCGGCGGTGATGCGGCACACCGGGAAGCCGAGCGGGTCCTTCACGCCGGGGTCGAGGTCGAGGACGTTGTCCTCGTAGGGCAGCGTCGTCTTCTGCAGGTAGGCGGTATTGACGCGGTCGGCGTTCTCCTTCACGAACGCCTTCCACTGCGGCCCCCACGACGGCGTCCGGCCGAACGTGTTCATGTTGGCCGCGGCGATCGGCCGGCGGTCGGAGTAGACCCACAGGTTGCCGCCGCCGATGAAGTCGAGGCCGGCGTGATCGAAGTTGTCGTTGGCCCAGTTGTCCACGGCCACGCCCTGGGCCGGCAGGCCGTACCAGCTGTTCAGGTTGAAGGGGAACAGCGCCGTCACCGACGCCCCGGTGGCGTGCGACATGTAGTGCCGGCCGACCTGGCCGTGGTTGTTGGCCAGGCCCTTCGGAAACGCCTTCGACGTCGACAGCAGCAGCAGCCGGGCGTTCTCGTAGGTGTAGGTGGAGAGCAGCACCACCTTGGCCGGCTGGAAGAACTCCTCCGTGCCCGTCACGTAGGTCACCCCGGTGACGCGGCCGGCGTCGTTCACTTCAATCTTCGTGACGTGCGCCTCGGTCACCACCTTCAGCCGGCCGGTCTTCTGCGCGCGCGGGATGGTGGTGACGTTGGGGCCGTTCTTGGCGTCGACGTGGCAGCCGCCGCGGTTGCAGAAGCCGTGGTACATGCACGGCGAGCGATCCTGGAAGCGCTCGGAGTTGATCGCCGCCGGGCCGGGGAAGGGATGCCAGCCCAGCGCCCGCGCGGCCGCGGTCATGCGATCGAGGTAGCCCGTGCTGCGAAGCGGCGGCATCGGATAGGGCCGGCGTCGCGGCGCTTCGTAGACGTTGCCGCGGCGATCGACGGCGCCGAGCACGTTGCCGGCTTGGCCCGACACGCCGATCTCGTGTTCGACCAGGTCGTAATACGGCTCCAGCTCCTCGTAGCCGAATGGCCAGTCCTCCACGGTGGTCCCCGCCGGAAGGCGCGAGCGGCCGTAGCGGCGGGTGGTCTCGCTCACCACCTTGAAGTCCCATGGCGACAGGCGCCAGCTCTGCGCCCAGTAGTGCAGCGTGGTGCCGCCGACGCCGTTCATCATCACGTGGCCGGCGGGCCGCGTCGTCACCGCCGCCGCGTTGATCCGGTGCGTCGGCACCTCGCGATTGCACTTCTGCACCGCCATCGGCCAGTCGCGCACGTTGTTTCGGATCTCGTCGGGTGCGAAGTCCTTGCCGGTGAGCCAGGTGCCGGCCTCGAGGCCGACCACGCTCAGGCCGGCCTGGGCCAGCGGCAGCACGGCGACGCCGCCGGCGGCGCCGAGGCCGATGACCACCACGTCGGTGCCCGGGAGATTAGTCGGCATCGCGGTCGCTCCCGGCCGGCGTGAGATCGACCACCGCCTTGTCGAACATCGGGTTGTCGTAGGCCGAGGTGCGGACGCGCGTCGGCGGCGACAACAGCCGCTGGTCGCCCGGCGGCACGTAGGTGCGGACGCCGGGGTAGCCGATGAGATCCCAGCCGACGAAACCGGCGTTGCCGCCGTAGTAGGGATCGCCGAACGTGCCCTGCATCACGTGGCCGCGCATCAGCCCGAAGAACTGCGCCGAGCTGCCGGCGAAGCCGACATTGGCGCCGGTGGCGGTGCCGGTCTCGACGTCGATGAGCAGCGAGATCTGCCGCGTCTCGCTCAGCGCGAGGAACGGCGCCCCGCGGGTCTGCCGGGCGTAGCGCTCGAGCGCCTCGAGGCCGACGCGGTAGGCCTCCCGTTGCTCGCGCAGGGCGCCGGCCAGCGCGCGGTCGATGTAGCGCACGGCCATCGCCTCGGTGGCGCCCGGGCCCTGCGCGTCGGAGGGGATCATCAGCTCGGCGATGCGGTCGAGCAGGTCGGCCTCGTGCGCGGTCAGCGCCCGCAACGGCTCGCGGACCGGCCGAGGGCGGCGTGTCTGCGCGTCGGCGGCGGCGCCGGGGGACGCCGCGGCCGCGCCGGCGGCACCAGCCAGTTTCAGGAGATCACGTCGGGTCAGCGGAGCGTCGGCCATCACCCCTCCTTCACCGCGCCGGCGGCGGCGCCTGGCGTTCGTAGAGCGCCACCAGCTCGCCGCGGCCGACGATGTGGCCCTGCATCGCCTCGACGAGCTGCGCCTTCGTGTATCCGGGCGGCAGCCCGGTCACGTCGAGGGCGTAGACCGTGAAGTGATAGTGGTGGGGCTTCCCCGGCGGCGGTGCCGGCCCGCGATAGATCGGCCGCTTGAACCCCGACAGCCCCTGGGTGGCGCCGGCGATCGCCGCCGGCATCGGCGTGGTTGGCTCGATTGGCAGGTTCTCCGGCAGCCCGGCGGCCGTTGCCGGAATGTTGTAGACCACCCAGTGGACGAAGCCGCCGGGGATCGGCACGTCGGGGTCGTCGCAGATCACGGCGAACGATCGGGTGGCCGGCGGCGCGCCGCGCCACTGCAGCGCCGGCGAGACGTTCTCGCCATCGGCCGTGTGCCGGCGCGGGATCGGCTGCCCCGCGACGATGGTCGCGCTCGAGACCTGCAGGGCCGCGGGTGCCTGCGCGAACGCCGAGGTCGTGACCGCGATCGCTACAGCCGCCGTGTAAGAAGGAAGTCTTTTCAACCTCATGGCCGGCAGTATAGCGACGTCGCGATAGTCCGGCGCGGCCCTGAATTGTCTGTGCGATCACGGATTCGTGCCTGATCTCGTCGCGGCTTCACGCCCTGTACATCGCGGATCCGCTGTAATTCCAGGGGTGCGCGCCGCGGGCGCGGCCCTTGCAGTATGCAAGTCTCGTCAGTCGGGCACGCGCCACCTCCCCCGCGAAGCCTACGTCTCGAACCCGAATTCCCGTCTGCCGTCTGCCCCGGATCGGCGGTGGAGGTCCGCTGATGTTCCTGTCCTACGTGTCTCGAACCGCGCCCCTGGTGGCGCTGGTTGCCCTGTGTGCCGGCGTCGTCGTCGTCGATCGCTGGTCCGGTATCTCCGCACAATCCGGTCCGCCCGCACCGACCAGTCTCTCCGCCGTCGTCGACGGCTCGAACGTCGCGCTCTCGTGGCGGCACAGCAGCACGCGCGGCGTGCTCTTCCAGCTCGAAGCCGGCAGCCGCGCCGGCGCCGCCGATCTCGTCGTCACCCGCATGAGCGCGACCAGCGCGCTCGCTACCGGGGTGCCCGACGGCACCTACTACGTGCGCGTCCGCGCCGGCAACACCAGCGGCGTCAGCGATGCGTCGAACGAAGTCACCGTGCGCGTCGGCTGCACCAACGTGCCGGCCGCGCCGACCGGGCTGGTGGCGCAAGTGAGCGGCACCACGGTGGCGTTGTCGTGGCAGCGATCGAGTGGCGCTACGAGCTACGTGCTCGAGGCCGGGTCCGCCTCGGGCCTGGCCAATCTGGCGTCGTCGCCGGTGAAGGGGACGAGCCTCACGACCAGCGCGCCCGCCGGCGTTTACTACGCGCGGGTCCGCGCCATGAACAAGTGCGGTGCGAGCCGGGCCTCCAACGAGGTCGTCGTCACCGTCGGGGCGACGCCGACGCCGACGCCGACGCCCACGCCCACGCCGACGCCTACGCCGACGCCTACGCCGACCCCGACCCCGACGGCCACGGGCTCGATCTTCGGTATCGTCGATCCGGCGATTCTCGGCTCGTGCTCGGCAGCCACCCACGACAGGTGGGTAGTGGACGGCGGCGACGGCTACCTGTATCGCACGTGGCACCCGCAGACCGACCCGAGCGGCTGCGTCTACGCGCACGAGCACGGCGACAATCCCGCCTCGATCCAGAACGCCGAGATCGCGGCCTCGCCGGTGCGCTTCGGCTACATCGGCCGCCGCATGCAGCACGCCGGCGAGCCCAACGGCCACGAGGAGCCGCACGAGGGCTTCAAGGTGTTCATCGCCAACCGCGGCGACGTCAACGACGAGGGCCGCGTCAACCGCGTGTTCTCGCGGTCGGTCTTTCATATGGGCACCGGCGGGCCGCGGCGTTTCAACATGCCGCACCACTCGGCGGAGATCCGCCTGGTCCATCCCGAGTTCGGCCTGAAGGCGTTCACCCAGCTCATGATGGACACCGGCGGCGTCGGCGCCGTGTGCGATCCGCGCGTGCAGGCGCCCGTGAAGGACGTGATGCAGCTGAACTCGCCCTGCAAGCTGAACAGCGGCTACGAGATCTGGAGCACGCAGGCCTCGGTCTACGCCGGCGGACGGGAGGTCTACCGCGCCTTCGCCACACCGGCGGTGTTCGACCCGATCACCGTCTTCAACCCGGCCAACCCGACCGAACTCGTCTACGCGTGGGACACTCGCATGGCGGCGAGCAAGAACTTCCCGAGCGACAACTGGTCGGGCAACCGCGGCTGCGATCGCGAGAGCTACGCGCAGCCCGGCTACTGGTACAACGGCAGCGGCCAGACCGAGTACTTCACCAGCTCCATGGGGCAGCCGCTGGCCGCCACCGATCCGCTGGCGCTCCGCCAGGAGATCTCGCGCTCCAACAGCGTCGGCGCGCCGGCGACGACCGACGGGCTCCACCAGTTCAAGATGCGCAAGGGGTTCTGCCAGCAGCGATCCCAGCTGGGCTTGAAGAACTGACGATTCCGTCGGCGGTGTAACCAGTTCCTACACGCGTCGGCACTTTCTACACGGCCTCGGGCGTTCGCGTCCGAGGCCGTGCGATTTCCACCCGCAGTGCCGCCGCCAGCGCCCGGTGGCCGGATCCGCACGCATTTCCGCGTGTTGTACGGAGCCGCACCAATCCCGTTTCACTTTTGTCGGGTCCGGTAACGACTTTGTTCGCGCAGGGGGAAGTTGATCACATCAGGCCCATGATTTGCACAATTACCGGCCTCAGGCCAGGCGCGAGTACGTCCCTCCGTGCCTGGTGTTCCAGGGCAGTGCCGTGTGCCGGCCGTGGCGCGCGGTCGAGGGGTCGGGCCGAATGTTCGTCGAGTCATTTCGTCGCGCCGGAGTCGGCGCGCTGGTAGCTGGAACGGTTGCCGCCGTGATCATCGGCGCGCCTCGGGTGCTCGTCGCCCAGGCGGTGCCTTCGGCGCCGGTCGCCCTTACGGCCTCAGTGCAGGGCGCCACCGTGACGCTGGCGTGGGCGCCAGGGGCGGGCGCGGCGCCGCTCGCGTATCGTCTCGAAGTCGGCAGCGCGGCAGGCGCCAGCGACTTGGTGGTCTCCACCGTGGTGGCCGCGGGCCTGGTCGCCCACAACGTGCCCGACGGCCGTTACTGGGTGCGTGTGCGGGCAGGGAACACCGCGGGCGTGAGCGGGCCGTCGAACGAGATCGTGGTTCGCGTCGGCTGCACCGGACCGCCGTCGGCGCCATCCGGGCTGGTCACCAACGTCAACGGCAACGCCGTGGCGGTGGCCTGGCAGGCCGTCAGCGGCGCCACCGGCTATGTGCTCGAAGCCGGCTCCGGCCCAGGAGCCGCCGATCTCGCGGTGGTGCCGCTCGGCACCTCGGGCTTGATGGCCACGGCCCCGAACGGCACCTACTTCGTCCGCGTTCGCGCGCTCAACTCCTGTGGCTCGAGCAGTCCGTCGTCCGACGTCCAGTTGGAAGTGGGCGGCGATGGCGGCCCCGGGCTGCCGCCGCCGATGCCGCCGCCGCCCTCGAGTAACAACCCGATCTTCGGCAGCGTCGACCCGGTGATTCTCGGCACCTGCAGCGCCGCCACCCACGACGCCTGGAGCATCGACGGCGGCGACGGCTTCCGCTACCGCACCTGGCATCCGCAGGTCGATCCCAGCGGCTGCGTGTACGCACACGAGCACGGCGACAACCCGGCCCTGAGCCAGAACGCCGAGATCTCGGCCGTCCCCGTGAAGTTCGGCTACATCGGCCGCCGCCACCCGATGCCGGGCGAACCCAACGGCCACGACGAGCCGCACGAGGGGTTCAAGGTGTTCATCGCCAACCCCGGCGATCGCAACGACGAGGGCCGGGTCAACCGGGTGTTCTCGCGCAGCGTGTTCCACATGGGCACCGGCGGGCCCAAGCGGTTCACGATGCAGCACCACTCGGCGGAGATCCGGGTGATTCATCCGGAGTTCGGGCTCAAGGCCTTCACGCAGCTGATGATGGACACCGGTGGGTCGGCCACCGTCTGCAACCCGCGCGTGGCGACGCCGACCAAGGACGTCGTGCAGCTCAACTCGCCCTGCCAGCTGACCAGTGCCTACGAGATCTGGGGCACGACGCAGGCGGTGAAGATCAACGGCCGCGAGGCCTACCGGTCGTTCGCGACGCCGGCGGTGTTCGATCCGATCACCGTGCGCAACCCGGCGAACGCCGCCGAGCTGGTCTACGCATGGGACCCGCGGATGGCCGCGTCGAAGGTCTACAACACCGACTGGAGCCGGTTCCGCGGCTGCGAGCGCGAGAGCTACGCGCAGCCGGGCTACTGGGACAACGCCCGCGGCTCGGCGACCTACTACACCGATCCAATGGGCAACCAGGTGGACGCCTCGTCGCCGTACGCGCTGCTGCAGGAGATCTCGCGGCACCAGAGCGTGGGCGCGCCGGCCACCACGGACGGCCAGCACCAATTCAAGATGCGCCGCAACTACTGCCAGCAGTGGTCGCGGCTCGGTCTCAAGAACTAGCAGCACGTTCACGTCAGGCGTCCGGTGGGGTGCGTGATGGTGGTTGATCGATTTGTTCGCGCCGGCCTTGGCGCGGCTCTGGCTCTGACGCTCGCCGTCGTCCCTGCGCTGTTGGCACAGGGGGCGCCGCCCGCTCCCAGCAATCTCGCCAGCCTCGTGCAGGGCTCGACCGTGACCCTCACGTGGCAGCCCGGCGCCGGCACCGTCGCTCCGGTCGCCTACCAGATCGAGGTGGGCAGCGCGGCCGGGACCAGCGATCTGGCCGTGGCCACGGTGCAGTCAGCGGGCATCGTCGTGCCCAACGTCCGCAACGGCCTGTATTGGGTGCGCGTCCGCGCCGCCACCGTCACCGGGGCCAGCGCGCCGTCGAACGAGATCGCGGTCCAGGTGGGCTGCAGCGTCCCTCCGCGGTCGCCGTCCGGCGTGGTCGCGCAGGTCACCGGCAACAGCGTGGCCGTGGCGTGGCCGCCCGTGGTCGGGGCGACCGGCTACGTACTCGAGGCGGGGTCGGCACCCGGCGGCGCGAACCTCGCGGTGGTGCCGCTCACCGCGCCCGGCCTGTTGGCGACGGTGCCGGTGGGCACCTATTACACCCGCGTCCGCGCCTTGAACGACTGCGGCTCCAGCGCCCCGTCGGCCGAGGTCGTCCTCAACGTCGGGACGGTGACCGGTTCGACGCCCACGCCGGCGCCTGCCCCCACACCCACGACGCCGGTCCCGGCACCGAACACGGTCACCATCGTCGGCGCCAACGCCGATCCGTCGACGCTGGCGCCCGGCGCCCCGACGACGCTGCAGTGGACCAAGAACGGCAGCGGCACCCCGCTGTCGATCACCATCGAGCCGGGAGACATCGTGGTGCCCGTCACGGCGACGTCGTGGCGGGTGACGCCGAGCGCCACCACGATCTACCGCATCGTGTTCAACCGCCGCCCGGCGAGCGGCACCTGGCCACACACCGAAAGCTGGCGGCACGTCACCGTCACGATGTCCTCCACGGCGCCCGCGCCGACCCCAACGCCCACACCGACACCGACTCCCACTCCCACTCCCACTCCCACTCCCACTCCCACTCCCTCACCGACGCCGTCGGGTGGCGCGCCGATTTTCGGCAGCGTCGACCCGGTGGTTCTCGGCACCTGCAGCGCCGCCACCCACGACGCCTGGAGCATCGATGGCGGCGACGGCTTCCGCTACCGCACCTGGCATCCGCAGGTCGATCCCAGCGGCTGCACGTACGCGCACGAGCACGGCGACAACCCGGCGCTAATCCAGAACGCCGAGATCGCGGCGGTGCCGGTGAAGTTCGGCTACATCGGCCGCCGCCACCCGATGCCGGGCGAACCCGACGGCCACGACGAGCCGCACGAAGGCTTCAAGGTGTTCATCGCCAATCCGGGCGACCAGAACAACGAAGGCCGGGTCAACCGGGTGTTCTCGCGCAGCGTGTTCCACATGGGCACCGGTGGGCCCAAGCGGTTCACGATGCAGCACCACTCGGCGGAGATCCGGGTGATTCATC
>CAYUAX010000054.1:0-26348 GCA_964442845.1 uncultured Bifidobacteriaceae bacterium | reverse complement strand
CGGCGCCACCGGCGCCACGCTCCGCGGCGCCGCCCGCTCCCGCCCCGTCCAGCGGGCCGTCCGGGTCGGCCGACGGCGCGCGCGAGCGATATCTGGCCGCCATCAAGACCGGCAAGCCGTTCTTCTTCAACGCCGTCGTCGCCCAGGCGTATCGCATCGAGGTCACGCCGGGCCGCGTCGTGTTCGCGTTCCTGGCCAACCAGAAGGTGCCGCGCTCCCAGGCGGAAGAGAACCGCGACTGGCTGGCGACGCTGGCCACGCAGACGCTGGGACAGGAGACGACCGTCCAGGTGACCGTCACCGCGCCGGCCGAGCCCGGCGAGGCGCCGGCGGCGCCGGTGGCCGCGCCGGTCGCGGCGCCGCGCACCCCGCCGGTGGCCGCCAGCGACGACCAGCTGCGCCAGGAAGCGCTCGCCGATCCGGGCGTCCAGGCGCTGTTCGAGATCTTCCCCGTCGAACGCACCAAGATCGAGGAAATTTAGGGTCGTGCTGCCAGGTCCGCTCGACGCGCTGATCGAACAGTTCCGCAAGCTGCCCGGCGTCGGCGCCAAGAGCGCCCAGCGCCTGGCGTTCCACGTCCTCAAGACGCCGCGCGAGGACACCGAGCGGCTGTGCGACGCCATCCGGCACGTCAAGGACCACGTCACCTACTGCTCGGTGTGCCACAACATCACCGACATCGACCCGTGCCGCTTCTGCGCCGACGACACCCGCGATCACCGGCTCATCTGCGTCGTCGAGGAACCGCAGAACGTCACCGTCATCGAGAAGTCGCGCGGCTTCCGCGGCGTCTATCACGTGCTGATGGGCACGATCTCGCCGCTGCAGGGCGTCGGCCCAGACGACCTGAAGATCAAGGCGCTGCTGGCCCGCATCGACGGCGGCCGGGTGGAGGAAGTGATCCTCGCCACCAGTCCGACCGTCGAAGGCGAGGCCACGGCCATCTATCTGGCGCGCCTGCTGCGCCCGCTCGGCGTGCGCGTCACCCGCATCGCCACCGGCATCCCGGTCGGCAGCGACCTCGAATACGCCGACGAGTTGACGATGAGCAAGGCGATGGAGGGCCGGCGCGACGTCTCCTGACCGCGCCGCCTGCCTCCACCGAACACGCCGCCGATGCTCCCCATCGCCTACCAGATGCCCGCCGCCGTCGTGCTGCTGCTGTGCGGCCTGATGGCGTGCGTGGCCGGCTATCGGCTGCTGTGGTGGGTGCTGGCCGCGTTCGGGTTCATCCTCGGCGGGCTGGCGGCGAGCTCGGTGCTCGGCACCGGCGAGACCGCCTACATGGCCGGCGTGTTCATGGTCGGCGGGTTGGCCGGCGCGCTCATCATGGTGGCGGCGTCGTTCATCGGCGTGGCGCTGGTCGGTGCCGGTCTGGGCGCGCTGGCCGTCACGCTCGTCGCCGCGCAGTTCGGCCGCGACCCGCATCCCTACCTGCTGGTGCTCGTCGCCGTCGCCGGCGCGTGGCTGGCGACGTGGCTGCAGCGCTACGTGACCATCGTCGGCACTGCGTTCGGTGGCGCGTGGGCCGTGCTGGTGGGCGCTCTCGCGCTGGGCGGCGACAAGGCGAAGCTGGCGGCGGCCGCGAACGGCGACGTCTGGGTGCCGTACCCGATGCAGCCGGCGCCGGGGCAGGCGTGGGTGCCGTGGGTGTGGCTCCTGCTCGGCGTGCTCGGCGTGATGGCGCAGCTCTACGTGACCGGCGGCCAGCGCGGCCGCGTCGTCAAGTCGAAGAAGTAGCCGGCGCACGCCTCGTCGCGCCGCCGCGCGATCTCACCGCGGCGGCTCCAGGCTCATCACCCGGCCGAGGCTGCCCTTGTAGCCGGTCATCTCCAGGTAGCCGCGGCCGGCCAGCGCCCGGCCGCCGGCCGTGCCACGCACCTCGACCATGCCTTCCCAGTAGGTGACGCCGGCGGCCAGCGTGGAGAGTTCCTGGTCGTCGAGCGGCGTCGTCACCGCGAGTGCGATCTGTTGCGACGGCACGGTCACGGTCCACGCCACCGGATAGGTGGCGCCTGAGGGCGCTCGGAACGTGCGGCCCGGCGTCAGCGTGAACTCGCGCTCGGCGAGGTGGGTGGTGCGGCCGTCGGCGCCGACCAGCGTGCCGCTCGACCGCGGATCGCGGCTGCCGTCACCGCGCCGCAGCTGATAGAGCATCAGCTCGCGGCCGTCGTCGAGCTGCAGGGACAGCCAGTCCCAGCCCTGCTGTTCGGGCTCGAGGAAGCTGGTGCCGAACTCGTGGTCCATCCAGCTCTCGCCGCTGACGGCGAAGCGCTCGCCGTCGATGGTCAGCGTGCCGCGGGTCGGCATCCGCGTCAGCGAGTAGTAGTGCGAGGCGTTGCCCGGCCGCGCGCCCTTCTGGCTGATCCCGTCCACGCCGTTCACCGCCGGCGCCTTGCCCGGGTCGAGCACCAGGTCGATGGCCGCGCCCTGGCTCGCCGCCGACAGCACGTGACGGCCCTCGCCGTTCAGGGCGGCCCGCCAGTCCTCGTTCCACACGGCGTAGCGATCGACGGCCGCGCCCGACAGCCCCGGCCCGCTGCGGCTCAGCCGTTCGTCGTAGCGGTAGCGGCGGCCCTGCGGGTCGGACACCGCGAGGTGCGCCATGTGGATGTCGCGCACCGCCCAGCGCGACGGGTTGACCGGCGCCTGGTCGATGCCGACGCGGAAGAACGTCACCTGGTAGCCGAACCGCCGCCCCGACGCCGTGGCGACGTTGCCCGTGTAGTACCACCACTCGATCCGGTAGTCGGGATGGCTCGCATGATCGCGCGGGAACTGGAACGCGTAACCCGCCGCCGCCTCCCGCCACGCCCCTTGCGCGAGTGTCGGCGCGAGCGACGCGAGCGCGAGCAGGCAGGCGAGCCGCGAGCCGCTAGCCGCTAGCCGCTTATTCTTCATGTCCCACCACCAGCCGGGCCGCGCGTCGCGCCGGCACCAGGCCGGCCAGCGCCGTGGCGGCGACGACCAGCGCCGACACCTGGGCCAGGAACGGCCACGGCACGTGGAATTGAATCGTCCAGCCGAAGCTCTGCACG
The DNA here is from genome assembly GCA_964442845.1 of uncultured Bifidobacteriaceae bacterium. Taxonomy (GTDB): domain Bacteria; phylum Acidobacteriota; class Vicinamibacteria; order Vicinamibacterales; family UBA2999; genus CAWAYR01. Next base: position 23,310 of record CAYUAX010000054.1, on the reverse strand, counting down.
TTGATCACGAAGACCAGGATCAGCGACAGCGCCAGGCCGACGACCAGGCCGATCGCCATGCTCGCCACGCCGATGAGCGACGCCTCGACGACGACGAGGCGCTGCACCTGCCGGCGCGTGGCGCCGAGCAGCCGCACCATGCCCAGTTCGCGGCGCCGTTCGAGCACCAGCGTGAGCAGGGTGGCCGCCACCCCGAGCATCGCGACGACGATGGCGATCAGCTCGAGGGCGTAGGTGATCGCGAACGTGCTGTCGAAGATGCGCAGCACCTCGGCGCGCAGCGCCCGGTTGGTCGAGACCATGGCCCGGCGGCCGTCGTCGAGGCCGTCGACGATCTGCTGGCGCACCACGTCGGCGTCGGCGCCGTCGCGCAGATACACGGCCAGGCTGGTCGGCGGCAGGTCGCCGAAGTGGCGGACGAACGTAGCGCGGTCCATGGCGATGACGCCGCGGTCCACCGCGTAGTCGAAGTAGACGCCCTCCACCGTGAACGGCCGCTCGCCGGCCGGCGTCGACAACTGCACGGTGTCCCCCGGCGCCACGCCGTAGCGGTTCGCGAACGGCTCCGAGACCACCACGGCGTCGCGGCCGATCGCCCGGTCGAGGGCGGTGCGGCCGTCGCTCGGGCTCTTGAACACGAGGGCGCCGTGGGAACGCACGACCTCGAACTGGCCAGCGCCGAGCACCACCAGCTGGCCCTGATACACGAGGTCGGTGTTGCGGAAGGTGTCCACCGCGTCCACCTGCGGGTGCTGCCGCACGGCGTCGATCACGTCGCCCGACAACGTCTGACCGGAGCCGACGGTGGGCTGCACGCCGGGCCCCACGAACAGATCGGCGCGCAGCGTCTGGCCCACCCAGTAGACGACGGTGTCGCGGAAGCTGCCGATCATCACCGCCACCGCCACCATCATCGCGAGGCTCACCGCCAGCGCCGCCACCGAGATCGACAGCCGGGGGATCGCCGCGGCGAGGTGCGCGTGGGCCAGCAAGCCCTCGGCGCCGAGCAGACGACGGAGCGGCCCGCGCACCGCGCGCGCCAGCAGGAAGAGCAGAGCCGGCACCAGCAGCGCCGTGCCGACGACGATGGCCAGCGCCGCGGCGTAGCCGAACACCGGGCGGCCGTCGACCGGCCCCAGCCGCGTCAGGCCGATGGCCGCGGCCAGCACGGCCACCGGCGCGAGGAACGCGCGCGGCTGCAGCCGCACGCGGCTCTCGAGGCGATCGCTGCCGCGGATGGCGGCGGTGGGCGGCACCTGCGACGCCTCGAGGGCCGGCAGCGCGGCGGCGAGCAGCGACAGCGGCACGCCGATGGCGAGCGCCAGTCCGACGTGCGCGAGGGTGAGCGCCGGCGGCGCCGCCGCGGTGGCGATGTAGAGCGTGCTCACGGTGACGCCGGTCAACCCCACCGCCCAGTCGGCCAGCAGCCGCCCGAGGCCGACGCCGGCGGCGGTGCCGACCACGCCGAGCAGCGCCGCCTCGCCCAGGAACAGCGCCAGTACCTGGCGGCGGGTGACGCCCAGCGCCCGCAGCATGCCGACTTCCTCGCGCCGGGCCAGCACGTTGGTGGTGGCGGTGTTGTAGACCAGGAACAGGCCGACCACCAGGGCGATCCACGACAGCGCCGCCAGGTTGAGGTGGAACGCCGCGAGCATCTTCTCCACCTGGGCGCCGCGGCGGGCCGGACGGGCAGCACTGACGCCGGCCGGCAGCCGTGCCTGGATCGCCGCGACCGCGGCGTCGATCTCCGCGGTGGTCGGCGCCCGTGATCCGTCGAGGCGGCCCGTCGTCGGCGCCAGCCGGACGTCCACGCGGTCGATGCGGCCCAGCCGATCGAAGGCGAGCTGCGCCGCGGCGATGTCCATCAGCACGAAGCTGCCGTCCATCACCCGCGCCGGGCCGGTGTCGGCGAGCAGCGCGCGCACGACGTAGGTGCCCACCCGATCGCCGGTGAGCAGTCGCACCTCGCTGCCCACGGCCAGGCCGCGTCGCCGGGCCAGCTTCTCGGTGACGACCACGCTCTGGGGGCTGGTGAGAATCGCCAGGAACTGCTGCGAGGTGAGCGGCGCGCCGCTCGTGGCCACATCGGCGCCCTCGCCCTGGCCCGGGCGCTCGCCGTCGGCGTGCGCGGCCACGGCGTAGTCGCGAATCGCGCGGTCGCGCAGGATGTCCACGCCCAGCACCCGCAGCGCCTCGCTGCGCCGCGGCCGCAGGGTGGCGGGCGACGCGTCGGTGACGAGCGCCATGTCGCCCTCGATCACCGGCGACACGTCGCCGTATTCACGCAGCCAGCCGAGGCCGGGCAGCAGCGTCTCGTCCAGTCCGCCGGGCGCGGTGAGCTCGACGGCGGCATGGCCCGACACCGTCTCGAGCGCGGTCTCGAAGCCGCGTACCGAGCTGGCGTTGGTCAGCTGGATCGCGATCACCATCGCGATGCCGAGCGCGATGCCGGCCGCGGTGGTCAGCGTCCGCACCCGCTCGCCCAGCAGGCGCCGGCCGATGAACTGGACGAAGAGCCGCCTCATGCCGCGGCGTCGAGCCGGCCGTCGCGCAGCCGCACGGTGCGCCGCGCTGCCCGGGCCACGTCCTCGGCGTGGGTGGCCATCAGCAGCGTGATGCCGAGGTCGCGGTTCAGCTCGGCGAGCAGGGCCAGCACGGTGGCGCCGTTGGCCGAGTCGAGGTTGCCGGTAGGCTCGTCGGCGATCACCAGCGCCGGGCGGTGCACGAGCGCGCGGGCGATGGCGGCGCGCTGCGCCTCGCCGCCCGACACCTGCTGGGGGTAGTGGTGCAGCCGATGCGCGATCCCGACCCGCTCGGCCAGCGCCCGCGCCCGCGACTCGGCCTCCGCGACCGGCAGGCCGGACAGCAGGCAGGGCAGCGCGATGTTGTCGCCCAGGGTGAGGGTGGGCAGCAGGTTGAAGAACTGGAACACGAAGCCGATGCGGTCGCGGCGTAGCCGGGTGAGCGCGTCGTCGTCCAGCGCGGTGACGTCGCGATCCTCGAAGGCCAGCGTGCCGCTGGTGGGCCGGTCCATGGCCCCGCACAGATGCAGCAGCGTGGACTTGCCGCAGCCCGACGGCCCCATCAGCGCCACGAAGTCGCCGGCCTCCAGCGTGAGCGACACCCCGCGCAGCGCCGTCACCGGCGCGGCGCCGCCGGCATAGGTCTTCTCGAGGTCGCGGGCGGCGAGCAGGGGCATCGTCACAGTCTATGACCCGCTCCGTGCCGCCGGCGTCCCCGCGTGTCGCGGCTTGCGAGCCGCGTGCGCTTCGGTTTACGATGAAGGTTCGTCCGGTCGCGCGGGAACGTCAGCGTGAGCCGGCGGTCCTGCCTGTTCCTCGGTAGCTCAACGGCAGAGCATCCGGCTGTTAACCGGAGGGTTGCTGGTTCGAATCCAGCCCGAGGAGCCAACTTCGCGTTGCGAAGTTGGCAACCTCGGGCTGTTTCCAGCTCAAGCCGCCGCCTCGCCATGGCTCGGCGGGAGCATGTACGAATCCAAGCGCCCGAGGAGCCAACTTCGCGCTGCGAAGTTGGCAACCTCGGGCTGTCCTCAGGCATCCGCGCGACCCGCTGCAAGGCTCGCGACTCGGCACGAATCCAGCCCATCTCCGACCGCGCTACCGCGCTGCGCTCGACGCACGTCTCGTAGGGACCAGGCGCGCTGCGGCGATCCACTCGTCGGCGACGGGCCAGGCTCCCTATACTTGCGAGTTCATGTCCCGGCTGGCACACGCCAGGTCGCGGGCCACCGTCACGCATGGCCATCAAGAAATCCGACCTCTACTCCTCGATCTGGGCCTCGTGCGACGAGCTGCGCGGCGGCATGGACGCCAGTCAGTACAAGGACTACGTCCTGTTCATGCTGTTCATCAAGTACATCACCGACAAGTACGGGAACAGCACCGACTTCCAGCCGCCGGTGGTCATCCCGAAGGGCGCCAGCTTCAAAGACATGATCGCCCTGAAGGGCCAGTCCGACATCGGCGACGGATCAACAAGGAGGTCATCCAGCCGCTGACGGAGGCCAACGCCAAGCTGGCCCGCACCGACTTCCCCGACTTCAACGACCCGAACAAGCTGGGCGAAGGGCAGGCGATGGTGGATCGCCTGTCGAACCTGATCGCCATCTTCCAGAAGCCCGAGCTCGACTTCTCGCAGAACCGCGCCGAGCACGACGACATCCTCGGCGACGCCTACGAGTACCTGATGCGGCACTTCGCCACCGAGAGTGGCAAGAGCAAGGGGCAGTTCTACACGCCGGCCGAGGTCAGCCGTGTGATCGCGAAGGTGATCGGCATCGGCCCGCAGAACGCCAGGGGCTCGACCACCGCGTACGACCCGACCTGCGGCTCGGGCTCGCTCCTGTTGAAGGTGGCCGCCGAGGCCGGCAAACACATCACGCTGGAAGGGCAGGAGAAGGACGTGACCACGGCCGGTCTCGCCCGCATGAACATGATCCTGCACGACTTCCCGACGGCCACGATCCTCTCGGGGAACACGCTGGCCGCGCCGAAGTTCAAGGACGGCGAGCAGCTTCGCACCTACGACTACGTGGTGGCGAATCCGCCGTTCTCCGACAAGACGTGGAGCACGGGCCTCACCCTGGGCGAGAGCGGCGCTGGCGATGCGTTCCAGCGATTCGGTTGGGGCGTGCCGCCGGCCAAGCAGGGCGACTACGCGTATCTGCTGCACATCATCCGCAGCATGAAGGGCAACGGCAAGGCGGCGTGCATCCTGCCGCACGGCGTACTCTTCCGCGGCAACGCCGAGGGCGCGATTCGCCAGCACCTCGTGCGGTCCGGCATCCTGAAGGGCATCATCGGCCTGCCGGCCAATCTGTTCTACGGCACCGGCATCCCGGCCTGCGTCGTGGTGCTCGACAAAGAGAACGCCCCCGGCCGGAAGGGCGTGTTCCTGATCGACGCCAGCAAGGGCTTCATCAAGGATGGACCCAAGAACCGGCTGCGCGAGCAGGACATCCACCGCATCGTGGACACGTTCACGCGCCAGGCCGACGTGCCCCGCTACGCCCGCCTGGTGCCGTTCGACGAGATCGCCGACCCGAAGAACGACTTCAACCTGAACCTGCCGCGCTACATCGACACGAGCGAGCCCGAGGACATTCAGGACATCGACGGCCACTTGCGCGGCGGCATTCCCGAGCGCGATCTGGACGCGCTGGCCGACTACTGGCAGGTGCTGCCCGGCGTACGGGCTGCGCTGTTCGAGTCCGCAGGGCGACCGGGTTACGCGAAGCTGAAGCTGCCGCTCACCGAGGTAAAGGCCACCATCCTGGGCCACGCCGAGTTCGCGGCCTTCAACGCCACGGCGCATGAGCGGTTCGAGACGTGGCGCGTCGGCACCACCGTCACGCTCAACGCGTTCGGTAAAGACGGGCATCCCAAGGCGCTCATCGAGGCCATTGCCGAGAGCTTGCTCGCCATCTTCAAGTCCGCGCCGCTGCTCGACGCCTACGACGTCTACCAGCACCTGATGGACTGCTGGGCAGAGACGATGCAGGACGACTGCTACCTGATTTCGGCCGACGGCTGGGTGGCGCGCCCGACGCGCATCCTGGAGACCGACAAGAAGGGGAGGCAGAAGGACAAGGGCTGGACGTGCGACCTGGTACCGAAGCCGCTAATCGTGGCCAGCTACTTCGCGAAGGAGCAAGCGGAGCTGGACGCGAAGCTGGCCCAGCTGGACGGGACGACGGCCAGCCTCGCCGAGTTGGAGGAAGAACACGGCGGAGAAGAGGGCTTCCTCGGCGCGCTGGAGAGGGTCGCCAAGGCCGAGGTGAATGCGCGCCTGAAGGAGATCAAGGGCGACGCAGACGCCAAGGACGAGGCCGCGGTGCTCAAGAGCTGGCTGGAGCTGTCAGAGAGCGAGTCCGCTCTGAAGCGGGCGGTGAAGGAGCAGGACACCGCGCTGGATGCCCTCGCCTTTGCCAAGTACGCAGAGCTCACCGAAGCCGAGATCAGGAAGCTCGTCATCGACGACAAGTGGATGGCACGCCTGTCGGATGACGTGCAGGGCGAGCTGGATCGTGTGTCACAGACCTTGACCGGCCGCATCCGCGAGCTGGCCGAGCGCTACGCAACGCCGCTGCCGGCCCTGGTTGATGAAGCTGCGACACTCGCGCGGCGGGTAGACGAGCACTTGAAGAAGATGGGCGCGTCGTGGCTCTGAGGCCTGGCTACAAGCAGACTGAGGTTGGACCGATCCCTGTTGACTGGCAGGTGAAGCCACTCGCCTCAGTCACCGACAGGATCATGGTCGGCATCGCAAGTGCCGCGACGCACGCGTACCGCGCGAAGGGAGTCCCGATGTTCCGAAATCAGAACATCAAGCCCGGACTCCTGGACGATCGCGACCTGTTGTTCGTCGAGCCGGCGTACGAAGCGGCCTACAAGAACAAGCGTCTTCGCCCAGGCGACCTGCTCACGATGCGCACTGGCTATCCGGGCGTAACGGCAGTCGTTCCGGCACGTTATGCCGCGGCGCAGAGCTTCACTACACTCATCACTCGGCCGATGTCGAGCGCAGTTGAGAGCACCTACCTCTGCCACTACATCAACTCAGAACGCGGTCAGGCCTTCTTCGCTCAAAGTCAGATCGGCGGCGCGCAGAAGAACGTGAACGCCGGAACGCTGCGGGGCATGCCGGTCCCCCTGCCAGCCGTCCTAGAGCAACGCGCCATCGCCGCGGCGCTGAGCGACGTGGACGCGCTGCTGGACGGGCTGACGCGGCTCATCGCCAAGAAGCGCGACCTAAAGCAGGCCGCTATGCAGCAGCTCCTCACCGGCCAGACCCGCCTCCCCGGCTTCCACGCGCCGTGGATCAGTAGCCCACTCGCCACACTCGCGGAAATCGTAATGGGCCAGTCGCCCTCTTCCAAGAGCTACAAACGTCGCGGCGAAGGCCTGCCCTTGATCCAGGGGAACGCAGACATCGAGCAGCGTCGGTCAGTTGCACGAGTGTGGACTACGGACCTGACGAAAGAGGGGCGCGCCGGCGATCTGCTTCTGACGGTCCGCGCACCAGTTGGCGCGATCGGCCGAGCATCCGAGCGTTGCTGCTTGGGCCGAGGTGTATGCGCCCTCCGGCCCCATGGCGACCCAGACTTCTTGTTTCACGCGCTCGTCTTCGCCGAGCCTGGCTGGAGGGTCCTCGAGCAAGGAAGTACGTTCACGGCAGCAAACTCGCTCCAGGTCGCCGGCTTCGTTGTGCCGGCACCGAGGGACGTCACCGAGCAGTTCGCGATTGCTGCCGTCCTATCCGGCATGGACGCCGAGCTTGCTGCGCTCGAAGCCCGTCGCGACAAGACCCGCCTGCTCAAGCAGGGCATGATGCAGGAACTGCTCACCGGGAGGACTCGGCTGGTCTGAGGTTGAGAGCCGACGGGCAACCCTAATCGGCAATCGGACGCTCGCCAAATAGGCAACTGGACGCTGGACCGCTGCCCGTCAACGGGCAGATCCATGCACGGCAATAATCCTTGCAATCCTAAAGTCAATCGTTAGAATTTCAAGGAAGTGAGTATTCGCCGGGCCGCCTATCTGGCCACGATTCGAGCCCGCCTTCGGGACAGCCCGATCGTGTCGCTCGTTGGCCCGCGCCAGGCCGGCAAGACCACGCTTGCCCGGATGCTGGCCGAAGAGGCTACCGAGCCGGTGCACGTCTTCGACCTCGAGTCGCCGGCCGACCTGGCGCGCCTGTCCAATCCCGAGCTGGCGTTGCGTCCCTTGGCCGGGCTCATCGTCCTCGACGAGGCGCAGCGCCGGCCAGACCTGTTTCCGCTGTTGCGTGTGCTCGCCGACCGGCAGCCCGCGCCGGCGCGCTTCCTGATCCTCGGCAGTGCCTCGCCGGCGCTGATGAAAGACAGCAGCGAGAGCCTGGCCGGCCGCGTCTCGTTCATCGACGTGGGCGGGTTCTCGCTGCATGAACTGCAGCCGAAAGACCTCCCGGAGCTCTGGTGGCGGGGCGGGTTTCCACGGGCCTTCCTCGCGCCCGACGACGCCACGGCCCGGCAATGGCACGACGACTTCCGGCGCACGTTCCTCGAGCGCGACATCCCCCAGCTCGGCATTCAAGTTCCCGCTGCCACACTGAGCCGCTTCTGGACGATGGTGGCGCATTACCACGGGCAGGTGCTGAACGTGGCCGAGCTGGCCCGCGCCCTTGGCGGATCCGAGCCCACGGCCCGGCGGTATCTCGATATCCTCAGCGGCACCTACGTGGTGCGCCAGCTGCCGCCGTGGTTCGAGAACCTCAAGAAGCGCCAGGTCCGCGCGCCGAAGGTCTACGTGCGCGACCCGGGCATCCTCCACGCGTTGCTCGGCGTGCCCGACGCCGTGAGCCTGATGTCGCATCCGAAACTGGGGGCGTCGTGGGAGGGCTTCTGTCTGGAGCAGATCCTGAGCCTGTGCGGAGACCGCGCGGCGTGGTTTTGGGCGACCCACGGCGGCGCCGAGCTCGACCTGCTGCTGTTCCACGCCGGCCGCCGCCTTGGCATCGAGTTCAAGTTCTCGGAGCAGCCCTCCACCACGCGGTCCATGCGCATCGCCCAGCACGACCTGTCGCTCGACCATCTCTACGTCGTCCATCCGGGCGCGAACGACTATCCGCTCGACGACGCCATCACCGCCGTCACGCTGCCGCACCTGCTCGATGTGCTCGCGCCGGCCTCTCGCCATGCCTGAACAGCCGCGCTCCGAACGCCGCACGCAGAACCGCGTCGTCCGCCTGTTCACGGATCCGGCGCGGCCCGACGGCCTTGGGTATCGCTACCTGGGCGACTGGCACCAGCGCGAGGGCAACCGCGCGATCGAGACCGACATCCTGCGCGGCAATCTCGCCGCTCGCGGCTACTCCCCGGCGCACATCTCCCAGGCTCTCACGAAGCTGGAAACCGCCGCGGATGCGACAGGCATCACCCTGTATCAGGCGAGCCTGCGCACGTATCAGCTTCTGCGCTACGGCGTCCAGGTGCAGGTAGCTGCCGGGCGCGCGCACGAGACCGTGCACCTCGTGGATTGGGACCATCCCGATCGAAACGACTTCGCGCTGGCCGAGGAAGTGACGCTGAAGGGCGGCCACGAGCGGCGGCCCGACATCGTGCTCTACCTGAACGGCATCGCCGTGGCCGTGATCGAGCTGAAGCGCAGCTCCGTAGAAGTGGCCGACGGCGTCCGTCAGCTCATCACCAATCAGGAAGAGATCTTCAACAAGGGCTTCTTCAGCACCGTGCAGCTTGTGCTGGCGGGCAGCGATGCTCAGGGACTGCGCTACGGCACCACCGGCACCCCAGAGCAGTTCTTCGTGGAGTGGAAAGACGAAGCTCCAGCCGCGGCGGGCGAGCCAGCACCAGCGGGAGCGTTGCTCGACCGCCCGCTGGCGCAACTGTGCGGCAAGGCGCGGCTGCTCGACCTCGTGCGGAACTGCGTGTTGTTCGATGCCGGGCACAAGAAGGTGCCCCGCCCGCACCAGTACTTCGGCCTGAAGGCGGCGCAGGATCGAGTGTCCCGGCGCGAAGGTGGCGTGATCTGGCACACGCAGGGCAGCGGCAAGAGCATCCTGATGGTCTTGCTCGCCAAGTGGCTGCTCGAGCACGACCCCGAGGCCCGCATCCTGGTCGTCACCGACCGCGACGAGCTCGACAAGCAGATCGAGGGCGTGATGCGGAACGCCGGGGTGATCGGCGCGGAAGCGCCGTCGCCGCGCATCACCACCCGGGCGGAGTTCGTGCAGACGCTCGGCGCTGCGGCGCCGCGGCTGCTGTGCGCGCTGGTCCACAAGTTCGACCCGACGGACCTGGAGGGCGCGCCACCGCCGGTGCAGGGCCGCTTCTACGTGTTCGTGGATGAATGTCATCGCACCCAGGGCGGCGACATGAACCGGCAGATGAAGCACTGGCTCGAGGGCGCCATCTTCGTGGGGTTCACGGGCACGCCGCTGCTGCGCCGCGACAAGCAGATGACCCGCGACGTCTTCGGCACCTACATCCACACCTACAAGTTCCACCAGGGCGTGGCCGACGGCGTCATCCTCGACCTGAAGTACGAGGCGCGGGACGTGCCGCAGCAGCTCACGTCGAAGGCGGCCATCGACCGCTGGTTCGAGCTGAAGACGCGGGGCCTCAACAACTTCCAGAAGGCCAAGCTGCGCAGCCGCTGGGCCACCATGGAAGAGCTGATGAGCGCCGGCGAGCGCAAGCAGCGCATCATCCACAGCATCATCGAAGACTTCAGTCTGAAGCCGCGGCTCAACGACGACCGCGGCACGGCCCTCCTCGTGGCAGCGTCCATCTACGATGCCTGCCACTACTACCGGCTGCTCCAGAACACGCCGTTCGGGCCCTACTGCGGCGTGGTGACCTCCTACGAGCCAAACCACAACGCCATCTCGCGCGAGCCGCGCGACAGCGACGAACGCTACAAGTTCAACACCTACACGCAGCACGTCCTCAGAAACGGCCAGACCACGAAGCAGTACGAGGACGAGGTAAAGCGCCGGTTCATCGAAGAACCCGCGAACATGAAGCTGCTCATCGTGGTGAGCAAGCTGCTCACCGGCTTCGATGCGCCGAGCTGCACCTACATCTACCTCGACCACGAGCTGCGCGACCACAACCTGTTCCAGGCCATCTGCCGCACCAACCGGCTCGACGGCGACGACAAGGACTACGGCCGCATCGTGGACTTCAAGGGCCTGTTCAGGGACGTGCAGCAGGCGATTGCCGTCTACAGCTCCGATGAGCTCGACATCGACCAGGGCAGCGGCGGCACGAACAACGTGGAGCTCAAGAACTGGCTCACCGAGGGCCGGGCGCGGCTCGACGGCACACGCGAGGCCCTACGGTTCCTCTGTGAGCCGGTGCCGCCTCCGCGGGAGGTGGAGCAGTTCCTGCGGTACTTCTGCGGCGATGCGGCCGACCCGGCGGCCCTGGCCGAAACCGAGCAATTGCGCGTCAGCTTCTACAAGACCGTCGCCCAGTTCGTGCGGGCGTTCTCAGATGTGGCGCAGCACCTGACGGAGGCCGGTTATACGGAGGCGGAGGCCGCGGAGCTGAAGGGCGAGACCGAGTTCTACGCCGACGTGCGGTCGGCCATCAAGAAGCACTCGGGCGAGGAGCTCGACATCAAGCCCTACGAAGCCGACATGCGGCACCTGCTCAACACCTACGTGCAGGCCGAGCCGGCGCGTCCCCTCGGCGAACTGAGCGACCTGTCGCTCACCGAGCTCATCGTGCAGACCGGCATCCACGACGCCATCGCTCGCAGCCTGAACGAGAAGGGCAGACTCTCGAAGACCGCGATCGCCGAAGGCATCATCAACAACATCCGCAAGACCATCATTCGCGAGCAGTTGACCGACCCGCGCTTCTACGCGCAGATGTCGCTGCTGCTCGACGACCTGATCAGGCAGGGACGCGACGACGCGGCCGATTACGAGGAGTTCCTGAAGAAGGCGGAGGCACTGGCTCGCCAGCTCGTGGCCAAGGGCGGCGTTGACGACGTGCCCGCGGCCCTGCACGGTCGTCGAGAGGCCCTTGTCATCTACCGGAACCTGCCGCGCATTCTGGCGGCCGGGTTGGGCGGGGCATCGACAGCCGCGGAGCGGCCAGATGGCGTGGACCCCAACGTGGAACTGGCGCTGGAGATCGACCGCGCCATGCGGGAACGGGCGCCGGCCGGCTGGAAGGGCGACCCGCCGCGCGAGGCCCAGGTGCTGAACGTGCTGTTCCCGCTGATGGGGCGGAACCGCGAGGCCACGCAGGCGCTGTTCGAGCTCCTAAAGCACCAGGCGGGCTACCAGTGAGCCAGACGTTTCGCCTCGGAGACGTGTCGGTGGCGTTCACCCGCAAGGCGGTGAAGCATGTCCACCTCACCGTGCATCCGCCATCGGGGACGGTGACGCTCGTGGCGCCGCTCAGCACCCGGCCCGAGGTGGCGCGTGCCTACGCGGCCTCGAAGATGTTCTGGATCCGCCAGCAGCAGACCAAACTGCGCTCGCAGGCTCGCGAGACGCCCCGGCGATTCGTCACCCGCGAGAGCCACTACCTGTGGGGACGCCGCTACCTGCTGATCGTGAAGGAAGCCGACGCCCGGCCGTCCGTCAGCCTGAGCCACCGGACCATCACGCTCACCATCCGCCCCGGCAGCTCGCGGATGAAGCGTGACGCGGTGATGCACGAGTGGCACAAGGCCCTGCTCCACGCGGCCGTGCCGCCCCTGATCGCGAAGTGGGAGCGCCGGCTGGGCGTGACGGTGCACGCCTACTTCCTGCAGCGGATGAAGACCAAGTGGGGGGCGTGTAACCACCGGGCGGGGAACATCCGGCTGAACACGGAGCTGGTCAAGAAGCCGAAGGATCTGCTGGAGTACGTCGTCGTCCACGAGATGGCGCACCTGATCGAGCCGACCCACGGAGCCAGGTTCCTGGCGCTGCTCGACAAGCACTATCCGGGGTGGCGGGAGGCGAGGGCGGAGCTGAATGAGCTGCCAATAGCGGCGGGAGCTTGGAAGGAGTAGCTGTCGGCGAGGAAGAAGATGGCAAAGCGCAATGATGACTATCAATTGATCGTCGCCGAGGTCGTCCTGGGCACCGCTAGCAATGGAAGCCCCAAGAAGCAAGTGCGACCGAGTCCGGGCCAAGGGCTCGACACCTCCCTAAATATCGAGTCCGCGCGAAAACTTCGCGAGAACCCAGTCGGAACGAAGTTTCGAATGCGCGTCAAATTGACCGACATGGAAGGTGCTCCTTTTCTCTACAGCAACCCCAGGTGGCCCGTTGAGATCTTGCCGAGGGAATAGGCCCCGGTTCAGCGGGGCATCAACAGGTTCGAGATCGAATACCGATTGCTCTCGCGGCTCACTGGCGTGAAATCGGATGGTACTATCCGCTGCGTCCAGCCGATGCGCGCCGAAGCTCCTGTGCCCATCTTTGTGCCTACCGGGTATCGTATTCAGTGCCACCGGGTGCGAATGCGGACCGTATTGGGCTGGCCATTGGCGCCGTCAATCCAATGCCATGAGTCAAGGTGAGCGCTGCCCTGCGGCCTCTTGCGATTGTCAACCAGAGGGTTGCTGGTGCGAATCCAGCCCGAGGAGCCACTCATTGCAGGTAAGCAGGACCGAATCCACGGAGCGGAGCCATCCGCGTCCGCTTTCGTCTCCATTCGCGGACCGCGGGCTGGCTCGTGCGTCGAGCCGTTCCTCGGCCTTCGCCCCGGAACCAGCGAGACCGAGATCGAGATCGAGACGACATATCATCTCCAGAGAAGGTGAGGGTTGCATGACGGGTGTGATCAAGACATTGCGGGCGGACAAGGGCTTCGGCTTCATCAAGGGTGCGGACGGCGCGCAGTACTTCTTCCATCAGAGCGCCATCTACGGCGAGGGCATCGACAGGCTGCGCGAGGGCGACAGCGTGGAGTTCGAGCTCGGCCCGGAAGGCCCCAAGGGGCCGAGAGCCGACAGCGTCCGGCGCACGTCCACCTAGGCACGCGACACGCGGTCGCTGCGGCGCAACGTCCGAACGGCTCGCACGGGGAAACAGGATGGCCTTGCCGACATCGCGTCGCACGCTCGCGGCGTTGATCCTGACCAGCGCCACGGCGATGCCCGCCGCAACGGGTTCGGCGCAGCAGACGGGACCGCGAGGTCCCTGCGACATCTACGCGGCGGCGGGCACCCCGTGCGTCACCGCGCACTCGACGGTGCGCGCGTTGTCGTCGCGCCACGCCGGCCCGCTCTATCAGGTGCGGCGTGCCGACGGCCGAGTGCTGGATGTCGGCGTCGTCGCCGGCGGCTTCGCCGATGCGGCGGCGCAGGACCGCTTCTGCGCGGGCGCGCTCTGCTACATCAGCCGCATCTACGACCAGTCGGGCAAGGGCAACGACCTGATGCAGGCGCCGCCGGGGCCGTCGTTCTATCCCGGCCCGGACAAGGGCGCCTTCGATGCCCTGCCCATCGCCGACATGGCGCCGATCACCATCGGCGGCGGCCGCAAGGCGTACGGCGTCTACATCATGCCGGGCATGGGGTTCCGCAACAACAACGCCCGCGACCTGCCCATCGACGACGAGCCGGCCGGCATCCATGCCGTGGTGGACGGCGCGCACTACTCCAACGGCTGCTGCTTCAACTACGGCAACGCGTCGACCAACGGGTTGGCGGTGGGCACCGGCACGATGGAGAGCGTCTACTTCGGCACCTCCTCCGGGTGGGGCAGCGGGTCGGGCCCCGGCCCCTGGATCATGTCGGACATGGAGGCCGGGCTGTTCTCCGGCTACAACGCCCGCGTCAACGAGGCCAACCCCACCATCACCTGGCGGTTCGTGACCGGCGTGTTCGGCGGCGGCGGCCGCAACTTCTGGGAGCTGAAGGGCGGCAACGCGCAGCACGGCGGTCTGCAGACGTTCTACGCCGGGGTGCGGCCCGGGTCCAAGGAGAACAACGCCTATTACCCGATGCGCAAGAAGGGCGCCATCCAGATGGGCAATGGCGGCGACAACGGCAATGGCTCGGCCGGCACCTTCTACGAAGGCGTGATGACGGCCGGCCATCCAGGCGCCGCGGTCGCCGACGCCGTGCAAGCCGACATCGTGGCCGCGAAATACGACGTCGCGCGTCTGACGCAGACGCGCCTCACCAGCTTCGCCCCGCGGGCGATCAAGGACGTCACCGCGATCCTCACCAACACGCACGCGGCGGCGATGGCGAACGTGCGCCTCACCGTCGGGCTGCCGGCCGGCTGGACGGCGCGAGCGTCCGGCGCCGCCACGTTCGCCGCGGTGGCGCCGGGCCAGACGGTGCGCGCCACGTTCCAGGTGACCGCGCCGGCCCGAGCGTCGATGGGCTATCTGACGCTGCGCGCGGCCTGGACGGGCGGCGATGACGTCAGCGAGCAGCGGGTGCGGAGCGTCGAGCCGGTGACGCTCAACGAGGTGCGCTTCGCCTCGGGCGGCAATGCCACCGACCAGTTCATCGAGCTGTACAACGCCGGTTCCCGTCCAGTGGACGTGTCGGGCTGGCGGCTCGTCAACACCCGCACCTGGTCGGCGCCGGTGACGCTGGCGATTCTTCCCGCCGGCGCGACCATCGCGCCCCGCGCGCACTACCTGCTGGGGCTGGCCAACTCCGGCTTGGCGGCGCCGGCCGCGGCCGGCGCCACCGCCATCAACCTGCGGAGCACGACCGGTCTCTCGCCCGGCGCCGAGGTCACGGTCGGGGGGGAGCGCCGCATCGTGAAGAGCGTCGGCAGCGCCGCCACGGCGCTGACACGGGTGTTCATCAACGTCTCGACCGGGCCCTGGCTCGATTTCCCCGCCGGCACCACCAACCTGCCGGTGCACGGCGTCGCAGGCTTCGCGGTCGGCGAGAGGATCAGCATCGACCTGGGCGGCGAGCACGAAATCGCCACCGTGACGTCGGTGGGCAAGGCCGCGACCCAGACCACGCTGGCGGCGTCCGCCACTCCTGGAGACTCCACCATCAAGCTGGCCGCGCTCGCCGATCTCAGCGCCGGCGACACCCTGACCATCGGCACCGGGCAGCGCCTCGAACGGGCGGTGGTCGCGGCGATCGGCACCGCGGGAGCGGAGGGCACCGGCGTCACGCTGACGGCGCCGCTCACACGGCCGCACACGTCCGGCGTCGACGTGTGGGGCCGCGGCACCGGCATCTCCTTCACGCCGGTCACGCGCGTCGCCCATCGCAGCGGCGATGCCGTGCAGGCGCTGGGCAGCGGCGTGGTCCTCGATCGTGCGCTGGCCGTGGCCCATGCGTATGGGGCGCCGGTGCGCTTCAGCGGCGCCGCCGACGAGGGCTATCAGGGGCCGGAGCCGCACTCCTGGTTCGGCAGCACGCTGTTCATCACCGGCGGCGCCATCGCGTTGACCGATCCGACCGGCGCGGTGGTGATGGACGCGGTCGTCTACGGCTCGCAGCAGAGCAACTCCAGCGCGAGCGGCTACATCACGCGGCCGGACCTGGCGACCCTGGAGGGCGTGCAGCACCAGGGCGGCTGCATGGCCATCGTGCCCGGAGCAGGCTCGGGTCCCGCCACGGCTGCCATCGCGGCGGCTGCCGCGGCACCCGGGGCGCCCAATCGCAGCATCGGCCGCTTCCCCGACGGGCACGACGCCGACAGCCTGTGTGACGACTTCCTGGTGCAGCCCGCCACCGTCGTGCCGGAAGGCGCCGCCGCCGGCGCCACCAATCTCAAGGTCGCCAACGTGGCGGAATTCGCCCCTGGGCAGACGGTGATGATCGGCAGCGGCCCGGCCCAGGAACGCGCCGTCATCGCCGCGGTGGGCACGGCGGGCAGCACTCGCTCGGGCGCGGCCACGCAGGTGGGTGATACCGTCATCCCGGTGGCGGCCACGGCCGGCTTCGTCGTCGGCCAATCGATCACGATCGACGGCGGCGACGGCCAGGAAACCGCCACCATCGCCTTGGTGCAGGGCGGACGCGCCGGCCCGCGGATCACCGTCACGGCGCCGCTCACGAAGGCCCATCCCGCCGGTACATCGCTGGCCGGCAGCGGCATCACGCTGGCGACGCCGCTCGCCGGCGCGCTGCCCCGTGGCGCGGTGATGACGACAGACCTGCCGACGCCCGGCGCGGCAAACCGATACGCCAACCCGCGCGCGGCACGGTGACGACGCGCCGGCACCGGCGCGTCGAGCGGGCCGTGAAGTAGACTGCGGCGAATACGAGGAGCACTTCGATGAACACCGACCGTCGCACCTTTTCGCGTGCGGTGACGCTGGCCCTGGCGGCGTCCTCGCTACCGGCGTGGGCCCAGGGCAAACGGAATCTGCGTATCGGGCACACGGGGATCACCTGGCCGCGCGGGAACCCGGCGGGCGGCGCCCGCGCCCAGGCGCCGGCTGGCGATCCAGGGCTGGCGGCCCCGCCACCGGGGCCGCCGTCGGTGGACCCGAAGGCGATCGAACAGATCTTCATCGACCTGTCGGGCCTGGGGTTCCACGGCGTCGAGCTGTTCGACCGGCAGATCGAGGGGATGGAGGCGCACGGCGGCCTGACCCGGTTGATCGACAAGTACCATCTGCCGCTGATCGCCAGCTACGGCGGGCCCAATCTCACCGATCCCGCGCAAAGAAAGCCATCGCTCGCCCGTCTCGTCGAGACGGCCAAGGTGGTGAAGAAGCACGGCGGCAAGATCATCGTGTTCGGGCCGAATGGCGTCGATCGCGCCACGTTCGTCTTCGCCGATCACAAGGCCGGCATCATCTCCAGCCTGAACGAGGGCGCGAAGGCCATTGCCGACCTGGGACTGACGCCGGTGCTGCATCAGCACACCGGCACCTGCATCGAGACCCGCGACGAGACCTACGCGGTGATGGAGGCGGTGGACACTCGATATCTGAAGTTCGGCCCCGACATCGGCCAGCTCCAGAAGGGCGGCTCGGATCCCGTCAAAGTCGTCAAGGACTTCCTGTCCATCGTCCATCACGTCCATTTGAAGGACTGGGTCGGCGGGGAAGCCTTCGCCGGCTATTGCCCGCTGGGTCAGGGCAAGGTCGATCTCGCCGCCATCCTGACCATGCTCGACGGCCGGGCGATGGACGGGATGATCATGGTCGAACTGGACGGCGGCCGGAACATGCCGATGTCGGCGCTGGAGACCGCGACGATCGCCAAGGCGTACCTGCAGAAGCAGGGCGTGGCGTTCAAGACGTAGAGGGCTCCCGGTCGCCCCGGTGCGACTACGCCGGGACGTAGACCAGCCTGATCACGTCCCCGGCCATCCGGTCGTGCGCTACGAGGCGGAGCGGCGGCCGCGGCCCGGCGAAGTAGGGCGCGCCGTGCCCGAGCACGACGGGGTGCAGGTAGATTCGGTACTCGTCGATCAGTCCGAGTGTGGTCAGGCTGTGCGCCAGGTGCGGACCGGCCACCTCGATCTCCCCGTCGCGCTCAGCCTTCAACCTGCGGATGGCGCCCTCGAGGTCGGCCGCGAGCAGGGTGGCGTTGGGGCCGACCGACGGCTGCGAGCGCGAGACGACCCATTTCGGCTGGCGGCGCCACGCCGCCGCGAAGGCCTGCTCGTCGGGTCCCCACTCGGGCTGGTCGTCGTCCCAGTAGCGCATGATCTCGTACATGCGGCGGCCGTAGACGCTGCCGGCCTGCTGCTGCGCCTCCGCGATGAAATGGCGGAAGAGCGTCGGGCTGGGCGCGAACGCCGTATGGTCCACGTAGCCGTCCAGTGACTGATTCATTCCGAACACGAGCGTGGCCATACCGTTCCTCGTCTCACGCGGCCTCGGCGTGGGGTGTGGTGGAGCGATCTTGGCACGTTCCGGCGTTCGTCGTCCGCCACGATCGCCGGGGGCCGGGTCCAACCTCACGTAGACTGACGACCTCGCCCGACCTCACGGGCGTCGACCGCGATTTGGAGGTTCTCAATGCGTCGTCTCGTCATCGGTCTCCTGGCCATCCTGGCCCTCGTCACCCTGCCGCAGCTGGCCGCGGCTCAGACCATCGGCACGTTCAGCTGGCAGCTCGCGCCCTATGGCAGCCAGATCGTCGTCACGGTGACCCAGAACGGGTCCACCTACGACCTGCGTGGCGTCGAGGTCCAGTGCGGCAACAACCCCAGGCTGCCGGTCACCGGCATGGCCGTACCGCAGGCCAACGGCCAGATCCTGATCGGCCTCACCACGATCAACGAGCGCGGCCGCGGCCTGCACACCACCGCCTTCATCAACACGACCAACTTCAGCGGCACGTGGTCGGACAACGCCGGCAACACCAGTCAGCAGTTCCGGTTCAACCCGGGCACCACCTGTCCCGGAGGGCCGCGCACCGACCCCAACACTCCCTGACGGTCACGTGATCAAGCGACGCGACTTCCTCGGCGGCGCAATGACCGGTTCCGCCGCCGCGGTGAGCGGCCGGGCGTGGTGGGATCGGCGCCAGCCGCCGCCCCCCGCGCCGGCGCCCCCGCCGCCACCAGCCCCGCCCGCCCTGCCCGAGCACGCGCGCCTCAGCTTCTCGCAGCAGGGCGAGGACATCGTGCTGTACCACGCGCTGCGGGAGCTGCTGCGGATCGCCGCGCCGACCTACCTCGACGTCGGCGCCGCGTATCCCGTGCGCGGCAACAACACGTACCTGCTCTACACGACCGGGGCGCGCGGCGTGCTGGTGGAGCCCAACCCGATGCTCGCCGCGCAGCTGCGCGAGAAGCGGCCCGGCGATGCGGTGGTCGAGGCCGGCGTCGGCGTCGCGGCCGACACCGAGGCGGACTACTACCACATCAAGGGCAACCCCATGCTCAACACCTTCTCGGCGGCACAGGTTGCGCACCTGCAGCGCGGCCAGGCCGAGCCGGTCGTCGAACGCGTGGTGAAGATGCCGCTCGTCACCCTCAATCGGGTCATCGCCGAGCGGCTGGGCCGGGCCCCCGACCTGCTGTCCACCGACGTCGAGGGGCTCGACCAGGCGATCATCCGCAGTCTCGACTTGGCCCGCTATCGTCCGGCGGTGATCTGCGCCGAGGCGACGCCGACGACGCGCTCGGGACGGCCGTCCGGCCTCGCCCGCTACCTGGTGGCCCGTGGCTATGTCCCCCGCGGCGGCTCGATGTACAACACCGTCTATCTCGACGCCCGCCGGCTGCCTCCGGACACGGACTGAGTCACATTCCTCCCCGATGGTTCGTCTTCACCGTGACGGACGGCGCGGCCTGCCCTATGGCGGGCCGGCACCCCAATCATCGACGATGAGGATGTGATGGCCCGAAAGCCCGAAGACGCGACGACGAAGAAGGTGTCGGAGGCGCAGCGCGCCGAGCTGCTCGCCACGCTGAAGGCTCGCTTCGAGCGACACCGGGGCCGACACCCGCGACTCGACTGGGAGGCGGTACAGGCCCGGCTCACCGCGCCGTCCAGCGCCGCGGCGCTCTGGTCGCTCGCCGAAATGGAGCGCACCGGCGGCGAGCCGGATGTCATCGGTCGCGATGCGACCACCGGCGAGTACCTCTTCGTCGATTGTGCCCCTGAGAGCCCGAGTGGGCGGCGCAGCGTGTGCTACGACGGCGCGGCGCGGGCCGCCCGCAAGGAGCACAAGCCCCGCACCAGCGCGCTCGAGATGGCGGCGGCCATGGGCATCGCGGTGTTGACTGAAGCGCAGTACCGGCGGCTGCAGGAACTGGGCGAATTCGACACCAAGACGTCGAGTTGGGTCACCACCCCGGCCGACATCCGCGCGCTCGGCGGGGCGGTCTTCTGCGATCGCCGCTACGGCCGGGTGTTCCTCTACCACAACGGCGCGGAGTCCTACTACGCCGCCAGAGGATTTCGCGGTGCGGTGACTGTCTGAGCGTCGCCGGTCTCGGCTCGGTTGGGGGACGTGCGGGAATCCGCAGCGCGAGGCCGTCCAATGGTCGCGGTGGCGTCCGGCCGGCTGCTCGGTCGACGGCCGATCCGGGCGCGACCGGACGCCGCGTCACCTACAATCGGGGCGACATTCGGGAGGAATCGGACCATGGCGAAGGCGCGAAAGACGGCGAAGCGCGCGGGTACGGGCCGCGCACGGAAGAAGACGGCCACCCTGTCCATTGGGCCGATCGTGAGGGCGATGGATCGCTTCGAGCGCGCCGCGCGCAGGCTCTCGCCCCAGCCCGCGGCCATCGCGAAGGCGCTGGCGGCCGTGGCCAAGGCCCGAAAGGCGCTGCCGCTCTGCGCCGCCGATCAGGACGACGACTCCAACTTCGTGCCCCTCACCTGACGTGGTGCCGGCGTCCAGGCACTACCGGCGCGGTGCGTCGGTGGTGCTCGTGCCGCGCGGCGGCGTCATGGTGGCGACCGATTTCGCCCTCGGCGTGACGCACCGCGTGTCGGCAGGTCAGGCGGCGCTGCTCGTCGCGCTCGACGACTGGCGCACGGCCGCCGACGTGGCGGGGCGGGTGCCGGGCCGGTCGCTGCGGTCGGTCCGTGCGGCGTTGACGGCGCTGCACCGCGGTCGGTTGATCGAAGCCAGCGACGAGCCCGAGCAGCCGCGGCGGCGCGCCATGCGCGCTTGGAGCGCGTGGAATCCCGAGGCCGGGCTGCTGCATTTCGGCACGCGCGGCCGGCCGCATCTGTCCCGCGCCGACGTGCAGGAGCTAGTGGACGAGCGCCTGCTGCTGGGCGATCGCCCGCCGCCACCGTCGCGGCCCCTGCCCGCGCGCGGCCATGTCGCGCTGCCGCCGCCGCGTCGTCACGGCGCGCTGCCGCGGGCGCTTCTGGCGCGCCGATCCTGGCGTCGCTTCGCGCCCCGGCCGCTGGCGCTCGCCGATGTCGCGACGCTGCTGGGTCTCACCTTCGGGGTGCAGCGCTGGATGTCGGCGCGGCCGGGGGTGTGGCAGGCGCTCAAGACGTCGCCCTCGGGCGGCGCCTGCCACGCACTCGAGGCATACCTGGTCGTCGAACGCGTCGCCGGCCTGGCCCGCGGCGTGTATCGCTATCACCCCGACGCGCACGCCCTGGTGCGGGTCCGCGCCGGCACCGCGCCCGGCGAAGTGGCCCGGTGCCTGCGGCAACCGTGGTTCGCCGGGTGCGGCGCCGGCGTGTTCGTCACAGCGGTGTGGCCGCGCGTCCAGTGGAAGTACCGGTTCCCGCGCGCCTACCGCACGGTGCTGCTCGAGGCCGGGCACTTCGTCCAGACGTTCTGCCTGGTCGCCACGTGGCTGGGCCTGGCGCCGTTCTGCACCGCCGCGTTCGACGAACGACGGCTGGAGCGGCTGCTGCGCGTCGACGGCGTGCGGGAGGGCGTGATCTACGCCACCGGCGCCGGCCACCGGCCGCCGGGCGTTGCCTGGGCGCCATGGCCCGACGCCGCCGACCAGCCGGCGACGCGTCCGCCGGCGTCGGGGCGAGGACCGAGCCGCCGATCAGTCTGACGCCGCCGGGCGCCACGAGGCCCGGACGACGAAGTCCGTACCGGTGGTCTGGCCGAGCGGGGAGGCGACCAGGACCCGCTGTCCGTCAGGCGCCACGACGTAGTGGTTGCGCGAGGCTCCGGGGGTCGCCACCGTGGTGGCGAACAGCGGCCGCACCGCGCTGCCGCCGCCGGCGGTGAGTGTCGCGGCCGACAGCACGCCGCGCGGGTCGAGAAAGAAGACTTCCCGCGCCGACCGCCACACCGGGTCGTAGCCGCCGCCGGTGGACACCCGGCGCGCGGTGCCGGTGTCCCACGGCGTGCGCACGTAGATCTCCATGCGGCCCGATTCGGTGCCGGCGTAGGCGATCGACCGGCCGTCGGGGGAGAAGCGGGCGTCCACCTGGTGGCCGGCGGCAGCGACCAGCGGCCACGTGCGCGAGCCGTCGGCGGCCGCGGCCCAGACGTCGTAGGTGCCGTCGTCGGCCTGGAGGTTGTAGAGCACGGTCTGGCCGTCGGGCGACCAGTCGGTGGCCTGCTTCTCGGACTCAGAGACGACGATCGGCCGCGGCGTGCCGCCGAACGGCGAGACGCGGAACAGATCGAGCCGCCCGTTGGGCGTGAGCGTGGTGGCCAGTTCGTGGCCGGGCCCGAACTGCGGCGCCTGCTCGCGAAACGACGCGTTGACTTGCGTCCAGCCGCCGTGCGCGAGGTCGAAGACACGGATGTGGCTGGTCGCGTCGTGCCATTCCACGGCGAGGTAGCGGCCGTCGCGCGACAGCGAGGGGTTGCGGTATTGCTCGGCCGGCGCCGCCACGCCGAGTTCGCGCCCGGCGAGGTCGAACCACGCCAGGCGGCGGAAGTCACGCGTGCGCGGCGCGTAGACGAGCCGTCCGGTGGCGGCCACCGAGACGGCGGGCCGGGCGTTGTGGGTCACGCCGACATCCGAGGCGACGGCCACCGGTTGACCGGTGATCGCGCCGGCAGTCACGTCGAAGGCCTGGGCGTGGAGCGTGCCATCGCGCACGAAGAACAGCTGGCCGTCGCCGAAGACCGCGCCGGCGTCGCTGGCCAGCACGCGGGTCGCAGTGCCGTCGGCGGTGCGGCGGTAGACGCCGCGCACGTCGGCGTCGTCGCTCTGCACGAAGTAGATGAACGAGTCGTCGGGCAGGAACTGCGGCCACATGTGCGCCTGCTCGCCGCGGCCGCGGTCCACCGTGGTGATCGGCTCGGCGGCTTCGCCCGTCGTCGTGAGCCGCGACAGCCCGTCGTGCGGCGGCTCGGCGAACACGATGACGTTGCCGCGGCCCCAGCTGGCGCCGCGGTCCTCCCACAACCGGACCAGCGTCTCGGATCGGGCGCCGGCCCGGGTCGCCCAGTGCAGGCCGCTGGCGGTGAAGAAGCCGAGCGCCTGGCTGTCCGG
>CAYUAX010000053.1:17482-26801 GCA_964442845.1 uncultured Bifidobacteriaceae bacterium | reverse complement strand
AGATATTGCGTTCCGATGAACCCTGCGCGATGGCCACCACGTTGACGCCGCTGGTCTCGAGCGCGGTGAATACCCGGGCAGCGATGCCCGGCGTGCCGGCCATGCCGTCGCCGACCACGGCGATCACCGACAGCCCCGGACGCGCCGTGACGCTGTCGATGGCGCCGCTGGCGAACTCGGCGGCGAAGGCGGCGCGCAGGCTGGCGACGGCGCGATCGGCCTCGGTCTCGGGCACGGTGAAGCCGATCGAGCTTTCCGACGAGGCCTGGAAAATCGTCGAGACGCTGAGGCGTTCGGCGTCGACCGCGGCGAACGTGCGGGCGGCGATGCCGTGCACGCCGACCATGCCCTTGCCGGCCACGGTGACCACGGCCTGACGGGGCAGGACCGCCACCGCCTTCACCGGGTACTGCGGCGAGACGAGTCGTCCGGCCACCGTCGTGCCCGGCCGCGTCGGGTCGAGGAACGATCGTACTTCCAGGGTGATCCGGGTGCCCGAGATCGGGATGAGCGCGCGCGGGTGCAGCACCTTGGCGCCGTAGTGCGCGACCTCGGCGGCCTCCTGGTGATGCAGCTGCGGGATCAGGCGCGCGTCGGGCACGAGCCGCGGATCCGAGGTGAGGATGCCGGGCACGTCCTTCCACAGCGACACCACGTCGGCGCCGAGTGCCCGGGCCATCAGCGTGGCGGTCAGGTCGGAGCCGCCGCGACCCAGCGTGGCGACGCTGCCGTCGGGGGCGCGGCCGATGAAGCCCGGCACCACCGGCACCCGGCCGGCGGCCAGCAGGGGCCGCAGCCGCATTCGGGCCTCCCGCGTCGTCGCCGGGATCTGCGGGCTGGCGCCGCCGTGGTGGCCGTCGGTCACCACCACGTCCACCGCGTCCACGTAGACGGCGCGCCGGCCGGCCTTGCAGATGGCCGCCGCCAGGAGCGTGGCCGACAGGCGCTCGCCGCGGGCGACGATCAGGTCGCGGGTGCGCGGCGACAGGTGCCGCAGGATGGCGATGGCGGCGAGGATCTCTTCGAACTCGCCGACCGAGGCGTCGATGGCGGCGACCGCGGCCCGCCGCGCCGTGCCCGCCGGGACGACGGCGGCCGCGACCCGCCGGTGGCGCTGGCGCAGGGTGGCGACGGCCGCGGCGGCGGCCTTGGCCCGCCCGGCCACGGCGTGGTCGGCGGCGTCGAGCAGCACGTCGGTGATCCCGGCCAACGCCGAGGCGACGACGACCAGCGGACCGCGATGCGCGGCGATGCGCGCGGCCGCCGTGGCCACGGCGGCGGCGTCGGCCAACGAGGCGCCACCGAACTTCCAGACATGGAGCGGAGAACGCGGACGGGGCCGCGGGGAGCGGACGCGGGGCGATCTCGGCATCGGGACGGTGGCGTCAATTCTACGGGAGAGCCGGCCGGTGGCGGGTCCCACCGCCGCGGAAGAATCCCCGCAGCCCGCTGGCGGGACGCCTCCTGCATCGCGCGACACCGCCGATCGCGCCGCAAATCCGCCGCGGTCGTCGGCACGGCTTTGGCTCTGTTCCGCCCGGAGGCGGGTGATGGCACAGCGAACGATGCGGATCCTGGGCTGGGTGGCCGTGGCGCACGGCTTGGCGCTCGCGGTGCTGCCACTGCGCGGGCTGGCCGCCGACAGCGTGCTGGCCGGCAACTGGATGCCGGTGGTGCTGTATGTCGTCGGCATGCTCGGCTTCGTCGCGGCCGGTTTGAGTCTGGTCGGCGTCTTGCCGCTGGGCCGCTTCACGAGCCCCGTGCTGGTGCTGGCGGCGGTCTACTCGCTGGTGGCGATGAGCGTCCTCGGCGTCGGCGGGGTGCCGGTGGGCGCGGCGCTCTCGGCCGCGTTCCTGCTCCTCGGGCTGTGGCGTGCCGCCGTCGGCTGGCCTGCGGCCAGCGATCGGCACGGGCGGATCTGGCACGTGGCGGCGGCCACGGCCGGCGTCCTGTTCCTGGCCTACGTCGGCGTCGCCGCGGCGGCGTGGCCGTGGCATCGCGCCTGGGGCTCGACGCCGGCGGAGTTGACGATGGCGCTGCCCGGCGATCGCCCCGACCGTCGCCAGGCCGACGAAATCCAGCACGCCGTGACCATCGACGCGCCGCCGGCCGCGGTGTGGGCCTGGCTGGTGCAGCTCGGCCAGGACCGCGCCGGGTTCTACAGCTACGACTGGCTCGAGCGCGCCTTCGGGGCGCGCATCGACAACGTCCTCGAGATCCGCCCGGAGTGGCAGACGCGCCAGGCCGGCGACTTCGTGCGGGCGACGCAGCCCGGCTACCTGGGCGGCCTGTTCGGGCCCGACCTGGGCTGGCGCCTCGACGACGTGCAGCCGCCGCAGGTGATGGTGCTGCGCAACTGGGGCGCGTTCGTGCTGTTGCCCACCGCCGACGGCGGCACGCGCTTCATCATCCGCTCGACCATCACGCACCCGCGCATCCCGGTGTGGGCGGCGGTGGTCAACATGGGTCTGTTCGAGCTGCCGCACTTCATCATGGAGCGCCGCATGATGCTGACGATCAAGGCGCTGGCCGAAGACGGCGCGGCCGGCGCGGCGATGGCGCGGCGCTGAGCGCACGTCCGCGCGCCGTCTCGCCATCCAGGCGCCCACCCGGGGCGCGAAGGGAGGTTCGTCATGACGATTCGAGTCCTCTCCACCTCGCTGGTCATGGCCGGTTCACTGGTGACGTGGCTGGCGACGCCGGCGGCGGCGCAGTGTTGCGCCGACCACCAGGCGCACGCGATGCCGGCCTGCTGCGCCACGCACGGCCACGACGACGCGGCGACCGCCGCGGCCCACGCGGTGCCGCTGCCGATGCCCGCCGTCCAGACCGCCGTGGTCACCTTCCGCGATCCGGTGCGGATCGGTGACAAGCTGCTGTTCGGGCGCTACGTGATCGAGCACGACAACGACCGGATGGCGCGCGGCGAGCCCTGCACCTTCATCTACGAAGCCGGGGACCGCCGGATGCCGGTCGTGACGTTCCACTGCACGCACCTCGAGGCCACGCCGCCGGCGACCGACACCGTCGTCCTCCGACGCAGCCCCGTCTACCCGGTACAGGAGTTGCGATCCTTCCAGTTCGCCGGGGATCCCGCCGGCCACGGCGTGCCCGGGCGCTGACGCCGCCGCCGGTCGCTCGTCGCGGGGGCGGGTCGAGACGACTCGCCCCCGGACCGCCGCCGACGCGACGCCGACGACCAGGCTCGCCGTCGAGACGATGCCGTCGTTGGCGCCGAGCACCGCGGCGCGCAGCCAGCCGACGTGCTCGGTGCGGTGGCGCTCGCGGTGCCGCATCAGGCGCGTTACTTGGCCAGTGGATCCGGCCGCAGCTGGAAGTGCGCGGCGAGCGGCCGGGTGCCCTTGCCGCCCTCGATGAGCCACGGCGTGCGATCGCCGTTGGCGGCCCACAGCCCTTTGCCCTTCCAGCCGGCCTTGGCGTCGTCGATGCGGCCGTCGAAGCCTTTGGCGTAGAAGCCGAGCGGGTACGGCACGCGCAGCGTCACCATGCGGCCGCCGGCGTAGGCGATCAAGCCGTCGTTGAGGTTGCCGGTCGACATCGGCACGTCCTTGCCGAGGCCGAACGTGTCGTGCTGATCGACCCACGTGTAGTAGCTCGACTCGGCGCTGTTCTCGCCGATGCCGCGGAACCCCGGGCCCGGGTACTGGTAGAACGACCAGCCCTCGCGGCAGTGGTCGCCGGTGGCCGTCGGGCCGTTGAGCGGCCCCTTGCACTTGCGGCGATCGAAGCTGCCGATGTGGCCGCTGCCGAGCGACACCCACACCACGCCCTGCCCGTCGATGTCGGCGCCGCGCGCGCCGAAGCCGGGCAGCGGCACCGTGTAGACCTCGGCCAGCGCGGTGGCCGGCGGGTTGGCGCCGGGCGCCAGCCGCACGACGGCGCCGGGCACGCCCAGCGTCGAGCCCCAGATCGATCCGTCCACCGGGCTCGGCATCACCGCGTAGAAGGGCGAGTTGATGCGCTTGTCCCTGGCCGGGTCCACCGGCTGGTCGGGCTCCACGTAGGCGTCACGCTTGCCGTTGCCGTTGGTGTCGAGCACCAGCGCCGTCCAGCCCTGCGACGCCGCGGCGTCGTGGGTCTTGTCCCACGTCTTCGTGTTCAGCCAGCCCACCACCGGCCCGCCGCCGCTGGTCCACAGCGTGTCGTCGGCGTCGTAGCCGAACTGCGGATGGTGGGTGGAGTAGCAGGTCTCGATGAAGTCGTACTTCATCGTCTTCGGGTCGAGCACCGAGACGTGGCGGATGGCCCGCTCCATCGGGAACGCCTGCGCCGATGGATGCGTCGAGCCGGCCTTGCACCACGCCGGATTCTCGTTGCCGCGCACCGACGCCGCCATCCACACCCGGCCGTCGCGGCCGAACATCGCGTTGTGGACGTTGGCGCGGGTCTCCCAGATCCGCTCGTCCTGCCAGTAGGGCGACGGCATCGTCGGGTCGAGGCCGGCGGCGTGCCCGGGCCCGAGGTTGAGCGGCATCTGCGGATCGCGCACCGGCGCCGTGAACGTGGTGGCGACGTTCTTGACCGGGTCGAGGATCGGGATGACGTCGGAGCTGTACTCCGGGGCACCGAACAGCCGGCCGTACGCGTTCACCGTCGGGTGGCGGCGGTCGCTGGCGATGAGGTCGTGCAGGTAGTGCTTCTCGTCCATCCAGTCGCGCAGCGTGACGACGATGTTGCGCTCGACGCCCTGCGGCCGCGGCGGGGTGGCGAAGGGCAGCGCGCCCTTGGCGATGGCGTCCGTCCACGCGCCGTAGTTCTCGAGCGAGCGCTCGCCCAGGTTGGTGAGCTGGCCGAGCATGATCGCGCCCGACTGCCCCGACTGGACGCGGCGCTTCCAGGCATCCGCGCCGGTTGCGAAGGTGCCGAGCGACGGCGGGATGGTGCGCGTGGACAACTGCCCCAGCTGGTGGCAGCCGATGCAGCCGGTGTTCTTCATCGCCGAGATCCACTGGCGCTGGTTGAGCCGGGCGGCGATGTCGGGCGCCTTGCCGCCGAACTGGTCGGCCGGCGGGATCTCGAGCATCGCGTACCAGTAGATGGCGGGGTAGTAGTGGGCCGCCGCTGCCGGCGACGGCGCCGGCACCGCGGTGATGTTGACGATCTGGCCCGGCTTCGACGTCGCCTTGGCGCTGTCCACCAGGCCGTAGCCGCGGGCCCACACCTGGTAGCTGGCGGCCGGCAGATCGGGCACCACGAAGCGGCCGCGGTCGTCGGTGACGACGCTCTTGATGTAGCGGACGCCGAGGTCGCGCGTCTCGGCGATCACCCACACGCCGGCCTCGGGGCCTTTCGGCCCGCTCACCACGCCGCCGATGTCGTCGGCGTCGATGGCCGGCGCGGCCGGCGGCTGCTGGGCGCGGAGGGCGAGCGCGCCGAGGACGAGCACGGCGGACAGGGCGAGGGCGGTGCGGAACGGGTGACGCATGATCGGAACTCCAGCTCTGCGGCGGCGCGCCGCCGATGTCGCGGAGGGTAACACGGGCGGGGAGACCCGGGGCTCGGGACTCGGGGCTCGGGTGTCGGGAAGGACCACCGACGGCTACAATCCCGGCCATGCGCCTCCACCATTCGTGCCTGCTCGTCGGTCTTCTGCTGCTGACGGCCACTGTCAACGGACAGCAGCGTGCGCCGGCGATGGAGTCCATCCGCGAAGAGGAACTGCGCGCCGACCTGTTCTTCCTGGCCGGCGACGCGATGCGCGGGCGGCTCACCGACACGGTCGAGAACCTGGCCACCGCCGACTACATCCGCGCCCGGTTCGAGCGGGTGGGGTTGAAGCCGCCGGCACCCGGCGGGTCGTACTTCCAGACCTACAACCTGATGACGGCGACGCTCGGCGAGGGCAACGTGCTGCAGGTGCATGGCGCCGACGGCGTGGCGCGCCGCCTCGACCACGGCCAGGAGTTCTACCCGCAGCGCTTCAGTGCCAGCGGGGAAGTCACGGGGCCGGTCATGTTCGCCGGCTTCGGCATCACCGCGCCGCAGTGGCAGTACGACGACTACACCGACGCGGTGAAGGGCGCCGTGGTGCTGGTGCTGGACCACGAGCCCGGCGAGCGCGATCCGAAGAGCCCGTTCGAGGGCGTGGTCACCGCCGAGCCGGCCGCGCCGTGGCGCAAGGCACTGGCCGCGCAGGCCCGCGGCGCGGCGGGCATCCTGTTCGTCAGCGATGTCCACAACCATCCTGGCGCGGCGAATTTCGAGCAGGCCGCCCGCGGCGTGTGGCCGGCGACGCCGCCGCACCTCAAGACCTACACGCTGGCGGCGTGGGCCGACCGGCTGCGCATCCCGGCGGCGCAGATCTCGCCGGCCCTCGCCGAGACACTGGTCGCCGGCACCGGCAAGTCGCTGGCCGACCTGGCGGCCGCCGCCGAGATCGCGCGCGGCGCGGCGCCGTTGCCGCTGCCCGGGGCGCGCGTCACGCTGCGCACCGCGGTCGTGCGGCACACGGTGCCCGATCGCAACGTCGTCGCGCTGCTCGAGGGCAGCGACCCGGTCCTCAAGGACGAGTGGGTGCTGGTGACGGCGCACTTCGACCACAACGGCGCCGACGGCGCACAGATCTTCAACGGCGCCGACGACAACGGCTCGGGCACGGTGGCGCTGCTCGAGATCGCCGATGCCTACGCGCAGGCGGCGGCCGCCGGCCGCCGGCCGAAGCGCAGCGTGCTGTTTGCGGCGTGGAATTCCGAGGAACGCGGTCTGCTCGGCGCCTGGGCCTACACCGAGGCGCCGCTGGCGCCGCTCTCGACCATCGCCGGCGTCCTCAACATGGACATGATCGGCCGCAACGAGGAGGTGCAGGTCGGCGGCGGGCCGCGCTTCACCGGCCTCGACGTGCAGACCGCCGAGTCGAACGCCAACGCCGTCAACATGTTCGGCTTCAGCCGCACGCCCGACCTGGCCGCGGTCGTCGATCGCGCCAACAAGGAGATCGGCCTCGAGGTGAAGAAGCGCTACGACAACAACAGCTCGAACCTGGTGCGGCGCAGCGACCAGTGGCCGTTCCTGCAGCGCGGCGTGCCGGCCCTGGGCTTCATGACCGGGCTGCACCCCGACTACCACACCGTCTACGACCGGCCCGAGAAGATCAACTACGCCAAGATGGCGAAGATCGCGCGGTTGATCTACCAGGCGAGCTGGGATCTGGCCAACGAGACGGCCCGCCCGACGTCTTCGGTTCGGAACTGACGATGGCCGACTCCTTGCGCGACGCCCTGGCCGCCCGCTCCCATCCGTTCGTGCCGCTGCGCTTCGCGCGGCAGCCGCTCGACGAGTCCCGGCGCCGCGCCGCGGCCTTCCACGACGAGATGCAGACCCGGCGCACGACCCGGCACTTCTCGACCGATCCGGTGCCGCGCGATCTCATCGAGTGGGCGATCCGCACCGCCGGCAGCGCGCCCAGCGGCGCCCACCAGCAGCCGTGGACGTTCGTCGCGGTGTCGGACGCCGACACCAAGCGGCGGATCCGCGAGGCCGCCGAGGAGGAAGAACGCGCCTTCTACAGCGGCCGCGCGCCCCAGGAGTGGATCGACGCGCTGGCCCCGCTCGGCACCGACGAACACAAGCCGCACCTCACCGATGCGCCGTGGGTGGTGGTGCTGTTCCGCCAGGCCTACGGCCTCGACGCGGATGGCACGAAGCGCACCTATTACTACACGCCCGAATCGTGCGGTATCGCCGCCGGCTTCTTCATCGCCGCCGTGCACATGATCGGGCTGGTCACGCTCACGCACACGCCCAGTCCCATGGGCTTCCTGAGCGAGCTGCTGGAGCGGCCGGCCAACGAGAAGGCGATGCTGGTGATGCCGGTCGGGTATCCCGCCGCCGATGCGCAGGTACCGGACATCCAACGTAAGCCGCTCGACGCCATCGCCGTCTGGCGCTGAGCGCCGGCTACTCCTTGCGCAGCGCCTGCACCGGATCGAGCCGGGCAGCGCGCCGGGCCGGGAGATAGCACGCCAGTGCCACTACCCCGGCCAGCGACAGCGCCGTCGCGCCGTAGCTGACCGGATCGTGGGCGGCGACGCCGACGAGTTGCGGCGCGAAGAGCCGGGTCAGCGGGAACGCGGCGGCCAGGCCCAGCGCCACGCCGACCGCGGCCAGGCGGAGGCCCTGTCCGACCACCAACCGGCGGACGTCGCCGGCGCCCGCGCCGAGCGACATCCGGACGCCGATCTCACGCGTCCGCTGGCCGACACTCTGCGCGACCACGCCGTACAGGCCGAGGCCGGCCAGCAGCGCGGCGACGACCCCGAACGCGCCGAGCAGCGTCGACGTCAGTTCGAAGACGAAGAACGAGAAGGCGCGATGCTCGGCGAGGGTCTGGACGTCGAAGAGCGGCAGCGCCGGATCGACGCGCCGCACGGCGTCGCGCACCGCGCCGACCGTCGCCTCGGGAGCGCCGACGGTGCGGACGACGAGCCGCATGCCGGGGCGGTACCACTGATCGACGGGCAGGTACATGAACGCCCGCGGCCGCTCGTTGAGGCTGGCGTATTTGGCGTCGCCGGCGATCCCGACCACCTCGAGCCAGCGCTCGCCGGCCTTCACCTTGCCCCCCAGGGCGCGGCCGTCGGGCCAGTAGCGGCGCGCCATCGTCTCGTTGACGATCGCCACGTCGGGGCTGCCGGCCCGGTCGCGGTCGGACACGTCGCGCCCGGCCACCAGCGGCAGGCGCAGCGTGTCGAAGTAGCCGGGGCCGACCGAGGCGTAGTACACGGTCATCTCCTCCCCGGGCTGCGGCACGTAGCCCTCGACGTCCACCGACCGATCGCTGCTCTCGGTCATCGTCAGGGGCAGCCGTTGGCCGACGGCGGCGGCGGCGACACCGGGTGTCTGCCGCACCTCGTCGACGAGGCGTCGGTAGGTCTCGAGGGCCCGCGGCTCGTCGTAGCCCGCCGACGACATGCCGAGGGCGCCGACGATCCCGTCCCGCGCCGCGTAGCCTGGATCGAGGGCGCGGGCACGGTCGAGTGTGCGGAGGAACAGGCCGGCGCTGACGAGCAGCACGAGCGCGGTGGCGACCTGGCCGACAATCAGGCCCTGACGCAGCCAGTGGCGCCGCCACCGGCCGCTGCTGCCAGGGGCGCCGTCCTTGAGCGGCGACACCACGTCCATCCGCGCCGCTTCCAGTCCGGGCAGCACGCCCAGCACCAGGCCGACGGCCAGGCTCACGATCGTGGCGAAGGCCAGCACGGCCGGCTTCAGGCCCGCGTCGATGGCGACCGGGAGCGGCATCGGCGGCAGGAACGCACGCAGGAGATCGCCGCTCCAGCGGGCGATCACCGCCGCCAGC
>CAYUAX010000053.1:0-17472 GCA_964442845.1 uncultured Bifidobacteriaceae bacterium | reverse complement strand
CGCCTGCTCGACGGCTTCGGCCGTCAGCAGTCCGACGATCTGAGCGCGGCTGGCGCCCAGCGACCGCCGCACCGCCAACTCGCGCTGCCGTCCCGCGGCGCGGGCGAGCAGCAGGCTGGCCAGGTTGGCGCAGACCGCGGCGAGCAGCAGCGCGACCAGGCCGCCGAGCACCGCCATCACCGGCAGCAGCATGCTGGAGCCGCCCGACGGCTGGCGCCACAACGGGTAGACGCGGAGGCCGCGGCCGGCGTTGATGTCGGGATGGGCAGTGGCCAGCCGCGCCGCCACCACGTCGAGCCCGGGCTGGACCGTGTCGCGCGTCGCCTCCGGGCCGAGCCGCACCAGTGCGTTCAGCCAGCCGCTGCCGCGCTGCGCCAGTCGATCGCCGGGGATGAAGCTCGACTGCATCGCGATCGGCAGGAACACGTCGAGCGCGATGAGCGGCTGGCTGCCATGGAAGTCGGGCGGCGTGACGCCGACGACGACGAACGGCTGGGTGTTGAGGACCAGGGTCTGGCCGATCACGTCGTCGCGGCCGCTGAGACGGCGTTGCCAGAACCGGTGGCTGACGACGACGACCGGATGGGCGCCGGGCGTTGTGTCGTCGGCCGGCGTCAGGACGCGGCCACGCGCCGCCGTCACGCCCAGCAGGTCGAAGAAGTTCCCGGAGACGATCTCGCCCCAGACCCGCTCGGCGCCCTGCTCCGTGCGCCAGCCCAGCGCCCCGACGCTGAACACCGCGATGTCGTCGATGCCGGGGACGGCGGCATCGCGCAGGTCGCGGTAGTTCGGATACGACAGCGAGAGGTCGTCGCGGCTGGAGGTCGTGCCGTAGAGCGCCGCGACCGACCCGCGATCGCGGATGCCCGGCATCGCGTCGAGCAGGGTCGCTTCGATCCAGCTGAAGATCACGGCGTTGGCGCCGATGCCGACGGCCAGGGTCAGCACCGCGACGGCGGTGAACGCCGGCCGGCCCCGAAGCATGCGCAGCGCGTGGACGAGGTCGTAGCGGATCATGCGTTCTCCTCGGGTGAGGACGGCGAGTCTGAGATACGCGGCGTGCCCCGCGGCGCCGACGGCACGGGCGATCACCACGCGGCTGGTGCGGGCGTTGACCAGCCCGGCGCGGTCGAGCGCGTCGCAGCGGTGCCAGAGGTCGGCCCGCCACTGGGCGCGCCAGGGGCCACGGGCGGTCCCCGGCGCCAGCCAGGCCGCGGCCTCGACCACGGCGAGCGCGATGCGCCGCAAGCGGTCGGCGGTCACGACCGCCGCCGGGCCGGCGGGGGACCGGCGATGCCGAAGGCCTTGAGGGACACCGGCCTGAAAGTGCGGTGTTTGGCCAGCGCGGCGGCGAGCGCGTGAGCGCCCTCGGCGGTCAGCGTGAAATAGCGGCGCGGCGGACGCCGCTCCTCTTGGGCCAGGGCCGGCGCCTCCCAGGTGGATCGCACGTAGCCGAGCCCTTCGAGCCGCTCGAGCGCGGGGTAGACCGACCCGGCGGTGAGGCCGGTCGCGTCGAGGACGTCGAAGCCGAACCGATGACCGGACGCCACGGCATGCAGCACGGCCACGGTGCCAAAGCTCAAAACGGGCGCCACGGCCGATTGGACGGGTCTGCCGCTATATTGGTTCCCGATATAGGGGGTGTGGAGCCCGGTGCCAGGCAGGGCCGCGATATGATGCCGCCCCAAGAGTGCCGACGCGACGGCGGATGGTCCCCGGAGGCGCGGTGACGAGGCCCATGACGACATCCGCCCCTGCCCGTCCGCCCGCCGACGACCAACTGCTGCGCGGCATCGGCCTCTGGGGCGCCATCGCCCTGGTGGTCGGCAACGTCATCGGCTCGGGCATCTTCCTCACCACCGGCACGATGGTGGCCGAGCTGCCGTCGACGACGCTGGTGCTGCTGGCGTGGCTGTCGGGCGGGCTGCTCGCCCTGGCCGGTGGCCTCACCTACGCCGAGATGGGCTCGATGTACCCACGCTCGGGCGGCCTGTACGTGTACTTGAGCGAAGCCTACGGGCCGGCCTGGGGGTTCCTGTTCGGCTGGGCGTGCCTGCTGGTGATCCTGACCGGCAGCGTCGCGACCGTGGCCGTCGGCTTCGCCGAGTACTTCAGCTACTTCGTGCCGGCGCTGGGCACCGACCGGGTGCTGGTCACGATGGCGATGCCGTGGGGGGCGTGGAGCATCAGCGCCGGGCAGCTGGTGGCGGCCGCCTCGATCGTCGTGATCACCGCCATCAACTACGTGGGCGTGCAGAACGGCAACCTCACGAACCTGGTACTGACCGTCGCGAAGGTGCTCGGCCTGGTGGCGTTGCCGCTGTTGGCCATCGCCTACATGCGCGTCGATCCGGTGTTCACGCCGGTGGTGCCCGAGACGTCGCTGCGTCCGCTGGCGTCGTTCGGCGTCATCATGATCGCGGTGATGTGGACCTACGAGGGCTGGTACTACGTCGCCTTCGCGGCGGGCGAGATCCGCGAC
The DNA here is from genome assembly GCA_964442845.1 of uncultured Bifidobacteriaceae bacterium. GTDB lineage: Bacteria > Acidobacteriota > Vicinamibacteria > Vicinamibacterales > UBA2999 > CAWAYR01. The sequence goes on along the minus strand of CAYUAX010000053.1, from coordinate 14,990 downwards.
GCCGCCCGCAACGTCCCGCGCGCCCTCATCTACGGCACGGTGCTGCTGACGACGGTCTACGTCGCCGTCAACCTGGCCTACGTCTACTCGCTGACGCTCGAGGAGATGTCGGGCGTGGTGCGCATCGCCGAAAAGGCGGTGACGACGCTGGTCGGCCCGGGCGGCGCGGCGCTGGTCGCCGGGTCGGTCGTGGTCTCGACGTTCGGCTGCAACGTCAGCGGCATCATCGCGGCGTCGCGCTCGTGCTTCGCGATGGCCGCCGACGGGCGCTTCTACCCGCCGGCGGCGCGGGTCCACCCGGTCTACCGCACGCCGCACGTCGCGCTGCTCATCACCTCGGCGTGGTCGGCGTTCCTGACCCTCACCGGCGGCTACGAGGCGCTGTTCACCTACGTGACCTTCGCCTCGGTGCTGTTCGGCACCCTCGGCGGCCTCGCCATCTTCATCCTGCGCGCCCGCAAGCCGGACCTGCCGCGGCCGTATCGGGCGCTCGGCTATCCGGTGATCCCGGCGTTGTACGTGCTCGGCTCGTTCGCGCTGGTCTGGAACACGCTGATGGAGCGGCCGACCGAGTCGATTGCCGGCCTCGGCCTGGTGGCGCTGGGGCTGCCGTTCTACTACTACTGGTCGCGCCGGTAGGAGCCGTCACACCGGAGCGTCGAGGCAGGAAGATCCCAGAAGTTTTCGAGACGAACGCCACGACTTGCGACCGGGCGACCCGGTAGGGTGTCGGACGACTTCCCGGAGGTCGTCATGACATACCGCGTCCGCAGCTGTCTGGTTCGTCCGTCCATCGTCCGTGTCGCCATTCTGTCCGTCGCGGCGGCCGTCCTGGCCCTGGCCACGCCGCGGCAGGCCCAGGCGCAGTCGCTTGACACGCTGGTGCGCTGGAACCGCGTGCTGCTCACTGCCTTGACCACGCCCGGCGGCAAACCGCCGACGATCTTCGACACCCGGCACCTGGCGATCGTCAGCGTGGCCGTGTACGACGCCGTCAACAGCTTCGATCGTATCTACCAGCCCTATGCGACGTGGGCCGAACCCGCCGACGGCGCGTCACGCGACGCTGCGGTCGCCCAGGCCGCGCATGACGCCCTGGTGGCGCTGATGCCGACCCAGACGGCGACGTTCGACGCCGCGCTGGCCGAGTCGCTGGCGGGGATTCCGCCCCAGGCGGCGGCCGACGGCGCGGCCGTTGGAGCGGCGGCGGCCAAGGCCATCCTCGAGCTGCGCACCGGCGACGGCTGGGAGCGGCCCTTCCCGCCGCTGGAACTGCCGAACCTGCCGGGCTATTGGAAGCCGACGCCGCCCGCCAACTCGGCGGCGACCTTCACCAACTACCCCGACGCCCGCGGCTTCATCGTCGAGAACGGCCGCCACTTCATGATCGAGGGACCGCCGCCGCTGACCAGCGAACTCTACGCCCGCGACTTCAACCAGGTGAAGGCGTGGGGCGCGGTGAACAGCACCGTGCGATCCACCGAGCAGACCCAGATCTCGAATTACTGGGCGGGTGTCGGCACCACGACCAACCTCAACTTCGTGTGGAACAACCTGACCGGCGACCTCGCCCGTGCACGCGGCTGGAGCGCGATCGAGCTGGCGCGTGGCTACGCCCTGCTCAACATGACGTTCCACGACGCGCTGCTGACGTCGTTCACCGGCAAGTTCGTCTACGGCCTGTGGCGGCCGGTGACGGCGATCCGGGAGGCCGGCACCGACGGCAACGGCGCCACCGAGGCCGATCCCGCCTGGTTGCCGCTGCTGCCGACGCCGCCGTACCCGAGCGCCCCTGGCAACATGGCGTGCATCGGGGGCTCGCTGTCGCGCGTGCTGGAACGGCTCCACGGACGTGACGACATCGCCTTCACCGTGACCTGGACCGGGGCCGGCACCAACCCGTCGGCGACGCGTTCCTACAATCGCTTCAGCGAGCTCGGCCTCCAGCAGGCGTACAGCCGCATCTGGGGCGGCATCCACTTCGAGTTCGAGACGCTGTCCAGCCTCGGCCAGTGCCCGCGGCTCGGCGACTACGCCGTGGACAACGTGCTCAGGCGGCGCTAGCGAACTAGCGGCTAGGGGCTGGCGGCTAGCGGCTAGCCGCTAGCCCCTAGTCCAGCGGCCGCAGCCAGTCGCCGACCACGGCGCTCACGTCCACGCCGGTGGCCTCGCGAATGAGGCCGGGTAGTTCCTCGGTGCCGAAGGCGCGGCGTTCGCGGGCGGTCCAGGCGACGAGGAACCGGAACGCGTCGCGCATCGACTTGGTCCCCTGGGTCTCGGCCTGGATACGGTCGTCGATCGCGGCGGCCATCAACCCGCCGCGCGAGAACACCAGTCGGCCGGTGCGGAAGTCCTCGGCATAGCGCGTCGAGGCGACGCGGCTCAGCTCGACCAGCGACAGGCGCTTGAGGAACGGCGGCGCGCTGTCGACGTTGGCGCGGAAGCGCCGCTGCAGCATGCCGGCGCGGAAGGCGGCCGGGTCGGGCGTGCCGGCGCCCACCGCGACGATTGCGGCGTACTGGCCGAAGCCTTCGGCGAACCAGATCGAGTCGAGCACCGGCGCCAGCTCCCACTGGAACGGGAAGTAGCCGTGGCCGTAGGAGCGCTTCGGCACCCAGGCGTGGGCGATGTGGTGCGCGAAGTTGTAGAGCACGCGGGCGTCGTCGTCGGCGGTGGAGGCGGCGGTGAGGCCGGCCGACGCCGCCAGGTAATAGGTGCTCGACGAGAGGTGTTCCATGCTCATGCCGTACTCGTGCTGCGGCGTGAGCGGGGTCAGCAGTTCCTGGTGCATCGTGTAGTGCGCGAACGGCACGGTGCCGAAGTACTCGGCGACGCGCTGGTACGCCGTGACGGCCAGCCGGCCGACGCGGTCGAGGTCCACCGGGCCTTCGGCGTAGGCGGCGAGATACAGCGGCGCCGGGCGATCGGTGAGCCGGCGGATCACCGCGCGCGGCCCCATCACGATCTGCCCGTCGGCCAGCGCGTAGTAGTCGTCGGCGCGGGCGCTGACCGCGCCGGCCGGCGGCGGCGCGGCCGGCGCCAGCGTGCTGAACACCGGCCACGCGTCGGGACCCTCGACGCGCAGCGTCGCCGGCCGCGTTTCCAGGCCGTCCACGAACGCGAACACCGAGTAGCCGAGCACCGCCAGGTAGCCGTCGCGGACGCGCGATTGATCCGACGCCGCCCGCACCTCCCGTTCGAGCCGCCGCAAATCCACCCGGTAGTCGATGCGCTGGGTGCCGGCGGGCAGGCGCCATCGTGGCCCCTCCTCACGCTCGGCGGCGGCGCGGCGCCCGGTGGCGTCCACCGCGGTGACGTCGCTGACGAACGCGTCGTAGCGCTGTTCGCCGTAGCCCATCGGAATGGCCCGCGGCATCACCAGGGCGCGCCCGTCCGGCACGCCGCCACCCGGGGTGATCTCGACGGTGACGTGGTCGTCGCCGGGGCGGTCGTAGCGGAAGGTGTAGGCCACCGCCGGCGCGGTCGGTTGGGCGATGGCGGTGGCGGCGGGGAGGGCGACCAGCAGCGCGGCCAGCAGTCGGGGCGTCATGGCCGGCGAGTGTACCAGCCCGGCCGCTGGGATATCCTGCCGCGATGCGTCTCCACTACCGCACGCTGTCCTGCCTGCTCATGCTGCTCGCCCTGCCGGTGGCCGCCGCCGCCCAGGCCAACCCGTCGGGGCACAAGGTGCAGACCCTCGAGATCCGCATCCTGTCCACGATGCTCGCCGACGAAGGGTTCGGGGAGTGGGGCTTCGCCGCCCTGGTCGAGGCGGACGGCCGGAAAATCCTCTTCGACACCGGCGCCAACGAAGACACGGTGCAGCGCAACCTGCGGGCGATGAAGCTCGACCTCTCGGACGTCGAGCTGGTGATCCTCAGCCACAACCACGACGACCACACGACCGGGCTGCTGACCTTGCGAAAGCAGTTCGCCGCGGCCAATCCCAAGGCGCTCTCGACCGCGTACGCGGCGACCGGCCTGTTCTACCCGCGCGTCGATGCGCAGGGCGTCGCGAGCGACCGGATGGCGGCCATCCGCAAACAGTACGAGGCCGGCGGCGCCCGCGTCGTCGAGGTGACCGGGCCGACCGAGATCCTGCCCGGCGTGTGGCTCACCGGACCGGTGCCGCGCGTGCATCCGGAGCGCAATTGGAGCACGCTCGGCAAGGTGCGCACGCCGCAGGGCGACGTCGAAGACACCGTGCCCGAAGACATGACGCTGGTCGTGCAGACGGTGAAGGGCCCGATCTACCTCTTCGGCTGCGGCCACGCCGGCGTGATCAACACCATCGACCACGCCAGGAAGACCATCGACCCCTCGCCGGTCACGGCGGTGATCGGCGGCGTGCACCTCTTCGGCGCCAGCGACGAGCACCTGGCCTGGACCGCCGGGCAGCTCAAGCGCGTCGGCGTGCAGCAGTTCGTCGGCGCCCACTGCACCGGCATCGAGGCCACCTACCGCATCCGCCAGCTCGTCGGCTTGACCCGCCAGACCGCGATGGTCGGCGCCGTCGGGGCCAGCTACTCGCTGGCCCGCGGCATCAACGCGGTGCGCGTGGCGAAGTGAGGCCGCGGCGGCCTCACTTCACCAGCTTCAGGTTCATCGGCGGACTGGCACCGAAGCCGGGCGTGGTCGCCGTCACCACGACGACGTAGGTGCCGACCGGGTACGCCGTCCCGTTCGGCTCCTTGGTCTGCAGGTTGAACGTCCAGGTCTTGCTCGAGGCGCTGTAGCGGAACGAGCTGCTGCCCGGATCGGTGTTGGTGAACGTGCGCACGACCGTGCCCGGCGACGGGCCGGTGACCGTGACGCTGTGCTGCACCTGCGAGCTGTCCACCACCGTGGTCCCGTGCGCCCACTTCCACTGCATCGGCACCGTGCTGCCGGCCTTGAAGGTTACGGAGTCGGTCGGGGAGGGGGGCGTGTTCTTCACGCCGACGAACGTCGCCGGCGGGACCACGACCGTCAAGACGAACGTGTTCTCGGCGAACCGGCCGCCCGGATCGGTGACCCGCACCGTGATGGTCGCGGTGCCGGTCTTGCCCGCGGCGGGTGTCACGGTGACAGTGCGAGCGGCGCCGCTGCCGCCGAACACGATCTTCGCGTTCGGCACCAGCGTCGTGTTGCTCGAACTGCCCGTGACGGCGAGGCCGGCGGCGGCGTCGTCGGGGTCGCCGACCGTGAACGCCACCGGGCCGGTGGTGCCGTCCCGGTACACCGTGCGATCGGCGATGTCCGAGATCGTCGGCGCGTCGTTCACTGCGGTGATCGTCACCGGGTTGGACGGCGCGCTGGTCGTGCCGTCGGCGTAGATGGCGAGCACGAAGTAGGTGTACGTCGCGCCGTCCACCAGGCCGGCAGTGTCGATTTGCTGCAGCGGATTGGCCGTCGACGGTATTGGCGGGCCGACCGCCGTCCACAACGACTCGTCGGGAATGCCGGACCCTGGCGCCCGGTAGGCCGTGTAACTCACGACGCCGCCGGTGGCTGCGGTCCAGGTCAGCAGGACGTCGTGGACCTGCAGTTCCGGCGGCGCGGCGGCGCAGTCGGCGCCGACGATGCAGGCGCGGAACTCGTACGCCGGGTCGTTGCCCATGCTGCTGAACGTCTCGAAGTCGAGTTCGCCGCCCGGGGGGGCCTCGGGGAAGCCGACCGGCGTGAACAGGTCGCCGCCGCCGAGGTCGCCCTTGCCGAGGTCGCCTTTGCCGAGGTCGCCCTTGCCCAGGTCCCCTTTGCCCAAATCGCCTTTGCCAAGGTCGCCCTTCCCGAGATCCCCTTTCCCCAGGTCGCCTTTGCCGAGGTCGCCTTTGCCGAGGTCGCCTTTGCCCAGATCGCCCTTGCCGAGGTTGACCGACAGCGGTCCGACCGCGTCGAGCACGCCGCCCGGGGTCGAAATCGGGAAGGTGACGCCGACGTTGCGGCGGCTGCCGATCTGGTTGAGGCGCAGGTTCGCCCAATCGTCGAAGCTGACGAGCGTGTCGTCGGCATCGCCGTCGAAGTTGACGTCCTGGGGCTCCGCCGCGGGACTGTCGGGATCGCCGTCGCCGTCGGCCCGCCAGTCGATGCGCTCGGCGCGCGTCGCCGCGTCGACGCGCACCGCGATGGCGGCGGCGGGGAAGCCCGGTGGGATGTCGCTGCCGTTGCAGAACCGGGTCGGAATCTTCGCCCGGCCGTTGAGATAGCTGGTCACCAGCGGCGCGAACCAGCCCAGGCGGTACGGCTGCAGCTGCACCGCCGGCAGCGCGCCCTCCGCGACTGGATCGATCGCCGGTCCGTTGCTCGAGAACGCGAGATTGGGCGAGCCGCCGTCGTCGAGCAGGCCGCGCAGCTGATACAGGTAGTTCATCACGCTGAAGTACGTCGGCTTGCAGTTGGGCTCCAGCGCGCCGCCGCCGTGGCGCAGCTCCAGGTTGTGGCCGAGCTCGTGCATCAGCGTCGAGGCCTGCATGAACGGCGTGCCGATCGGCAACCCGTCCACATCAGCGAACCCGCCGAGGGTGATCATCAGATCGCCGCCGGGGAAGTCGGCGATGCCGGCGTTGGTGCGCGGCACGTGGAAGTCGAGCGACGCCGGATCCTCGGATTTTGGCAGGCCGATAGCGTGCGCGAAGAGCGCGTAGTGGAACATCTGCTGGCGCTCGGGATCGAAGCGGCGCGTGCAGGCGTAGCCGGGCACGCCGCAGAACGCCTCGAGATCGGCGCCGGCCGGCAGCGCCGGCGACCCCGCCAGGGGCGTCACCGCGAGCGCCTGATCGCGCAGGAATCGGAAGCCCGACTTCCAGCCGACGGTGCCCGGGTAGGCCGAGAACTGGCACACCCACGGCTCGGCGCCCGGCGGGCACACGGTGGCCTGCTCGCTGATGGCCTCGCCGCCGCGCGCGTAGGCCGGCGGGATCACGTACGGCGCCGCGTCCCCGGCGGCGTAGCCAGGGCCGACGTCGAAGTGGACGGCGATCGGTCCGGTCGGGGCGGTGGCGAACGCGTCGCCCATCAGCTTGAGGGCCGCCGGCCCAGGCAGGTGGGTATGCGCCGGGGCGGCGACGCCGCCGTAGGTCGTCGCCGCGGTGTCCATGTAGCCGATCTCGACGAACAGATCGCGGCGATCGGGCTCGGCCCCCATCGCGCCGAGCAGCGGCAGCGGCCGGCCCAGCGGATCGACGAGTCCCGCCGTGGTCTTGCCGGCCTTTTCCCAGGCGTCGAGCAGGCCATCGCCGTCGTCGTCCTGGACGTTCACGCTCAGCACCACGGCGCTCAGCGACACGCAGTCCGAGAGCAAGCCGTTCGGCGCGATCTCGAGCGTGGCGCCGGCGGCGTTGGCGGCGACGGGGACGCCCTGGAACGTCGGGGTGTCCCATTTCGGGCCGTCGCCGCTTACGTACGGATTGGTGGCCACGGTCGCGCCGTTCACGCGGACGCGCTCAGACAGGTAAGGGCGGCCGTCGCCGACGATGGTCGTCATTCGGGCGGCGGGCGTGCCGGCCGCCTGATAGAAGCCGGCCAGGGTCTGCGTCAGCGTCGAGAACGCCTGCTTGGTGGCGCCGCCGTCGTAGACGACGATGCCGCGGTAGGGCAGGTCGGGGTGGCGGTAGACGACGAGCAGACTGGCGCCGACGGCGCGTGCGCCGGTGGAGCCGTAGCCCTCGATGCCGAGTTCGTCGTCGTCGCCATAGGTGTAGCCGTAGTCGGGGACGGATACGGTGTGCGGGCCGTTGATGGCGAGCTTGCCGCGGTTGGGCCCATCGCCGCCCTCCACGTCGAAGTAGCGCAGGACGTCGGCGCGGTACGTGACCAGGCGCCGCCCGCCGGGGATCGCGACGCTCCAGCAGGGCGGCGTCGCCTGATCCCAGTTGAGCGCCTTGGCTACCGAAGCGTCGCCGGCGCCGAGGTCGTGGCCCTTGAAGGTGGCGTGGTCGATGCCCGACCACTGCACGGCCTCGGCGGTCTGCACGTAGAGGAACGCGGCGACGACGTCGGCGCCCTCGGGCACGCCGCTCACCGTGATGTCGACCGACGCGCGGCCCGCGATGCCCTTGCGCCACAGGCTCGTGCCGCTCACCGTGTAGTCGCCGGTGACGAAGTAGTTGGTGAAGAACGTCAGCGGCGAGGCTTGCGCGCCGACGCGGGCCGCGGCCAGCGGCAGGAGCAGTACAGCCGCCAACGCCGCCAGCAGTGCTCGTCTCATGTCAGCCTCCGCGTCAGTCGGTAACCGTTGGGGGGTCCGGCGACGTCCCACGGGGCCGTCGGACGAACGGCCCAGTATGCACGAGTTGTTTCGGATCGAGCGGCGAAGTTGAACAGTTACAGAATCGTCAGGCCTTCACCGGCGATAGCGACGACGCAGCGCCGACTCCCTCAGACGTCAGCGGAGGATGGCGGCGGGAGGCGCCTGCCAGTAGATCGCTATCGCTCCGGCCAGGTCGAGCAGCCCCGCCACCGTCCCGCCGACGACCGCCGCGCGCACGGCGCGAATTCTACCGCGACGGTCGGTCGTCGGGACGCGTGCGGGCCGGGGCCGTCACGGCCTCGCCCACCGCCGGCTCGTCGGCTTCGGTACCGGCGATGTCGATGGCCTGATCGGGGTTGTCGTTCGGCTCGCGGGGTTCGGTGTCGACGGCGTCGGGGGCGGCGTCGCGGGTACGCGGATTCGGCTCGGGCACTGCTGCGCTCCTGCCGCAGCTCGTGCAACCGGCATACCGCGGCCGATGGGTCGGGACGCGACCACCTTCGGTAGCCGTGCACACTCATTGGACTCTGCAGGGCCTCGCGCACCGGTCCGTCGGGTGGCACGCTTGCTGCTAAGCAGCGTGTCGGAAGCCGCCGCACCCGTCGCTCCCCGGCGGCCGGCGGTGGAGGACGTGTCATGGTCCAAGCACTTCGCGGCCACTGGACGACGTGGCGCCAACGGATGCGCCGGCTGCTGTTCGATGGCCCGTTTCCCGAGCAGCCGCTGCTCGACGCCCGGTGCGCCCGGCTGCGCGCGGCGCAGCGCGTTCAGGCGGACCAGCGCCGTGCCGCCCTGGTCGACGCCGCTGCCCGCCGCCGCGATGCGCAGGTGGTCGCCGAGCGCGAACATCGCGCCCGGCTGATGGACGGCTCGCCGCTGCGCCGCGTGTCCTGAGCGGCCGTCAGGCCAGATCCGCGCCGCGGATCCCGCACTCCTTCATCTTGTTCAGCAGCGTCTTGTAGCTGACCTTCAAGTGCACGGCGGTCTTGCGCCGGTTCCACCGGAACCGCGTCAGGGCCTGGTTGATCGCGTCGCGTTCGGCGTCGAGTGCGGCCGCGCGCGACAGCTCGTGGAGGCTGACGCCGTCGCGCTGGCCGATCGGTGCCTCGTCGTCACTCGCGTCGTCACCGGCGTCGGCCGGGTCCTCCAGCGGCGGTGCCGCGACCGCAACCGGCGCCGGCGCGGTCACGAGCGGGGGAGCCGCCAGCGACGGCGTGGGCGCCGGCGCCACCTCGGGACCGGCCGCCGCAGCGGCGGCCTGCTCGGCGGTCAACCGCACCAGTTCCTGCTGGATGAATTGCTCGTCCTGGAGGACGACCAGCCGCTTCATCATGTTCTCGAGCTCGCGGACGTTGCCCGGCCACGGGTAGTCGCACAGCGCCCGCATCAGCGGCCCCGAGACCCGCACCACCGGCCGCCGGTAGAGGCGCGCGTACTTGGCGCCGAAGAACTCCACGAACGGGGCGATCTCCTCGCGCCGATTGCGCAAGGGCGGCACGTAGAGCTCGATCACCTGGAGCCGATAGTAAAGGTCCTCGCGGAACGTGCCGGCGCGCATCATCGCCTGCAGGTCGCGGTTGGTGGCGGCGATCACCCGGACGTCGATCTCCACCTTGCGGTTGCTGCCCAGGCGGGTGAGTTCGCCGTCCTGCAGGACGTGCAGCAGCTTGGCCTGCAGGCCCAGCGGCATCTCGCCGATCTCGTCGAGCATGATGGTGCCGTGCTGCGCGAACTCGAAGCGGCCGACGCGGGTCTGACCGGCGCCGGTGAAGGCGCCGCGTTCGTGCCCGAACAGCTCGCTTTCGAGCAGATCGGCGGGCAGCGCGGCGCAGTTCACCTTGACGAACGGCTTGGTCCGGCGCGGCGAGCGGCGCAGCAGTTCGCGGGCGATGACCTCCTTGCCGACGCCGCTCTCGCCGCGCAGCAGGACGCTCACGTCGCTGTCGGCGACCCGATCGACCATGGCCATCACCGGCTGCATGGCGCGGCCGGAGCTCCAGCACGGCTGCACGCCGTCGGGATCCTCGGCCAGCTGGGCGCCGATGCGTTCGAGCTCGGCGGTCATCGACTCGCGCTCCAGGGCGTTGCGGACCGCCGCTTCGAGCGCCGCCTCGCCGACCCCACCGGCGTCGGTCGGCTTCAGCACGTAATCGGCGGCGCCGAGCCGGACCGCTTCGACGATGGTCGCCGGGGCCTGTCGGCCCGAGAGCATCACGACCTGTGCCGACGGATGCGCCTGGCGGATCTGGCGCAGCGTCTCGATGCCGTCCACGTCGGGCATCATCACGTCGAGCAGCACCACGTTGGGCAGCGGCCCCTTGCGCAGCCCCTCGAAGAGCGCCGTGCCGCTGGTGTAGACGTCGACTTCGTAGCCGCGCGTGCCGAACAGCGTCTCCAGGTAGCCACCGAAGGCCTCGTCGTCGTCAACGACCGCGAGTCGTGCTGTCATCGAACCACCTCGATCGGAAGGGCCACGCCGGCGCCGTGCCCGGCCGCGCCCGCGGCCCACACCCGGCCCCCGGCGCCCGCAATCGTCTGACACGCCAGCGGCAGGGCGAATCCGCCGCCGCGCCAGCAATCCAGTTCGGCGCCCGAGAGCGCCGGCTCGTCCATCCCGCTCGTGAACCACAGCTCGGTGGCGGTGGTGCCGACCGCCACGGCCCGACCTGGTCCCTTCGGTCGCGGCGCCAGCAGCACGCGCGCCACGGCCGCGGCCAGCTCGTCGGTATCGCCGGGTACCTCCAGGGTGCGGGCATCATCCGGCACGCCGATCTCGACCGGCTCGCCCGACAGCCGGTCGCGAACACTGGCGACGAAGCGGTGGCACGGCACGACCAGCCGGCGGCCGGCCGGCGCGGCGATGCGATCGGCCAGCGCCGCGGCGTCATCGCAGAGCGTGGCGACGCGGTCGAGGGCCTGCTGTACTTGGGTGATCGCCCGAGCCGCGGCCTCGGGCGTCGTCAGCCGGCCCTCGTGAAGGAGCCGCAGGTAACCCTGGGCCACGCCCAGGGGCGTGCGAACATCGTGGATCAGCACATGCAAGGCGCGTTCGATAGTTGTCACGGTTGCGACGCTCCTTGGGGGAGGTCGTTGCCCAGCCTCGCCGGATCCACTATACATGCCAGCTCGTTCACGACCCTGCATCCTCGTCGTCGATGACTACGCCGACGCCACCGAAGTGTGGGCGCTCTACCTGCGCTCGGCGGGCTTCGACGTCCACACGGCGGCTGATGGCCTCGAGGCCATCGACTACGTGCGGACGCACCTGCCGGATCTCGTGGTACTCGACCTGAATCTGCCGGGCTGCTCGGGAATCGACGTCGCGCGCACCTTGCAGGACGATGCCGCTGCCAGACACGTCCCGCTCATCGCGATGACCGGCAGCGCCGACCGGCGCGAGTTGGACGCGGCGCAGGCGTTGTTCCGCGCCGTGGTCGGCAAGCCGTGCGACCCGGGCCTGCTCGTGACGAGAATCCGGGAGCTGCTGCCGCCGGCGGATGGGTAATGGCGGCGTCAATGTGGGTCGCGCGATTCACACCTTGACCCGCGCCGAGCGTGCCCCGCCGTGATTGCGCCTGGCACGACCTCTGCTCAGTTCGCCGGCGGCTGATTGGAGCCTCCTGGAGACGTGCAGATGCTGAATACGATACTGGTCCTGCTGATCGTGCTGTGGCTGCTGGGCATGGTGAGCTCGTACACGCTGGGCGGCTTCATCCATCTCCTGCTGGTCCTGGCGGTTGCCGTCGTCCTGATCCGCGTCATCCAGGGCCGCAATCCCGTGTGACGGTTCGCGCGCATACGGCTCCTGCGTCCGGCCGACGAGGTCGCGGCGACGCCCCGACGCGGCGCGCTGGCGGCCGGCGTGTCGGTGGCCGGCGTGGGCGCCGTCGCGCTCGCTGCCTGGCTGGCGGGTGAATCGCGGCTGGCGGCGCTGGTCAGCGGCTGGCGGGTGATGGTGCCGAGCACCGCGTTCACCTTCGCCTGGGTCGGCTGTGGACTCGCCGCGATCGCCGCCGGCTCGCCGCGCCTGGCGGCCCTGGGCGTGGCCGCGGCCGCCGCGGCCGCAGTGTTTCCCGGGCTGTCGGTGATCGAGTACGTCACCGACGCCCGGTTCGGCCTCGAACGGTGGCTCGGCGTCGCGTTTCCACCCGGCAGCCCGGTCGCGGGTCGCATGTCGCCGCTCACCGCAGTCGCGCTGAGCCTGATCGCCCTGGCGCTGGCCGGCGCCGCGCATCCCTCGACCCGCACCCGCCCCTGGGTGCGGCTGACGGCGGGAACGACCCTCGCCGTGAGCTGGCTCGCCGTACTGGCCGTGTCGTTCGAGGCCAGGCGGCTCGACGACCTGCCGGTGTTTCCCGGCATGGCCGTTCTCACGATTGGGCTGCTGGCGATCAGCAGCGCCACGCTGTTGGCCATGGTCGGGCCGGAAATGGCCGGCCCGCGGCCGACCGCGCTCCTGGGGCCGGCGACCCTCGGGCTCGGCTTCCTGGCCCCGCTCCTGTTCGGGCAGGTGCGCGGCACGCTCGCCGCGCTGGTCGATCCCGGGCTGGCCGCCGGCGCCGTCGTCGCCGCCTTCGCGGCGCTGCTCTCGGCGGTGGTGTGGTCCACCGTGGATCGGCTGGTCGCGTTCCAGCGCCAGCGCGAGCGTCTGCTCGAGGTGCTCGAGCAGCGCGTCATCGATCGCACGCAGGCGCTGGAATCCACCAACCGGCAGCTGATCGACAAGGAGCGCCAGCTCGTCGACGCCGACCGCCGCAAGGACGAGTTCCTGGCGACGCTGGCGCACGAACTGCGCAACCCGCTGGCGCCGATCCGCACCGGGCTCGAGCTGTTGAAGAGCCCCGAGATGACCGTCGACGGCACCACGCAGACCCACGCCATCCTCGACCGCCAGCTGGCGCACCTGGTCCGGCTGATCGACGATCTGCTCGACGTCGGGCGGATCACGGCCAACAAACTCGACCTGCGGCTCGAGCGCCTGTCGGTCGCCGACATCCTGCACCAGGCCGTGGAGACGTCGCGCGGCGAGATCGATCGCGGCCGCCACACGCTGTCGGTCGAGTGTCCAGCGCCATTGACGGTGATCGGCGATCCGACCCGCTTGACGCAGGTCGTCGCCAACCTGCTGCAGAACGCCTGTCGCTACACGGCACCGGGCGGCCGCATCCGCGTCTCGGCGGCACTCGTCGACGGTGTCGTCGAGATCCGTGTGGCCGACAACGGCATGGGCATCGCCCCGCGCGATCTGCCGCGCCTGTTCGAGAAGTTCGCGCAGCTCGGCCCCACGCTGGCGCCACGCGGCGGCCTCGGGCTCGGGCTGGCGCTGGTCCGCGGGCTGGTGTCGCTGCACGGCGGCAGCGTCGCGGCGTTCAGCGACGGACCCGGCACCGGCAGCGTGTTCGTGGTGCGACTGCCGGCCGTGGAAGCCGCCGCCGGGGGCGAGGCCCTTCCGGCCGCGGTGGCGCGGCCGCCGGTTCCCGGGCCACGGCGCCGAGTGCTGGTGGTGGACGACAACCTCGACAACGCCGACACGCTGGCGCTGTACCTGCGCCACCGCGGCCACCTCGTCGAGACCGCCTACGACGGCGACGCTGCGTGGCAGGCGGCCGAGCGGTTTCGCCCCGACGTCGTGCTGCTCGACCTCGGCCTCCCGTGCCGATCGGGCCACGACGTCTGCCGCGCCATCCGGCAGCAGCCGTGGGGCCTCGGGATGCGCATCGTCGCCCAGACCGGCTGGGGCCAGGACGCCGACCGGCAGCGGAGCCGCGACGCCGGCTTCGACGCGCACCTGGTGAAGCCGGTCGATCCGGCGCTGGTCGCGGACTTGATCGTCGCGCCGCGCTGAGGCTGGCACTGGGTTTGAACCTCGGCGGGGCATGACCAAGACCCAGCCGGCGCCGCCGCCGCCAGACGCCGCGCGCGAACGCGGCCTCGACCACACCGTGGACGACAGCTTCCCGGCCAGCGACCCGCCGTCGACGATTCCAGATCCCGACGAGCACACCGAGCCCGACGCGCCGCCTCCGCCGCCGCCCTCGACGCCGCAGCGGCGCTGGACCGACGCGCGGCCCTGAGGGCATGGACTGCCCAAAGTGCGCCGCGCGTTGCCCTTGTTGAGACGCCGACCGCGTCGTCACCTCGACGGAACGCTGGCAGGCATCCTGCAGCCTGCGGGCGTGAACGGCAGGAGGTAGGGACGATGAACGGTCGATGGCGGCGAATGGTGGCACTGGCGCTGGTGGTCGGCGCCTGGTCTGGGGCGACGGCGCTGGCGCAGCCCGCCGAGCGTGTGCACTCGGTGCGGCGGTTGGGCACCTCGGCACGGATGACCGCGCCGATCCGCGACGTCGAGGCGCTGCGACGGACGTTCGGTCAGGCCCGTGTCCAGGCCGATCTCGGCGTCGTCCTGAACGCCGCCGGACTCGGCGCGCTCGAAGCCGATGTGCGCCGGGCGATCGCCGATGGCGCCGTACGCGAAGTGACGATCGCGCCGGGGGCCACCTTCCAGTGGATGGCGATGCGCCCGGGCGGACGAGCCACCATCCTCCGCTTGGTGCGCTGGGACGGGCCGCGGCCGTTTCCGGCCTTCGAGTTCGTCGTCGAGCACGGCGGTGAACGCTTCACGTTCCTGATTCCGCAGGACTGCGGCAACCTGACCCTGGTGTCGCGCGCGGCGGTGCCGACGGCGGCCGCGCCGGCGGTGGTCGCGCCGGCTCCCGCGCCTGTCCCGCCGCCCGCGCCGCCGGCCGTGGCAGCCCCGCCG
>CAYUAX010000052.1:23704-26868 GCA_964442845.1 uncultured Bifidobacteriaceae bacterium | reverse complement strand
TGGCTCTGCGCGGCGACGAACTCGTCGTCGAACGCCTTCACCTCGAGGAAGAACATGTCGCTGCGCGTTTCGGCCGGCGGCTTGCCGCGGCCGACGTCGCGGGCTCGCACGTAGTAGGTGACGAAGTCGCCGGGCGAGACCTCGAGATCCTCGAGGAACAACAGGTAGCTGCCGCTGGCGGTCAGGCCGTCGCGGGCGCCGGGCAGCGGCACGATCACCTCGGCGTCGCCCGGCTTCTGCAGCACCAGGTCGAGCGCCGTGATGCCGAAATCGTCGTCGGCGCGGGCCTCGATCAGCACTTCCTCGAGCGGCGTCACCTGGCGGTCGCCGGCCGGCCGCAGCACCCGCACGTCGGGCGGACGATCGAGCAGCGTGCGGATGAAGTACTCGGTGTCGTCGGCGGCTTCGCTGCCGTCGTCGTCGGCGAGCACGATGCGGTAGGCGTCGTCGGCGGCGATGGTCAAGGTGCCGGTCACGGTGCGCCCGGCGGCGGCGAGCGGCACGCGCGGTCCGGTGGCCAGCGTGAGCGCACTGCCCGCCACCGGCCGGTCGACGGTGATGGTGAAGCGCACCTCGGTGCCTTCGGGCGCGTAGATGTCGCCGCCGTCGTCCTCGAGGCGCGTCTCCAGGCCGAGCCCCTTCGGGTAGCGGTACTCGAGGGCGATGCGTTCGACGACCGGCGGATGTACGACCGTCACCGAGTACTCGTCCGAACGGCGGGCGCCGGCGACGACGCGGTAGACGAACGATGCCGTCACCTCGTCGACCGTGGCGACGAAGCTGCCGTCCTCCTGCCGCGTCATCGGCAGCGGCACGGCCTGGGCGGCGTCGCCGCTCACGAGGGTCGGAGCGACGGCGTCGGCGCCGCGCACGCGGGCGCGGACCGTGAGCGGCTGGCCGGCGCGCAGCCTGACGTGGCCCGGCTCGACGGCGATGGCGATCCGCGACGGCAGCAGGTAGGCGGCGGCGACGCTCGCGGCGTCGCCGAGCGGGCGCGCGAACAGGCCGAGGCCGACGAGCAGCGCCACACCGGCGGCGACGGCGTAGCGGCCGCTGCGCGACAGGTCGGCGGGCGCGACGACGACATCGGGGCCGAGGTCGGCCACGGCGCGCGCCGCCGCGCGGGCCAGCCGCTCGGCCATCACCGGGTCGTGGTCGGAGCGCGCCTGGTAGTCGACCGCCGTGACCACCACGTCGTCGAGGCCGCCGTGGCGCTCCTCGACGAGCCGGGCGATCTGAATCGGCGAGGTGACCTCGCGCGACGGCCACAGGGCCACGGCCAGCACGGCGATCGCCGCGGCGGCGCCGAGCCCGACCAGCACGACGAGAGGCCCTTCGCCCGGCGCGACGAGACGCACCAGGCTGGCGGTGACGAGCAGGACGGCGGCGGCCACCGCGGCGCCCTGCGCGAAGGCGCGGCGCCACGCCAGCGTCGAGCGGCGACGCGCGATGTCGTCGAGGAAGGCTCCGAGTTCGTGGAGACCGCCCGCCATGTCCTATCCTACCGCGCCGCCGGCGGCCGGACGGCGCGCCGGGCGCGCCCGACGAGGCTCTCGGCGGCCAGCACCGCCAGCATCGCCAGCAGCCCGATCTGCCACAGCCGCTGCGCGTTCTCCTGCACCCGCGCCTCTTCCACGTCGCGCGCTACCGGCGGGACCGCCGTCCGGGGTACGCGGGCCAGGAAGCCCTCGGCCGTCAGCGTCGCCGGATCGCTCTCCGCCGGGTTGACGTTGACGACCGCGAGTTGTCCGCTCGCCCCACCCGGCCAGGGATGCGCCCCCGGCACGGCGGGCACGCCGTCGGGCACGTCGGGCAGCGTGAACACGGCGCGCGCGCGGGCCCCGCCGGTGAGATAGCGCGCCGTCTCGACCACGAACGGCGCGAAGACCGGCTCGAGCGGAAACCGGTTCCAGCGGTTGTCGAGGTCCGAGGTGAAGAGCACGAGCCGCCCCTCGCCGACCGGCCGCTCGGCGAGCGCCAGGCTGCCGCCGGCGAAGCGCGCCAGCACGTCCCAGCCGGCGTCGTCGAGCACGCGGCGATACTGGGCGATGGGCAGGCGGCTCAACGACGACGCCGTGCCGGTCAGGCGACGCAGCATCGGATGCCGGCGATCGGCTGGGACGAGCGCCCCTTCCTCCGCCGACGCCTGCACCGGATCGGGCGCCAGCCGCAGCGGCACGCCGATCACCTCGGCCAGGGTCGGCACGTCGACATCGGGACCGAGCGACAGCCACACGCGTCCGCCGCCGGCCAGGTAACTGGCGATGCTCGCCCGCGCCGCCCGGCTGAGCGTGCGCGTGCCGACGATCACGATCGCCTCGGGCGGCGGCGTCGAGAGCGCGAATCGCCGCCCGTCCACCACGGCGACGTCGGCCACCGCCCCCGGCGGCGCGGCTTCGAGCGCGCGCTGGACGTAGATCCCGGTCGTCGCCGACTCGGGCGGATCGGCGGTCAACACCACCACGCGCGCCGGGGCGTGGCGGTCGAGCGCGACATAGCGGCGGTTGTCGGCCGCGTAGCCCTCGGCGTCGTCCACGGCCACCTCGACCGCTCCACCGGCCGGCCACGTCGCCTCGAGCCGCACCTCGGCTGAGGCCTGCGGGCCGAGTTCGACGCGGGCGCTCGTCAGCTCGCGCCCGCCGACCCGGGCGCGCACCGTCGTGGTACGCGGGCCGGGCGCGAAGCTCTGCACCACGGCGGTGAGCACGCCGTCGTCGAGCCGGGCCGCGGTCACGGCGAGGTTGCCGGCCGGCGGCGGCACCGCCTGCATCACGACCTCGACGGCGTCGGGCGTCGGCGTGCCGTCGGCCCCTTGCCAGCCGCCGGCCTGCGCGTCGGTGATGACCACGATGCGTCCGCCGCCGCCGCGTTCGAGGGCTTCGGTGGCGCGGGCCAGCGCCGGCGCGAAGCGCGTGCCCCCGGCCCCGGGCGTGAGCGCGGCGATCGCCGCCCGCGCGCCGGCCCGGTCCATGGTCGGCGCCGCCACGAGTTCCGCGCGGTCGTCGAACGCGACCACGCCGACCAGGTGCGTGGCCGGGGCGCCGTCCACCGCCGCCTGCGCGAGCCGCTGCGCCGCGGCCCACTGCCCCGGCGCGCCGAGGCTCAGCGAGCGGTCGACGGCGACGACGGTCGCCGGCGCCGCCAACGAGCCGCTGCCGGCGGCG
>CAYUAX010000052.1:0-23694 GCA_964442845.1 uncultured Bifidobacteriaceae bacterium | reverse complement strand
CAGCACCAGCAGCAGCAGGTCGCGCAGCCGCCGCCGCTCGTGGCGCTCGACCGGCGCCTCGGGCAGCATCTGCATCGCCGGAAAGTCCACCACCGCGTCGCTGCGCCGCCGCGACAGGTGCAGCACGATCGGAATCGCCACGGCCAGCACGCCGGCGAGAAAGACAGGGGCGAGAAAGCTGAGGCCGCCCATCACGCCTTGCCGCGGGCCGACAGGTACGCCATCAACGCCAGATCGAGCGGCTGCGACGTGTCGAGCAGGTGGTAGTCGATGCCGGCGCCGCCGAGCTCGCGCTTGTAGGTGGCGACGAACTGGCCGATGCGTTCCAGGTACCGCTCGCGCACCGCCGCGGGATCGGCGAACACCTCGGCCGCGGTCTCGACGTCGCGGAAGCGCGCCGCGTCCACGAAGCTGAAGCGCAGCTCCTCGGCATCGAGCAGGTGGAAGACGATCACGTCGGTGCCGCGCTGTCGGAAGTGGCGCAAGCCCTCGATCACCCGCGCCGGGTCGTCGAGCAGATCGGAGATCACCACGACCAGGCCGCGCTTGGCCAGCACGCGGGCCAGGTCGCCGAGCGGCTTGGCGACGTCGGTGCGCCGCCCCACCGGCAGCCGTTCGAGCGCGAGCAGCACCGTCTTGAGGTGGCCGGCCCGGGCGCTCGGCGCCACGCGGTGGACGACGGCGTCGTCGAAGGCGATGAGCCCGACGGCGTCGCGCTGGCGGTGCATCAGGTAGGCGAGCGCCGCCGCCAGGTACTTGCCGTACTCGCCCTTGCTGATCGGCCCCGAGCCGTAGCCCATCGAGCCGCTGACGTCGAGCAGCAGGTGGCAGTCGAGGTTGGTGTCTTCCTCGAACTTCTTGACGTAGTGGCGATCGCTGCGCGCGAACACTTTCCAGTCGATGGTGCTCAACGCGTCGCCGGGCAGGTACTGCCGGTACTCGGCGAACTCGACGCTGAAGCCGCGATACGGGCTGCGGTGCAGTCCGCTCAGCACGCCTTCGACGATGGTCTTGGCGGTGAGGTCGAGCGTGCCGAGCCGCGCCAGCACCGCCGGGTCGAGGTAGCGGGCGCTGGCGGGCATGCTGATGGCCTCTCCGTCGATCAGAGGCCGCTGGCCGGCGGCGCCACCGCCTGCAGCAGGCGGCCGACGATGGCGTCGGCGGTGATGCCTTCGGCCTCGCCGTAGAAGTTGGGCAGCACGCGGTGGCGCAGGATCGGCGTGGCCAGCGCCTGGATGTCCTTGACCGCCACGTGGTGACGGCCGTGGATGAGCGCCCGCGCCTTGCTGCCGAGGATGAGCGCCTGCGACGCCCGCAGCCCGGCGCCCCACTTCACGTACTTCTCGACGAAGTCGAGCTTCGGGCCGCGCCCCGGCCGCGACGCGTCGACGAGCCGCACGGCGTAGCGTGCCACCTCTTCGGCCATCACCACCTGGCGGACGAACCCCTGGAAGTGGAGGATGTCGTCGCCGCTCAGCACCTGCTCGGGCTGGTGGTGGCCGCTGCCGGTGGTCTGCGTGACGACGCGCACCTCGTCGTCCTCCGAGAGGTACGACATGGTGACGTTGAACATGAAGCGGTCGAGCTGCGCCTCGGGCAGCGGATAGGTGCCTTCGAGCTCGATCGGGTTCTGCGTCGCCAGGACGAAGAACGGCCGGTCCAGCGGGTAAGTACGGCCGGCCGCGGTGACGTGGAACTCCTGCATCGCCTCGAGCAGCGCCGCCTGGGTCTTGGGCGGCGTCCGGTTGATTTCGTCGGCGAGCAGGATCTGCGCGAAGATCGGCCCGCGCACGAAGCGCAGCGCGCGCACGCCGTCGGTCTCGTCGAGGATCTCGGTGCCGGTGATATCGGCCGGCATCAGGTCGGGCGTGAACTGGATGCGCTTGAAGCTGAGGTCGAGGATACCGGCCAGCGTCTTGATCAACAGCGTCTTGGCCAGACCGGGCACGCCGGTGAGCAGGCAGTGGCCGCCGGTGAACAGCGCGATCAGCACCTGATCGACCACCTCGTCCTGGCCGACGATCACCTTGCGCAACTGCTCCAGGATCCGCGCGCGGCCCGCCGCGACCTTCGCGGCGAGGTCCTCGCCGTGCTCTTCCGCCGTCTTCTGCATGCCGCGTCGTGACTTTCTAGCCGCTAGCCGCTAGCCCCTAGCCGCTGATCAATGCGTGAGCGTGTAGACGATCTCGTTGATCATCATCTGATACGCCACCGTGGTCCACTTCAGATAGCCGGGGTAGTCCTCGGCGTTCGACCATTCCCAGCCGTCGCCCATGTCGGTGTTCCAGTTGATGAGCACCATCGGCCGGCCGGCGTCGTCGAGGATGGCGCGCAGGCGGGCCGTGAAGCCGCCCTTCTCCCAGGTGCGGCCGTTGAAGAACGACCCGAGGCCGGGCACCTGCGGGTAGCGGTCGAGGGTGTAGAAGCTGGAATAAATCGGATGCGACGGCGGCAGATCGACGACCTCCCGCTCCGGGAACACCTTGGCCAGCTGGCGCACGGTCAGATCCCACTCGAACGAGCCGTGGAAGTCGTCGAGGGTCAGCGTGCCGCCGCGCAGCAGGAACTCGCGCAGCGTCGCCGCCTCGTCGTCGCTGAGGACGGCATTGCTCGGCTCGACCAGGTACAGCCACGGGTACTGCCACAGCCGCGGATCGTCGAGCGCCATCACCAGCGGCTCGCCCACTTCGATCGCCGTCGCCGTCTGCACGCGACGCGACAGGTTCTGCTCAGCGGCCGGGGCGTCGATGGCCCACGGGTCGTCCCAGAAGCCGAACCGGGTGCGCATCGCCAGGTCGCCGGTGGTCGGCGTGTACTTGACGCGCACGAACGTCCACTGCAGACCGGCGAGCCGATCCTCCCTGAAGACCCCGGCCTGCGCGACCGCCTCGCGGGCCAGCGACGACACCGCCGGCACGACGAAGGCCACCAGCGCGACCGCGGCGGCGACGAGCGGTCCGTGCCGCCGAACCCGGCGCGTCGCGGCGGGCCGACCGGGCGGCACGGGCGGGCTCATCGCGGCGACTCCACCAGCCGCAGCAACAGATCCTGCGCGCGGACGTAGGACGGCGCCACCTCGAGCGCGAGCAGCGCCTGCCGCTTGGCGTCGTCGCGCTGTCCCGCTTTCTCCAGCGCCTCGCCGAGGTCGGCGTGCGCCCCGGCGCGGTCCTGGGCCCCGGCAGCGACGGCGACGCGGAACGCCTGGAGGGCAGCCGGCACGTTGCCGTCGGCCATCGCGAAGCGGCCGAGTTCGGTGTGCGCGGCGGCGTCGAAGGGATCGACGGCGACCACCTTGGCGAGCGCCGCCTTGCGCCGGCCGACGTCGGCCGGCTGGTCGAGCAGGCTGACCAGCTGCCGCGCCGCGACCACGTCGGTGTGGTCGTGGGTGGTCAGGGTCTCGAGCGCACGCGCCGCGCCGGCCTTGTCGCCACGCCCGCTCTTGATGGCGGCGATGCGCGCCTGCGGGCTGCCCTCGCCGGTGGCCATCGGGATCAGCGCGGCGGCCCGCTCGTAGGCGGCAATCGCGCCGTCGGCGTCCGTCTTCTCGAGCGCCCGCCCGAGCGCCAGCTGCACCGGGAAGCTGCCGGCGTTGGCGGCAGCCAGCGTGCGCAGCCGCTCCAGCGGCTCGTCGCCCGCGAAGCCCTCGGGCGCGGCCAGGGCGCGGCGCAACCCGCCGAAGCGCTGATCGAGGTAGCCGTCGAAGGTCTTCTGCAGGTCGTCGATCGGCACGCCGAGCGCCTTCTGGATGGCCTGCTCGGTGTCGAGGTCGTCGGCGAACACCCGCACCAGTTCGCGCAGCGCCGGCTCCTTGAAGCGGGCGACGATGTGCTCCACCAGCAGGGATGCCTGGTAGTAGGCCAGCGAGATCGTCTCGGGGTTGCTGAACCCGGAGTTGAGGTCGCGCAGGCGCATGACCTGCTTGCGCTCCATCGCTCCGGCGAAGGTCACTTCCATCTCGCGGCCCCAGGCCGGCCGCGCCCGCGTCTCTTCCCAGACCGAGATGCCCTCGGTGAGCCAGCGCGGCACGCGCTGGTTGGAGAGCTGCAGGGTGATGACGTGGGCCAGCTCGTGCCACAGCGTCGCGCCCCAGTTGAACTCGCCCGGCGGCCGCGCCTTCGGCGAGTCCATCGTGACCACGCGGCCGAAGCAGGCGCCGAGGGCGCCGATCATGCCGGGCAGTCCGAGCGTGCGGACGGCGAAGTCGTCGTGGCGCGGGAACACCTCGATGAGAATCGGGCCGGTCGGCGTGAAGTTCCACTGCGTGGAGAGCTTCGCCAGCGCCTCTTTGGCCAGCGCCGGCACGTACTCGCGCATCACGCCGGCCTCGTCTTCGTGCAGCTTGATCTGGAGGTTGCCGTCGGTGATCACCTCGAAGCCGTCGAGCGTGTCGAGCAGACCGAGCAGGTTGTAGGTGACGGCGTCGAACGGGTCGCCGCGGAACGCCGTCTCCAGGGCGCGACGGGCGGCGCGTTCGTCGCCGGTGCGCATCAGGTGCGCGCCCAGATCGGCGAACGCCCGGTAGTTCTCGCGGTCGAGGGCGGTGGCCTTGCGGGCGAACTCGGCGGCTTCCTCGAAACGGTACGCGCGCGCCGAGGCCCCGCCGATCACGCGGTGCACCTCGCCGTAGAGCGGGTTGATCTTGAGCGCGGCGTCGGTGGCGGCCGCCTGGTCGGCGGTGCGCTTTTCGAGGAACGCCAGCGCCGCCGAGAGCGACAGCGCCTCGAGCGAATTGGGGTTGATGGCGAGCGCCTTGTCGATCGCCGCCCTGGCGTCGTCGCGCTTCAGGTCGTCCATCGCCAGCTGGGCCAGCAGCACGTGCGCACCGGCCTCGCTGGGATTGACCGCCAGGGTCTGCTGGGCCAGTTTGCGGGCCAGCGGCGGGTTGTCCTCGGCCACGGTGCGGGCCATGCCGAGCAGCGCCGCCGGATGCTGCGCGTCGCCGCGCATGGCCGCTTCGAACGACCGCGCCGCTTCGCTGCGCTGGTACTTCTCGAGGAACAGCTCGCCCCAGGCAAGGTTGGCGGCGACGTCGGTCGGGGCGCGGTTGACGGCCTCGCGGAAGTAGTCATTGGCCTGCTGGAAGCGGCCCAGCGCGCGGGCGGCCCGCCCGGCGCGGACGTAGTCGGCGGCGGCCGCCCCTGGCACGTCGCGGGACAGGACCAGCGAAAGGGTACGCAGCGCCTCGACGCGCCGCCCCTGCAGCCGCCGCAGGATGCCCAGCTCGACCGCGGCGTCGCCGATCGGGTTCTCCTGCACCGCCGGCTGCAGCACCTTCTCGGCCTCGGCGTAGCGGCCGACGGCGACATAGGCACGGGCGCGCAGCACCGCGATGGCCGGATCGGCGCCGAGTGACGACGCCAGTGCGTGAACCTCGTCGTGGCGCCCGGTGAGCAGCGCACGTTCCACCGCGGCCCGGCCGCTGACGGCCGTCTGCGCGGCGAGGCTCGCCGGCCCGGCGGCCAGCCCGGCGAGCACGGCGACGCACACCGCACGTGCGGCGAGACGGCCGGCAATGGGGAGAGAGATGGCGGCCATAGCGGTGACTGGGGTCAGTATACGGCCTCGTTCCGTGCCGGTACAGACGGCGCGGCCGCACCGGTGGCCGGGTGCGGGCCGCGTCGCGCGGCTCAGAACAGCGGTCGCCACGTGAAGAAGAGCGCCGCGGCGAACGCCTGCAGGCCGGCGAAGACGGCGAGCCACGCCGTGCGATGGGGCGCCGGGATGGCGTCGGCCAGCCAGAGGAACGTCGGGAACAGCACGGCCGTGGCCCGGCCCACCGACAGCCAGCCGCCGCTGGCGAGCGACGGGATGAGGTTGAGCAGCAGCAGCGCCGCCGGGGCCGGCCCGAAGCGCCGCAGGATCGGCCACAAGCCGGCGGCGACCAGCGCTGCCGCCAGGATGTTGAGGAAGTCGGGGATGTTGCTGGTGGTGTAGTGATACACGCCCTGCTCGCCCACTGACTGCCACTCGGCCGCCAGGAAGGTGCCGACGCCCAGGTTCTGCCGGCCCCACGCTGCCTGCAGGCGAATCCACATGAAGGGGTCGCCGGTCACGTCGTAGACGTAGGCGCTGTAGACGAGCATCCCCAGTCCCGGCGCGGCGGCAACGACCATCCGGTCGGCGAGGCTGCCCCAGCCGCCGGGCGGGCGCTGCAGCCGGCCGCCGCGCCACAGCGGCGTCATCACCAGCAGCGCCAGGGGAATCGACAGCAGGCAGCCGTTGGGCCGCGTGAGGCCGGCGAGCAGGCCCCAGGCGAATGCCGGCCAGCGCTCGTCGCGGCGCAGGTGATACCAGGCGCCGAGCATGGCCAGCAGAAACAGCGCCTCGGTGTAGGCGGCGCTGAAGAAGATCGCGAACGGGTACAACGCCAGCAGCGCGACCGCCGTCTGGGCGCGGTCGGCGTCCATCAGCTCGCGGGCCAGACGGTAGAGATAGCGGCTCGCCCACACGAACGCGATGACGGCGATCGCCGTGCCGGCCCAGAGCACCTGTCGGGCCATCAACAACCCGCCGACCGACATCAGCAGCGGAAAGGCCGGGAAGAACACCAGATTCTGCTGGCGGTCGAAACGGTTGGGCAGGTACTCGTAGCCGTGCGTCGCGATGTTCAGGTACCAGCCGGCGTCGAAGCGCGCCGGCAGGTTCGCCACTTCCCCTTCGGCGACGCGGATCGGCGCGCGGCCCTGCGGGTACCCGATGGCATGGACGGCCATCAAGCCGATCACCAGCACGCCGACGCGGCTGGCGATCACGAGCGGCCAGGTGGCGCGAGTGACCTCGTCGCCCCGCCACGCCCGCGCGCCCTCGACCATGCGCGCGCCGATCCACGGCGCACGCCGCACGCCGTGACGCACCGCCGTCACCAGCAGCGCCGCCAGCGCCGGGCGCCACCACGACGTGACCGACACGCGCAGGCCGGCCAGTTCGGTGCGGAAGCCGCCGGTGACCAGCGCCGACAGCGCGACGACGCCGAGCAGGACCGTGAGGACATCGGCGGCGCGGGCCCACACCGGGACCGGGGCGTGCGCCGTGATCGGCGCCGGGCGCGGGGCGGTCATCCGCGCCCCAGGGCGCGGTTCTCGACCGCGATGCGCTGCCGCAGCAGCAGCCCGAACACCACCAGCGCCAGCGTGCCCATCACCGGCGCCCACACCGTGAGCCCGATGCCGACGAACTCCCCGACCACCGCGACGTAGTTGGGATGGCGCAGCACCCGATATGGACCGCGCGTCACCAGCGGATCCCCGGGCGGCACCAGCACCCGGAACGTCCAGCGCACGCCGAGCGACGCGATGGCCCACGCCTTGAGCGCCTTGGCCAGGCCGAAGACGACCAGCCCGGCACCGAGGATGGCCGGCGGCGCCGGTCCGGTGAGCGCGCCCTCGACGCCGAGCAGCACGAAGCCGAGCGGGTAGGTCCACTGCATGATGCGGATGACATCGCCGGCCGGCTCGACCGCGCCGCGCGCGATGAGCACGCGGGCGTTATGGCTCGACAGGGCCGCCTCCCCCGCCAGCACCAGCAGCGCGGCGAGCACGGTGACCGCCGCCACGCTCACCGCGAGGGGCACGGGGCCTCCGCCGCCAGGCGCAGCGCCGCGCCGACATCGCCGGCGTAGCAGACCATCGCCGCGAAGAGCCGCGGCCAGGCCCGCGCCGCCAGGGCGGCGCCGCCGAGCGCGCCGCTGCCGACGAGCCCACGCACCGCGCGATTGAAGCGCCACTTGGCGGCGAACGCCCGCCGCCGCCTGCGCGCCAGGAGAGCCGGCGCGGCGTCGGCGCTGATGGCGCCACGCAGCACCGCGTCGGCGACCTCGGCGGCCAACTCGGCGCCGGCCAGCGCCAGGCGCACGCCGTCTCCCGTCATCGGGTCGATGAAGCCGGCGGCGTCGCCGGCCAGCAGCAGTCCGGGCGCGCCGGGCACGGCCACGTCCGTCGCCATCGGCCCGAGCACGACCGGCGGCGCCGCCAGACGGGCGGCGGCGAAGCGTGGCGCCGTCCACGGGTCCTGCCGGGCGGCGGCGAGCATCGCCGCGCCGGCATCGCGCGCGGCGGCACGGGCCGCGTCGTACGGCAGCACGAGGCAGACATTGGTGAGACCCGACGGCACCGGAGCGATGCCCAGGTAGCGGCCGGCGCGAACGTGCATCTCGCCGAAGTCCGCTCGCACATCGGCGACGTGGTCGACATAGGCGCCGATCGCCCAGCGCCGCGGCTGCGCCGGCACGCGCGCCAGGCCGAGGCCGGCGGCGAGGCGTGAGCGACGGCCGTCGGCGCCGACGACGAGGCGGGCCGGGTGGGCCCGGTGATCGACGCGCACGCCGGTGACGCGGCCGGCCGACGTCATGGCCGCCGTCACCGCCGCGCCCTCCACCACGTCGACGCCAGCGGCCGCGGCGTGCGCGAGCAACCAGCCATCGACGTCGGCGCGGGTCACGTTCAGCCCGGCGACGCCCTCGGGGTAGGTGCCGCACACCGTCACGCCGCCGGGGCCGCTGAGCCGCATCCCGCGGATCGGCCGGCCCAGCGCGCGCAGCGGCGCCACGTCGAGATGGCGCGCGAGCACGGCCAACGCGCCCGGGTTCAGCGTGTCGCCGCACAACTTCGGGCGCGGGAACCGCTCGCGGTCGAGGAGCCGCACCTGCCAGCCGCGCCGGGCGAGGAGCAGGGCGGACAGGGCGCCGGCGGGCCCGCCGCCTACCACGGCCACGTCGTCGCCGCGCGGCGACGGTCGGCCGCTCATGCCACGGCTCCCAGCACCAACGCGCTGTTCTTGGAGCCGAAGCCGAGGCAATTGCACAACGCCGCGGCCGGACGGGCCGAGCGGCCGGCGCCGGCCAGGAACTCGAGATCGCAGGCCGGATCCTGATCGACGAGGTTGATGGTCGGCGGCAGGAAGCCACGATCGAGCGCCAGCGCGGTGGTGACGACGCCGGCGGCGCCGCTGGCCCCCTGCGGGTGCCCGATCATCGACTTGGTCGACGACCCCGCCAGCTTGTCGGCATGGGCGCCGAACGCCCGCCGCGTGCACCGGGCCTCCACCGCGTCGTTCAGCACGGTGGACGTGCCGTGGTAGTTCACATAGCCGATGTCGTCGAGCGCGCGCCCGGCCTTGCGCACGGCGGTCTGCATGCAGCGCACGATCTCGTGGCCGTCGGGATCCATCTGCACGCGGTGATAGGCGTCGCAGGTCGAGGCGTAGCCGTCGATGGTCGCGTAGACGTGGGCGCCGCGGGCGCGGGCGCGATCCTCGCGCTCGACCACCACCATCCACGCGCCTTCGCCGAGCACGAAGCCGTCGCGGCCGCGGTCGAACGGGCGCGACGCCTCGCCCGGGCGATCGTTGTAGCGGGTGGACACGGCCCGCATCCGCGAGAAGCCGAAAATCATGCCCGGCAGCACGCAGCCGTCGGTGCCGCCCGACAGCAGCACCTCGGCCTCGCCGGCGCGGATGAGCGCGGCGGCGTAGCCGATGGCGTCGGTGGACGACGTGCAGCCGGTGGAGAGCACGTGGCTCACCCCGCGCAGGCCGAGCGAGATCGAGATCTCACTCGACACCATGCCGCAGATGCCGACGGCGATCGCATAGGGCGTCACCTTGTGCCCGCCGTTGGTGAAGAAGTCGTGGTACTGCCGCTCGCCGACGTCGATGCCGCCGCCGCCGCTGCCGATGATCACCCCGGCGCCGGGCTCGCCGACGCGCAGCCCGGCGTCGCGCCCGGCGATCACCCCGAAGAGCGCCGCCCGGGAGTAGCGTCGCGGGTCGGCGCGCGTGGTCCAGTCGTCGGCGTCTTCGCCGTCGACGGCGACCGCGGCCGACATGTCCACGGGCGGCACGTCGGCCGCCACCCGGCACGGATAGTCCGAGGCGTCGAACGCGGCAATCGCCCGCGTGCCGCTGACGCCGCGCGAGACGTGATCCCAGAACACGTCGCGGCCGACGCCGTAGGTCGAGACCACACCGATGCCGGAGATGACGATGCGAGGTGCTGACACGCGGGACCCGAAACGGCGCTGCGGTTCCTATAATACGTGCCGCACCGCGCGGCCATGGCGACGCCCGACCTCCCGTCAATCGGATCCGGCAGGTCCCGTGCCGGCGTCGCCGTGGCCTGGCTCGGCGGTGCGGCCTTCGTGGCGGCGCTCGCCGTCTACGTGCACTTCTTCGCCGTGCGGCTGGCCACGCCCGGCCCGCCGGCGTGGCCACCCTTGCCGGCCCTGGCCTGGAACGCGCTGCTGTTCGCCGGCTTCGCCGCGCACCACAGCGTGATGGCGCGGGCTGGCGCCAAGCGCTGGCTCGGCCGCCACCTCCCGGCGGCCTACGAACGCACCGCCTACGTGTGGGTCGCCGCGATCCTGCTCGTGCTGGTGACGCGGCTGTGGCAGCGCGTGCCCGGCGTCGTCTACACCGTGAGCGGGCCGGGGGCGTTGGCCCTGCACGGGCTGCAGGCCTTCGGCGTGGTGCTCACCGTGGCGGCGGCGCGGGTGCTGCGCGCCACCGACCTGGCCGGCATCCGCCAGGCGCAGGGGCGCGAGGGCCGGAGCGACGACGTGCGCATCGTGTGGCCGTACACGCTGGTGCGCCACCCGATCTACCTGGGGTGGGCGCTCACCGTGCTGGCGGCGCCGACGATGACGGTGGACCGCCTGTGGTGGGCGGCGATCAGCACCGCCTACCTGGTCATCGCCACGCCTTGGGAGGAGCGTAGCCTTTCCGCTGCCGCGGGGCCGGCGTACCAGGCGTATTGCCGCCAGGTGCGCTGGCGGATGGTGCCTGGGCTGTATTAGGCCGCGGCGCCGGGGCGGCGTCGTCCTCGTCGTCGACGCGCGGCAAGCCGTCGAGCTGGTCGACGAACACCAGCGAGTGCATCGACGGGATCTCGAAGCGCTTGCCGCACGTCTTGCAGGTGAGCTCGTCGTCGACGCGGATGAGATGGTCGCGCAGCTTGGCGAACTTGGCCTTGTCGGTCGGGTCGGCGTTGGCCGGCGGCCGGTCCTTCTTCGTGCGCCGCATCCAGCGCAGCTGGTAGTCGTTGACGCGCCGGCAGCGCGGGCAGGTGTAGCGGCCGTTGCGCTGCTCGGGGCGTTCGGTGAAGAAGGCGCGCTCGTCGAGGGCCATGCGGCGATCTTAGCAGTCCGGACCGGCCGTCGTTGCGTATGATCGAGGTGAGGCGCTTCGAGCGCCGTTGAACTCATGGCCGACGCGTCGCCGACTCCGCCCCTGCCCACCGCGCTGCCCGTGCTGCCCCTGCGCCGCACGGTGGCGTTTCCGCTCACCCTCCAGCCGCTGGCCGTGAACCGGCCGGCCTCGGTGGAGTCGGTGAACGCCGCCCTGGCCACCGACCGGATGCTGCTGCTCGTGCTGCAGACGACCGACGCCGAGGACACCGACCCGGCCCAGCTCGAGCCGGTCGGCACGATCTGCGTGGTGCGGCAGATGGCCCGCGCCGAGCACGGGCTCAACATCATCTTCGAGGGTGTGGCCCGGGTGCGCATCAAGACGGCGAGCCGCACCGGCACCACGCTGCGCGCCGAGGTCGAGCCGCTGCCCGAGAACACCGAGGGCACGGTGGAAGCCGAAGCCTACGAGCGGCGCATCCGCGAGCTGGCCGAAAAGGCGGTCAACCTGGCCACCGGCGCCAGCGCCGAGGTGCGCCAGCTGGTGCTGGGCATCGAGGATCCGCTCCGCCTCGCCTATCTGCTGGGCTCGATGATGGACGCCTCGGCCCGCGAAAAGCAGGACATCCTGGCCGCCGACCCGCTGGCCAGGAAACTCGAGCTGGTCCACAGCCTGCTGGCCCGCGAAGTCTCGGTGCTGGAGCTCAAGGGCAAGATCGAATCGCAGGCCCAGGCCGAGATGTCGGAGTCGCAGCGCCAGTACTACCTGCGCCAGCAGCTCAAGGCGATCCAGGAACAGCTCGGCGAGGGCGAAGCCAGTGAAGTCACCGAAATCCGGGAGAAGGTCGAGAAGGCCAACCTCCCCGAGACGGTGAAACCGCACGTCGAGCGCGAGATCGATCGGCTGGCGCGGATGGGCGGCAGCGGCTCGGGCGAAGCGCAGATGATCCGCACCTACCTCGACTGGGTGCTCGAGGTGCCATGGGCGGCCACGACGCCCGACCGCATCGACCCGGTGGCGGCGCGCGCCGTGCTCGACGACGACCACTACGACCTCGACAAGGTCAAGGAACGCATCGTCGAGTACCTGGCCGTCCGCAAGCTCAAGGGCGACATGAAGGGGCCGATCCTGTGCTTCGTCGGCCCGCCGGGCGTCGGCAAGACGTCGCTCGGCCAGTCGATCGCCCGGGCGATGGACCGCAAGTTCGTCCGCATCTCGCTCGGCGGCGTGCGCGACGAGGCCGAGATCCGCGGCCACCGCCGCACCTACATCGGCGCGCTGCCCGGCCGCATCGTCCAGGCGTTGAAGCAGGCCGGATCGATGAACCCGGTGTTCATGCTCGACGAACTCGACAAGCTGGCCGTCGGCTTCCAGGGCGACCCGGCGGCGGCGCTGCTCGAGGTGCTCGACCCGGCGCAGAACCACACGTTCCGCGACCACTACCTGGAAGTGCCGATCGACCTGTCGAAGGTGCTGTTCATCGCCACCGCCAACCAGCTCGGTCCGGTGCACCCGGCGCTGCTCGACCGCATGGAGGTCATCCAGCTGGCCGGCTACACCGAGGAAGACAAGATCCACATCGCACGCAAGTACCTGATCCCGCGCCAGCTCACCGAGCACGGCCTCGGCGCCGAGGCGCTGGCCTTCGACGACGCGGCGCTGCGGGTGGTGATCGCGGAGTACACGCGGGAGGCCGGCGTGCGCAGCCTCGAACGGCTGCTCGGCACCATCGCCCGCAAGGTGGCGGCCAAGGTGGTGTCCTCCGGAGCCGATGCCGCCAGTGCCCCGCCGACGGCGGTGAGCGCCGATCAGATCGACGATTACCTGGGCCCGGCGCGGTTCAAGAAGGAAGTGGCGTTCCGCACCTCGCGGCCGGGCGTGGCCACCGGGTTGGCGTGGACCGAAGCCGGCGGCGACGTGCTGTTCATCGAGGCGTCGCTGCTGCCCGGCGGCAAGGAGCAGATCATCCTCACCGGCCAGCTCGGCAACGTGATGCAGGAATCGGCGCGGGCGGCGGTGAGCCACATCCGCTCCGACGCCGCGGTGCTCGGCGTCGATCCGGGGTTCCTGCACCAGCGCGATCTGCACGTACACGTGCCGGCCGGGGCCATTCCCAAGGACGGCCCGTCCGCCGGGGTGACGATGGCGACCGCCATCCTCTCCGCGGCCACCGGCCGCGCGGTGCGCGAAGACGTGGCGATGACCGGCGAGATCACGCTGAGCGGCCTGGTGCTGCCGGTGGGCGGCATCCGCGAGAAGGCGCTGGCGGCGCGCCGCATGGGCATCAAGACGGTGATCCTGCCGGCGCTGAACGAGCCCGACCTCGACGACATCCCGGCCGACCTGCGCCGCGACATGACGTTCGTGTTCGCCAAGACGCTGGACGACGTGCTGCGCGCGGCGCTCCCGGCCCCGGCCACGGCGGCCGCCCCGGCCACCAGCGCGTGACCCGCCCGCTCGTCTACTACATCTCGGGCCACGGGTTCGGGCACGCCTCGCGGTCGATCGAGGTGGTGAACGCCGTGCTGGCGCGGCGTCCCGACCTGCCGGTGCACATCCGCACGGCGGCGCCGCGCTGGCTGTTCGACCTCACCGTGCGCGGGCCGTTCGTGTTCCACGCCGTGGACACCGACCCCGGCGTGGTGCAGCACGACAGCCTGAGCCTCGACGCTGCCGAGACCATCCGCCGTGCCGACGCCTACGTGGCGGCGTTGCCGGCGCGGGCGCTGGAAGAGGCCGCGGTCCTGCGCCAGCTCGACGCCGCGTTCGTCGCCGCCGACATCCCGCCG
Organism: uncultured Bifidobacteriaceae bacterium; assembly: GCA_964442845.1. Taxonomy (GTDB): domain Bacteria; phylum Acidobacteriota; class Vicinamibacteria; order Vicinamibacterales; family UBA2999; genus CAWAYR01. The sequence goes on along the minus strand of CAYUAX010000052.1, from coordinate 9,787 downwards.
CTGGGCCTCGAGGCCGCGCGCCTCGCCGGGGTGCCAGCCATCGCCGTCGGCAACTTCACCTGGGACTGGATCTATCGCGACTACGCCGGCGGCGGCGCCGCGGCCGACGCGATCGGCGAGGTGTATCGGCGGGCCGAGCGCGCGCTGCGCCTGCCGCTGGCCGGCGGCTTCGAGACCTTCGCCACGGTGACCGACCTGCCCTTCGTCGCCCGGCACGCCCGCCACGCGCCCGCCGAGACGCGACAGCGCCTCGGGCTGCCCGACGGCCGACTCGCGTTGGTGTCGTTCGGCGGCTACGGCGTGGCCGGCATCGACCTCGACACGCTCAGCCGCACCGAGGGCTGGACGCTGCTCGTCAGCGCCAGCGTGCCGTTCGGCCCCGAGCGCGTGCCGCTGGCCCAGGCCGGCGTACGCGGCGCGCTCTTTCCGCTCGACGAACCGGCGATGTACGCGCAGGGCCTGCGCTACGAGGACGTGGTCGCCGCCGTGGACGTGGTGGTCACCAAACCCGGCTACGGCATCATCAGCGAGTGCCTGGCCAACGACACGGCGCTGCTCTACACCGACCGCGGCCACTTCATCGAGTACGACGTGCTGGCGCGCGAGATGCCGCGACACGTGCGCTGCGCCTACGTGCCCCAGGCCGAGATCCTGACCGGGCGATGGCAGGCGGCGCTCGACGCGGTGATGACCGTGCCGCAGCCCGCCGCGCCGCTCGGCACCAACGGCGCCGCGGTGGCCGCGGACTGGATCCTCGCGCAGTTCGACTGAGCGACCGGTGAGCCGGCCGGGCTCACCGGTCTCACGCGTCAGCGCGCCGCGCCGAGAAGCGCGCGGGCGTCCGCGGCGGCCGGCGCTGCGTCGTTGAGCGCCAGCGCCCGGCGCGCCAGGTCGCGCGCGCCGGCGTCGTCGCCCTGCGCGGCGGCGATCGCCGCCGCGCGCGCGTAGGTCTGCGGCTGCCGGACGCCCACGGCCAGCACCGCATCGATGGCGGCACGGGCGGCGGCATGCCGGCCGTTGACGTGGAGCGCCCAGGCGTGGGCTTCCTTGGTCCGGACATCGCCGCGGCGCGCCGCTTCGCTGGCCGCCAGGACGAGTGCGTCCGCCGCCCGGCCAGTGGCGGCATAGTGGTAGATCAGCTCGACGTTGGCGTTGTCCCAGCTCTCGCGCTCCGCCTGCGCCGCCGCTTCGAAGGCGGCGAACGCCGCGCGGGCCTCGGCGCGGCGGCCGGCGCGCTGCAACGCCACGCCGAGTTCGTAGCGGTTCTCCGGGTGCGGCGCCACGGCGACGTGCCGCTCGCGAACCGCGACGGCCTCGTCGGCCCGGCCCTGCTGCGTGCGCAACTCCGCGAGCTGCGCCAGGGCGTAGTGATACTCCGGCATCAGGCGCAGCGCTTCGCCCAGCATCGCCTCCGCCGCCTCGAGCCGGCCGGACAACAGCGACAGGTGGGCGATGTGAGTGAGAATCCACGCCCGATCCTCGACCTCGGCGTCGGGCGTGCGGCGATACGCCGTGTCCATCAGCTCGACGGCGCCCGAGTGATCGCCGAACAGCTCGCGCAAATGGGCGGCGCGGGTGAGACCCGGGACGTTGCCGGGCCGCAAGTCGAGCATCCACTGGGCGGCCTTCTCCGCGTCGGCATAGCGGCCCAGTTCGGTGTAGCCATCGACCAGGAAGCCGTAGACGAGGACGTCGTCGGGGACCTCGCGGTTGAGCGGCTCCGCGGCGTCCACGGCCCGCGCGAACTCGTGCTGGCCGAGGAGAATCCAGACCTGCAGTTTGCGCGCTTCGAGGTCGAGGGGCGCGATGGCGCGCGCGCGCTCGTTGGCGTTCCACGCCTGGCGGTAGAAGTCGGGGTCGGCCGTCTCGCGAGCCCGGCGGGCCAGCGCCAGCGCCAGCTCGTTCCACCCGTCCACCGACGTGCCGTCGCGCTGCAGCATGGCGCGCGCCGCCGCCAGCCGCCGCTCGGCGGGACTCTGGACCGCGGGTCCGGCGCCGGCGCGGCCTTCATCGGCGCGCTGTTGAGCGATCAGCGGGCTGGCGCTCAGGATGCCCGCCAGCACGACTCTCAAGACTGGTTGCCACATCGTGTGCCCCTTCACTGGGATCGAGAGATGCGCGGCCATCGGCGTGCTCACTCGTTGGGCGGGCACGGCGCACCCGCGCCGGCCGTGCAGCCGGGCTCACCCGGATCGATGTGCCGGCGGTCGCGGCCGCTCGGCGAGTAGGCGACATACGGGAAGCCATCCAGATACGGCGCGTCGTTGACGTTCACCCCGTCGCCGAGCCGGCCATTGACCGCGGCGTTGAAGCCCGGGAACGGCGCGGCCAGGACGCCACCGGCGACCACCCGGAGGGCGATATCGGTCACGTCGTCGAAGACGCGACGGCCGTTGGGGAACCCGGCCGGGTCGCCGCCGAGGACGCCGAGGCGGCTGGCGCTGCCCACCGGGGTCGGCGCGACGCCGGTATTCAGGCGCAGCAGATCGGCCACCGGACCGGTGGGCGTGCCGGGAGCGGCAATCGGCGGGACATACTGCACCAGCGGCCGCAGATCGAACCGCGGGACGGGCGGGATGGCCAGGACGCCGCCGGTGGCGGCGTTCAGCACGCGCGCCAGGGCCGGGTCGGCGAAGAAGCGCACGAACTGGCCGTCGTTGGCCGGCGCGTCCATGCTGAAGCGGTCCTTCGACCCGGTGCCGATGATGAGTTCGTTGATGAGCGGGTTGCCGACCCGCTGCACCTGGCGGAACAGGCCGGAGCGGTCGGGGACGCCGGTGTTGCCCTGGCGCACCGACACCCGTGGGCGCGACGTCGTGCCCCAGATGCCGAGCGTCGCCGCCGGCGCCGTCGCCGGCTCGACACGTCCGGTCCGGGTCAGGTACTGCACCGGCACTTCGACGGCGATGGTGTTCACCGCGTAGCCCGAGACGGTGTCGGCCGCGACGTTCTCGGCGGCGGCGTCGCGAGCGGCGTCGAGGACGCCCGGCGCGACGGTCGATCGCAGGTTGGCGGTATCGAACGCGCCGCCGAGATCGATGAAGAAGGCGTCATCGGTGGTGCCGGCGAAGGCGCGGATGCCGGCCGGCAGGTCGTGGATGCCCTGCTGGAAGAGCGCCTGATAGTCCATCGTCCGCGGGCCGACGTTGGCCGGCACCACGAACAGCGGCTGCCCCGTCACGTTGCCGAGCTGGAACGACTGGGTCCCGCGGATCGCCGTGACGGTGAAGCGCTGGCGCTGGCCGAGGCCGGCGGAGGCGAAGCTGGTGATGCGCGGTGGCACGAGCGGCGTCCCGGGCGGCACCGGCGCCGGCGAGTTGAACGGCGTGGCGATGCCGTCGCCGGCTCCGGCATAGACCTGCCACAGCGACGGCAGGCGCTGCTCGGTCTGGAAGCGGAACTGCAGCGTGACGTCCTCGCGGGCGTCGTGGTCGTTGTCGATCTTGAGTTCGTAGAGGATCTCGTCGTCGAACGGGAACCAATTCGGACCATTCGCGGTGTCGAGCAGCGGATCGACGCCCATGATGATCGTGACCTTGCCGGCGCCGGACGGGCCGTAGCTCATGAAGGCGTAGAGGTCGGTGATGTCGGCCTTGTGGTCGAGCGCCGTAATCGGCGCCTCCCGGTGGTTCGAAGCGGTCAGCGGCAGGGCCAGCGTCATCAGGATGCCGCCCATCCCGAGCAGGCCGAACAGTCGTCTGGTCATGGGTCCTCCACGGGCGGGCCGGCCGGGCCCGCCTCCGAGCGGCCACGTGGGCCGTCTCTCTTACGCGGCGACCCGCAGGTTGGATTGCGGGGTATGCTGGCGGCGTCCGATGAGTGCCGACGCCGACGCTCGCCTCGCCCAGGACCGCGACGCGATCGCCCGCATGGCGGCTCGCGATCCCGGCGGACTCGAAGCGCTGTACGACCGCCACGCGACCGCGATCTACTCCCTCGCCCTGCGCATCCTGCGCGACGTGGCCGACGCCGAGGACGTGACGCAGGAGGTGTTCACGCAGGCGTGGACTCAGGCCGACCGCTTCGATCCGTCGCGTGGAGCGGTGGCGGCGTGGCTGACCGTGCTGGGGCGGAGCCGGGCGCTGGACCGGGTGCGCCGCCGGCGGCGGGGCGGCCTCGCGGACGGCGACGCGGCGGCGGCGACAATCCCCGACCCCGGCCCGAGCGTAGAGTTGATGGCGGCCGCGGCCGAACAGGTGAACGCGGCCCGCGCGGCCCTGGGCGCGCTGCCCGCCGAACAGCGTGACGCGATCGAGCTGGCCTACTACGACGGGCTGACCCACGGGGAAATCGCGGCGCGGACGGCCACGCCGCTGGGTACGGTGAAGACGCGCATCCGCACCGGCCTGCAACGCATCCGCGAGGCGCTGCGCGTGGGCCACGACGCACCTGGGGGACGGCGATGACGCACGAAGAAGCGCGCGACGCGATGGCGCTGTTCGTCGTCGATGCCGACGACGCGCCGACCCGGCAGGCGCTGCGGGAGCACCTCGACGGCTGTCCCGAGTGCCGGACCGAACTGGCGGAACTGACGCTGGCGGCCGACGCCCTCGCGCGCGTCGTGCCGCAGGTGACGCCGCGAGCCGAGTTGCGGGCGCGGACGCTGGGCGCGGTCACCGGTACAACCGGGGCGCCGGCCGACGCCCGGCCGCCGCGGCCCGTCCGTGACGTGGTCGGCGGCGCCGAGCCGACGACATCGGCGGCGACCCGGCCGGTCGGGCCGGCGCGCTGGCTCCCGCTCGCTGCCGGTGTCGTCGCGGCGGTGTCAGCAGCTGGGTGGTGGCAGACCCGCGCCGAGGTAGCGGAGTTGCGGGCCACCCTGGCGACGTGGGAAGCGCGCGTCGTCGAGGCCGAACGGCGGGCCGCCGACTCGCAGCGGACGCTCGTCCGGTACGAGCAGCGCCAGGAGCTGTTGACTGCCGACGACGTCCAGCTGGTGACGCTCGACGGCGTGCCGCCGGCGGCACGCGCGCGGGGGCGCGCGTTCGTGAGCGCGGCACGACGCGCGATTCTCTTCACCGCGCGCGACCTCCCCGCCCTGCCGGACGGACGCACGTATCAACTCTGGGCCATCGCCGGTGGACAGGCCATCAGCGCCGGGATCTTCGTGCCGGACGGGCTGGGCAACACCCAGGTCGAGGCCGCCGTCCCGGCGCTGGTCGACCGCGCCGAGGCGGTGGCGGTCACGGTCGAGCCCACCGGCGGCGTGCCGGCCCCGACCGGTCCGAAGTACCTGATCGGAGCGGCGACGGAATAGCCGGCCCGCCTCTATACTCGTGGGCGTGCGCGGCCGAGCGCGACCTGGAGTCGGGTCCGCAGGCGCGACGCCCGACCCGGGAGTCCGGGGACCAACGCCAGAGGACCCATGATCTCGCGACGCTCATTGCTCGGCTCCGGCGCCTTGGCCGCCGGCGCGTTCACCCTGCCCCACGCCGCCGGCGAGGCGGCCGCCCAGCCGGCGCGGCTGGCCTCGATCGCTGCCCTGAAGCCGATGACGGACGGCGTCACGCCGATCTCGCGCGACGAACGCCGCGGCCGGGTCGAGAAGGCGCGCCGGCTGATGGCCGAGCACAAGATGGACGCGCTGCTGCTCACCGGCGGCACGTCGCTCGTCTACTTCAGCGGCATCCAGTGGGGCCTGAGCGAGCGGCTGTTCGCGCTGGTGATACCGCGGGCCGGTGAGCCGTTCGTGGTCTGCCCGGCGTTCGAGGAAGATCGCGCCCGCGAGCAGTTCGCCACCAGCCCGTTCACCGGCACCGCCGACGTCCGCACCTGGGAGGAACACGAGAGCCCCTACGCTCGCGTGGCCCAGGGGCTGAAGGAGCGTGGCATCGCCAGCGGCCGGATCGGCATCGAGGAAACCGTGCGCCACGTGTTCGTGGACGGCGTCGCCCAGGCAGCCCCGGCGCTGACGCTGGTGAGCGGCACGCCGGTCACTGCCGGCTGCCGGGTGGTGAAGGACGCCCACGAACTGGCGTTGATGAAGCACGCCTCCGCGGTGACGTTGAAGGCCTACGAGGCGGCGTGGAAGGCGCTGACGCCAGGCATGACCCAGCGCGACTTCCAGGGGCTGATCGCCGCGGCCCACACGGCGCTCGGGTACCCGGGCTACGCCAGCGCGCAGACCGGCGAATACTCCGCCCTGCCGCACGGCTCCATCCAGCCGCAGGTGATTCGCGAGGGCACGATCATCCTCATCGACGGCGGCTGCACGGTGGAGGGCTACCAGTCGGACATCAGCCGCACGTTCGTGCTCGGCAAGGCCACCGACAAGATGAAGAAGGTGTTCGAGATCGAGTTCGCCGCTCAGACCGCGGCGCTCAAAGCCGCCCGGCCGGGCGTGCCGTGCGAAGCGGTGGACGCCGCCGCGCGCAAGGTGATCGAGGACGCCGGCTACGGGCCCGGCTACAAGTACTTCACGCACCGCGTCGGCCACGGCATGGGCATGGACGGCCACGAGTGGCCCTACCTCGTGAAGGGCAACACGCTGCCGCTGGCGCCGGGCATGACCTTCAGCGACGAACCCGGTATCTACATCCCAGGCGAATTCGGCGTCCGGCTCGAGGACGACATGTACATCACCGCGACCGGGGCCGAGTTGATGACGCCGCAGAGCCGATCGCTCGAGGCGCCGTTCGCGACGTCGTAGCGCTTCCTGGGAGCTGGCGGTCCAGGTCGACCGGGCCGATGAGTGGTCACATAATGTGACCATGTCTCAGTCCAAGGTCATCTCGGCCGCCCGCTTCAAGGCGCAGTGCCTGGCGCTGCTCGACGAGGTGGCCGAAACCCGCCAGCCCCTCACGGTGACCAAACGCGGGCGACCGGTGGCCACTGTCGTGCCGGCCGTTGATGCCGCCGCCCGGCGGTCGCTACGCGGGTCGGTCACGGTGAGCGGCGACATCGTCGGGTCGCTCCTCGACGGGTGGGAACTCGACCAGTGATCGTGCTCGACACCCACGCCTGGCTGTGGTGGGCCAGCGCTCCGTCCGAACTCGGCAGCGCCGCAACAACTGCGATCGCCGACGCGACGCGCATCGGCATTCCGCAATCTGCTGCCTTGAGGTGGCTACTGCGGCCAGTCGAGGACGCATCGCCCTCGATCGCGAAGTCGAAGCGTGGCTCGATGCGGCCCTGCCGCTTCCACGCGTCGTCCTGCTTCCAGTTACGCCGCGGATCGCCGCCCGGGCGGCCCGGCTCGGCGAGTTTCACGGCGACTCGGCGGATCGGCTGATCGTCGCGACCGCGCTCGTCGAGTCGTGTCCGCTCGTCACGAAGGACCGCGGCATCCGCCGTTACCGGGCGGTCTCGACGATCTGGTGACCCAGCGCCGGCACGGTACGCTGCCCGGCCGGCGCGCTAGAATGCCGGCGGCCGCGCCATGGGGGTGCTTCCCGGTACGCGCTTCGGCCCGTATACATCCGCGAGGGCGACCGCAATGCCCGGGATCACGTCGTCGTGCGCCAGGACTGGCGCTCGCTGCGCTAGTCGTGGTCCTTGACGCAGGTGACCAGCGTCCACATCGGCGGCAGGTTCACCTTCTGGATCGAGATCGGCGTCAGGTCGGCCTGGTGCAGGAAGCCGTGCAGGTCGAGGTCGCTCTTGAAACCGATGTGCACGGTCATCGGGGATATCGCCGTCTCGATGCGTGACAGCACCGGGTTGTCGCTCTTGAAGTGGTTCAGGATGACGATGCGGCCGCCCGGCTTGCACACCCGGCGCATCTCGCGGGCCACAGCGACCGGATCCGGCACCACGCTGATCAGATAGGGCGCGTAGACGATGTCGAACGCGCTGTCCTCGAAGGTGAGGGCGGCAGCGTCCATCTCCAGGACGCGGCAGTTGCGCAGGCCCTTCTTCGCAATCCGCTCACGGGCCTTCTCGAGCATCCCGGTCGACAGATCGATGCCCGTAATCTGGCACGACCGCGGGTAGAGCCCCAGGTTGATGCCGGTGCCGACGCCCACCTCCAGCACCGAGGAGCCGGGGCTGATGGCCATGCGGTCGAGGGCCTGGAGGCGGCCGGGGTGCAGCGTGGGACCGAAGGTGAAGTCGTAGACGCCGGCGATCTTCTCGTAGACCCGTTCGACGAACGCGTTTTCGACAGGGGTCGACGACAGGGCCCGGGTGGCGGCGTCGCCACCGTAAAGCTTCTCTGTCGGTCGTTCGCTGAACAAGGCCATTCGGGACCCTCCCGGGCGATGGGCACTATAACAGAACCGTCACACGGCCGAGATGGCCGTCACCGCGTCCAGCGTCATGGACGGAGAACGGCCAGCGCCCGTTCATGGTCGCCGTGGGGTGAAAACACGACCGCCCCGGCGGTCACTCCCTCGAGCGCGGCCAGGAGCTCGCGGGCAATTCTGATTCCTTCGTCGGGCGCGTCGGCGGCACCGGCGGCGCGCATCCGCCCCACCAGGGCATCGGGGACGGCCACGTCGGGCACCTCGTTGGCCATGAACTCGGCGTTCAGGGCCGAGTCGAACACCCACAGCCCGGCCAGGATCGGAATGCGGCGGTGGGCGGTGCGTTCGAGGAACCGCTCGAAGGCCGGCACGTCGAAGATCGGCCGGGTCACGGCGAACTCGGCGCCGGCCTCCACCTTGTACTCGAACCGGCGCAGCTCGCGGTCCAGGTCGCGCGCCGCCGGGTTCACCATCACCCCCGACAGGATGGAGGTCGGCGGGCCGATCGGCTGCCCGGCCACGTCGAGGCCGTGGTTCAGCCGCCGCATCACGTGGGTGAGGCCGATCGAGTCGACGTCGAACACGGCCGTGGCGTCCGGATAGTCGCCGATGCGACGGACGTCGCCGGTGATGCCGAGGAGGTTGCGCACGCCCATCGCGTGGGCGCCGAGCAGGTCGGACTGGATGCCGAGCAGGTTGCGGTCGCGGCAGGAGTACTGCAGCAGCGGCTCGAGCCCGGCGTGCTGGTGGATGAGGGCGGCCAGCGCCGCGGCGCCGACCCGCGCCCCGCCGCGCGCGGCGTCCGACACCAGCACCACGTCCAGGCCGTGGCCGCCGAGCGCCCGCGCCGCCTCGACCGCGGCGGTCGTGTCGTGGCCGCGCGGCGGCACGATCTCGACGCCGCGGACGAATCGTCCGCTGGCCAGCGCCGCGCCCAGCCGCGACTTGTCGGCGCTGGGCACCGGCGGCTGCGCGTGCGGCGTGGCCACGGACACCGGCGCCTGCGCCGCCCCGCCGGCCCTCACGTCGGGCGCCAGCTGCTTCACCGCCAAGGCGATCTGCCGGATGTGCTCGGGGGTGGTGCCGCAGCAGCCGCCGACCAGCCGCACGCCGTTGGCGATGAAGCGGCGGGCGTACGACGCCATGTACTCCGGCGAACACAGGTAGATGTTGCGGCCCTCGATGTCGCGCGGCTTGCCGGCGTTGGGCTGGGCCGAGAGCGGCCCGTCCACCACCGACGACAGCCGCTCGATCGTCTCGAGCATCGGCGCCGGCCCGACGCTGCAGTTCACGCCGACGACGTCGGCGCCGCAGGCCACCAGGGCCGGCCCGAACTGCTCCGGCGGCGTGCCGTCGAGGCTGTTGCCGTCTTCTTCGGTGGTCACCTGGGCGACGATGGGCAGCGCGCACACCGCGCGCACCGCGTCCACCGCGGCGGCCGCCTCGTTCCAGTCGCGGAAGGTCTCCAGCACGAACAGGTCGACGCCGCCCTCGACCAGCGCCGCCGCCTGTTCGCGAAAGAACTCGCGGGCCTCGTCGACGCCGGTCTTGCCCCACGGCTCGATGCGCACGCCGAGCGGGCCAATGGCGCCGGCCACGTAGGC